>JBGSMO010000151.1:0-48328 GCA_041740115.1 Pirellulales bacterium
TTGACCCGTCATCGCCGTCACGCACGAGACTACGAAAAACTCCCCGCCTCCAGTGAAGCCCTCATTCAAATCGCCATGATCGGGCTCATGGCGAGACGACTCGCCAATGCGACAAACTAGATTTCAAAACACGTTCTTAGATACCCGCGGCGATTCGCAGCTGCAGTTGCAATGTCGCCAGGTGGAGCATATGTACGTGATGACCGGCTCGGGGCGATTCGTGATTTTCCGTTGTGGGCTTTTCATTGTAGCCGTGATCCAACGTCTTCAATTGGCGATATCCGTTCGACCGTCCGCAAACTTCGAAGTGTTGGCAGTGTCGCTGAGTTAACAGAAATTGACGCCGAGTCTCATGATTCATGGACTCCGGCGTTTCGCGACTACCGGATAATTGAATGGCTGCTTTCGCATTCACGGGAGAACGACCACGGCTTTCCGCCTGGGACGATACCTTGGAAGTGGTGGGACCGCTTGCTAGTTCCCCTGGCGATCCTAGCATTGGGCGTCGTATGTCGACTCGAGTTCAACCGTCAGGCTAAATCAATGGAAACTGCTAACACGCAAGGTGGAACGTGAAGTGTCATTAGCGCCGAGCGCCATGGCAAACGGGATGGATTCGAGCTGAATACAGAACTTTTACGCCCCTCGTGTACACATGAAATCGACTGGTTGCATACAAGGATTTTTGCGGTGGGAACAATGCTTGACTTAAGAAAAGTAGTACGACGATCTGGCGTTACGCTCGTCGAGCTGCTCATCGCTGTTCTGATACTCGCGCTTTTAGGCCAGCTGCTTTTTCCGGCCGTCGAGATGTCTCGCGAGTCTGCAAGGATAACAGCTTGTAATAATAACCTCAGGCAGATTGGGTTGGCCTCACAGGTGTTTACCGAAGCTCAGGGATTTATGCCATCTGGCGGATGGCACCCTTGGGCGGTCGGCGACCCGCTTCGAGGTTATGGTAAAGATCAGCCGGGCGGCTGGATTTACGGACTTTTGCCTTACCTTGAGAGTGCAGCGATTCATGATTTGCCTAACGATGGTGACCCCGACAGAGTTACGGCTTTACAACGTTCAAGTGCTGCGGGCATGTTACGGATTCCGTTGCAGATTATGCATTGTCCATCTAGGAGGTTGCCGCGGGCTTATCCATATTGGCTTCCGGAGCCTTGGGATGTCTTTAACTCCGATTTCCAAGAAAGAGTTGCGAGAGCGGACTACGCCGCGAGTGGCGGAAGCGACGCAAATCCTGATTTCAAATATTTTACAATCACTCACGCGATTGATCGAGATAGTTACAATTCGATGAGCAAAGCGGTTGAGTGGGCACCAACCGACAGAATGAATGGCGTGGTGTATATGCGAAGCGAGACAGCTATGAAGCAAATTACAGATGGACTTACCAACACGTTATTCGCTGGAGAAAAGCACATTGAGGTGCAGTACTATAAGAATGGGGGGGATCCAGGGGATAATCACAGCATGTATCAAGGTTTTGACAGAGACATTGTGCGGTGGACTGATCCACGCTTTGCGCCCTCGCGTGATGACGAGACACCGGCAGACTCTTTGAACTTCGGAAGTGCACACCCCTCTGCTTTCAATGTTGTGTACTGTGGTGGCCAAGTCGAATCAGTAGTGTATGATATTGATCCCGTTGTCCTAAAGCTTCTTGGCGATCGGTCCGATGGCCAATCTGAATAGAATTGTTTGCACTTGAACGTCGGCGATTGCACTTTAGGTTATTTACAACCTGTCCGAAGCATTGGTTTCGCTGCTGTATGTTCTTGCTCGCTCCACGAATGTAAATTTTTCCATCTTAGCACGCTGCTAGAGATTGACGTGATTGTGACCACCGATGATTAGGTAAGCTGACATTCGTTCCTAGTGCGATATACACCGCCCCGGGAGCATGGCCTATTTGCCGAAGTATTCCTACGAGAGGTAATGCTTAGGATCGCACTTCCTCGCACTATGTCGTGGTATTGGTTGGTGCACGTTACTGCCTCCTAATGACAGTGACGTGCTGCGCGCTGACAATGCGCGTGCGATTGGCGCGTGGCTAAGGCTGACTGATCCGAAGTGACACCAATGCCTGCGATTGGCTGCTGTCGTAAATGGGCACCATCGATTGGACGGAAGGTTTGGAACTAGCATGCTTAACGTTATTGCCAGAAAACGACGACATTGGCTCACCGCGTTCGCCATTACGTCACTGGCAGCTCTCGCGAGCGTTGTTTGGCTACGCGGCGACTCCGCTCGTGACCATCAATTCGGCGTAATCTGCGAAAATGCAGTCGTGACAATACATGGATTGGGGTCGGTTCGCGAGGGGCTATCGCCGCTGCCCGTGGGCGCACACCCGTTTACCCTGACCAATGTCAGTAAAGAAAGATATGCGATTAGCCTATCGTCTAAGAGCTGCGGATGTTTCGCCGTGATGAATGGCGACGAGCTTGTGAGCAAAGGCTACACGGTCCATGTAAGTCCAGGTCGAAGTACCACTTTCTCGATCATTCTCCCGGCAGAAAGCACATCTGCGGGAGAATATAAGCTCGTGCTTGACGCTATTTCCCCTGTGGGAGTAAACCACCCAATCGAACTATTGCTAAATGTTCGCTATCACGCACCGATCCGAGCAGACACTAAAGTGGTAGTGCTGGATTACCACAATGGGACTGCGGCCGCGAGAGGAAGCACGGTCGTGACTTGCGTTAGCGATAGGCCAGTTGCGGCCAACACGCGGCTTTCTGTAAATCAGGAAGAGAATGGCATAACCGCGGAAACAAAATTAATCGCTTGCCATTCCCTGGGAAATGGGTTGGTCAAGCGAGATTTTCAGGTTGATATTGTCGCCAAATCTCCACTTGCAAGTGACCCCGTCTCACAGCGTACGATGTTAACATTCAACGTTAACTCGGGGTCACGCAAAGCCGACAGCGGGAACAACTCATTAGTATTAAATGTAATTAGGAGACGCCAATTTGGACTAGAGCTGCCGAAGCGGATCGTGCTAAATCTGAGTGAATGTGAATGTGAAAAGCGGGTCCTGATTCGTGCACTTGGTGGGCGAACATTTGCGATTAAGGGATGCACATCCTCTTTGCCTAACGTCAACGTGAAGTATGAGGGCGCGGGCGAGAGTGCGCACCATTGGATAACGGCCCGGGTAAAAAAAAGCATCGCAATTGCTGCAAGCGAATCGGGTCATTTGACGATAAGCACCGACATGGCCGATTCACCGGTGGTATCGATTCCTATTGTTACGTACTGGCGCGAGCCCGCTATGCCGTAAACATGCCTGGACGTTATTCAATAGTAAACAGCTGGCGAAGCCATGCGACAAGTCCGAGAGTACCGACAAGCCCACCAACTAATGTGGCAACGAATCGCACTTCGTCATCGTTAGTCTTAAGTGCTTGTATGAGAATAAGTGCGCCTGCGAAGGCGACGATTGATGCGCTGATAGATTTCATCGTAAGAAATATTCAAAACGACAGGATTTCAGTTACCATCTCCGGACGCGAAAGCCGGAAGCTTACACTCTGATGCTGCCTGGCTACTGCATTCTAGTTAACTGCTGGCTCGAGGATCGCGCCTTCATTGATGAAGTGGACGGATCCATCGCAATATACAACATTGATACCACTGGGATGTGCCGCTCCATATCCCGATCCACCTTCGGCGTCGGCGCTTGCGCTTCCCTTCACATCGCGACCTATATCAGCGCTATCCCCTGCGTACATGCTAAGTCCATCACCAGCCGCCTGACCATTTTTATAACTTCCGTCATGAACTGCCTTCTCGCCGGCCAGCAACGTTCTGCTTAGCCCTTTCTTTAGCTGAATCTCGCTGACAATGACTTCTGACCTGACTTGTGAGACAAGTCGGTTTATCACATAGTCACTCTTAGCGACGTCCTTCGGCGGATCAGCATTCTTAAGTGGCACCGGACCCACATATGCATAAGCCCGAGGCAGTCTTCGTGATGGGCATTGAAAAATCCCCAGTGGCGTTTGCAGCAGTTGTGAAATTGATTGCTTCTTCGCGTCTCCGTGCAGGTTCTG
Organism: Pirellulales bacterium; assembly: GCA_041740115.1. Lineage (GTDB taxonomy): Bacteria > Planctomycetota > Planctomycetia > Pirellulales > Lacipirellulaceae > Lacipirellula. The sequence continues at coordinate 4,065 of JBGSMO010000151.1, forward strand.
TCCCATTTGACGGAGGCTGGATTGTTCCATGTAGGGCAACACATTATATATCCAGCCTCCAGGCTGCTTCGTTGAGTATCCGCCATTCGGGTCGCCAACCCATTCAGCGCCCCAGCCGCCTGTTGGGAATATTTGTTGACTATCGATATGCAGTTTGATGGCCAATCCTTGCTGTTTCAGATTGTTGGCACACGAAGCGCGACGCGCAGACTCGCGCGACATCTCAATCGCCGGAAGTATTAGCGCAGCCAAAGCGCCAATGATTGCGATGACGACGAGCATTTCCACGAGTGTCACACCATTATTGTACGGTTGGCCGGTGCCCTTTGTGATCATAACGACTTTGTCCGTATCAGTTAAAACTTGCTGTCGACGGATCCGTGAACCGCTGGCCACCTGCAATCGCAGTAGGGCCCTCATCTAATAAGAACAGGTGGCTCGTGATGTTTCAAAGGCGAGTGTTCGCTGATCTGTTCAGGGACGGTGCTTAAGCGAATTCTCTGCATACGATCGTAACAGATTTAAGATTACAATGCCCAACGTTTTCCGCATCGGTGAGACGAATTCCCTACTCGATGCAGCGTAATGTTAGTTGTGCCAAACGCCGCGTCGTCGATGGAACGATCGGCTGAGTTACAAGTAGCGGATTTGCAACTACACGGCTTGGCCAGCCATGGTTACTCAAGGCCCTCTTTCCAAATCGCCGCTAGTCGCTTCCCAGCCGCGGCAGCACGCAGTTGGGATAGCTTGCCAGCCTGCTGGAGATAACCTTCCGAGAAGTAAATCTCCGGAAGGTCTCCTCCCTCTTTCATCGTCGCCTCAATCGGCCCCATCACTTCATGCGTGTAAGCGTGAGCGATGGCGGCCTCCCGGCTTTCCGCCAACCAAACAAGCGGATCGAGCGCGTCGGCATTGGCCGTCTCGATTTCAGCGGAATCCGCGATCTCCTTCACCCGACGATTCATCGCCCCTTCACTGTACGCGCCTCCTAGCAGTCCGTCCCAAAGGGCATGCATATTGTTCTTCTGGCGAGTCGGGATCGAGTTGGCTCCGCGGTCCCCTTCGGGAAACAGACCGGCCGCATAGAGGCTTCCCGCGTGGCATGGCTGGTGGGCGTCGCCGACCAAGTGCGCGAGCCAGCAGAGGGCAATCGCTCTATCGCCGGGCTGGGCCTGTTGGTCATTGAAGATGCGACGGCAAAGCGCCACGGCTTGAGCGATGTACAACTCCTGCGTCTCCAGCGTCGCTTCGGGCGGCAGCGGCCCCCGGCGTCTCTGGCACCTGGAGTTGAGACGGGTCCCCGAGGGTGAGCGTCGCTCCTAGCTGATAGTGCCACGACGGGCGGTTGTACGTTGGTTGGCTCCTAGCGATGTCGGGCCAGTAACCGGCCGTGCCGGCACGGAAACGGTCGGCGTTGCGAATCTTCTCCGGCGGCGTGAAGTCTTCGACGTACCGCGGGTGGGCGGCGAGGATTTCCAGAAGCCGTCCCTGCTCCTCGGGCGTCAGGTCATCGAACGCGAGCAGGGCGATAAGATGGTGTCCCGATTCCGACCAGGCGGCCACGCAGCGGGGAAGCAGTGCCACGAAAAGAACGGCGACGAGGAATCGGCGGATGATCATGGTCCCAGCATAGCGGCGAAAAGCCGTGCGCTAAGCTGCTTCCGCGGATCTTAATACGAGTGCTTGCGAACGTCCGCCTTGATCGCTGCCAACGCCTTCGCCGGCGTCGCCAACCAATTCGGAAGCCGGAAACGGAAGAGTTTGTGGCTGGGAAGCGGCGGCTGGTATAGTAGGACCAAGCCATCCGCCGCGGGGGCAGGCGAACATTCTTAGATGGCTAAATGCTAGGAGACGAGTCGTGACGCTCCACCACACCCCGTTGACGTTATCAGCCTTGATCTTGCTTTCTTGCACTTCCCCGGCGTCGGCCGCAACGATTGATTTCGGCGACGGCGCGTTTCAGGCGCTACCGTATGTCGAAGATGGCTTAACGTTCGCCAATCTACCTGGCACGAGTCCGGCAGTGATCGGCTCAAACGGCGGCGATGGTCAGCTGGTCGCAGGGACCAATGTGACGCCGATCAAAGTGCGCGTCTCTGGCGCACAACCGTTTGATCTTATTTCGCTCGATGTTGAGCAGATGTTTCGCAACTGGCGGATTGAATCTTCCGCTGGAGCAATAACGGCCATTCCCGGCGTCGGCGCCCTGACTCTAAACGGCACGCCCGGCTGGAACAATCTCAGCTACTTTGACCTGATTCACGATCCAGGCGAGGCGAACGGATCGATTCGGGTCGATAACGTCGTCTTCGAGGCAGTGCCTGAACCGAACAGCCTAGCCATAGCGGCAGTGAGTTTGCTAGGCATCTTGATTCGCTGTAAGGCATGCCATTTACGCCGCCTTAGCCGCCCGCAAGTCCGTGAGGGTGATCGCCGCTAGACGCTTGCGAGTATCCGCCTCGATCGCTGTCAGGGCTTTCTCGACCGACGCCTTGCTGTCCTTCGCCAGCCCCGCAATGTCGAGGTCGCCATTGACGCCGATCGGCCCGTCGATCGCCTCTACGATCTCCAGCAGTGAGATCTTGTTCGCCGGCTTCGCGAGTTTGTAGCCGCCCTGGACGCCCCGTGTGCTCGTCACGATGCCGGCCGATACCAGCAGACGCATGATCTGCGCGACGAACCGATCGGGCATCTGATAGGCGTTGCAAATCGTCATGTTCGAGACGGCCTCGCCGGCAGGGGCGCTTGCAAGGTAGGCTGCGGATGGGTCAGCTTCATGTGGAGTCTCCAAGGGTGAAAACTCCAGATTAAGCACAAATTGGGTGGCAATCAATCGCCAATCTCGACTTGCGCCTCGGGAAAAAGCCTCGCCAAGCGTTCCGCCGTTGTCTCGCATCCCGCTACGGCCAAGACCTGAATGCGGCCGACGGGGCGATCACCAAAAAGTTCGCGAAGCGGATTGAGCTTTGGCAGCGCAATGGCGTCGCCTGGCTATCGGACCGCGAGGACAAAAGTGACCGGCTGCATGGCCTGCATCGCCGCCTTTCGTTGATAGACGATGCTCGCCTGCCACGCGACGACGGCGGCGATGGCGGTGACAACGAGAGCGATACGAAGGTTGAATCGAGGGAGGCGCATTCGAGGCAGTATATCGGAAAACAATGGCGCTTCTTCGAGTCGTACGCCGGCGAGGAGATTCCCTTCGCTAGCATCAACTCCGCGAGCGTAACGGAGACGAGACGTTTTCGAGCGTCGCCGCCAATGGCGGCATAGGTTCCGCTCGTTTCCTTGATTCTTCCAGAAAAGCGAAAAATGCTTGACGTTCGCCCGCATGGCAACGGAAGATGCTCCCTTCTGATAGCGGAGGCCGGGCTGCAGACCATTCTTCAGCCTGAAATCGCACGGTCAACTTCACGGAAAGGTTCTCTGCCGCTGATGGGGAAATGAGAGAGGCATCGGTCTTTTCCCAAGCGTAATTTTCTATGGAGGCGTCTCATGAGAAGGCTCGATTCATCCGTCGCATTGGCGATCAGCCTGGTCTGGCTTGCCGCTAGCCCGTGCTTCGGTCAGACGGTCAGTCATCTAGCGATTCCGGGCGTCGAGCAGCATGTTACTGACATAACCGGTTTCATGACGACCGGCGAAGACATGGGCGGGATGCGGGTGACGGCTCATTTCACCAACGATCTGGTGACGCTCAATGAAACGGTCAACTGGAACCCGGGCGCCGTCGGGTCGGGCGCTGGTTCCGCCGTCGGGACGGGTTGGCGGCTCGATCAGGTCGGGGATACTTGGGACAGTCTCTGGCGATTGAGCGCCGATGTCGCTGGCGCGAACCTGACGCTCTACGGACTCACGCTGGAAGGATTCCAGGCAAGCGATCAGCCGGTTTCCGTGAGGGCCACGCTCTTCGACCGCACTGATCCGTTTTTCGGTACGGACGGTTCCTATCGAGGGAACGATTTGGACCTGTTCGCCGCCGCTGGAGCCTGGACCCATGTGCGGGTCGTGTACCTGGATGAAGTTGACAGCCTCGCCGACGCCAGCCCGAGTCCCGTAGGAGACGTTTACCGCGCGATGCGGATTCAATTCGGCAATGTGATCGACGCCGACCCGCTTCCCATCTTTAGTCCCGCGCCGTTCCTGGTCGGCGACGAGTTGCTTTTCTTCCAAGACACCGACACGGTGGGCGAACGAATCCCCGGCGATCCGGGCGACGAGGGCCTGCCCGAACCGACAGGCATGACGCTGTTCGCGATCGGATTGGTTGCTGCGGCGACAAGCGTTCGCCGGCGGCGTTGCGCGATCTCGTCGATGTCTACGTGACGCGCCCTCGCCTGCAAACCAACAATCGCCGGAGCGCCGCGACAGCGAGTTTATTCCGGCCGCAAGAGATTGTCATGCGATGCCCTCGCATGATTTCGATTGCCGTTTGCGCCGCCCCCGCGTTGGGGGCGGCCGATGGCCAAGGTTTCGGCGATGGCTGGATCGGTCTCGATCGTCTGTGGAATCGGCGCCCATTGACCGCCCTCGTAGAATTCTCACATGGAAACTTTATGGAGCGTCGAAGGCGAATTGGCGGGCGTGGCGTCTGCGAGGCGGCGAGCGCGATTGAGGCCATCCAGAAGTATCTGGCGAAAGACCGGCTGGAAGACCTCAACAAGATTACCGTGGAACGGATGCCCGCGATCGACAATGTCGTCGGGCTCACCCCTTCCAACTGAGATCGCCGCGTCAGGAATCCCCCATTTTAACGCATCGCATCTCAATTCAGGCCCGCGGCAGCCAGATGAGCTGGGAACGCATGTAGCGGCCTCATAGGGGCTGTGGCGGGGTGCTGGGGATCGGGGCGGCGACGGAAGTTGGAGGTGATTGACGCGGCCTAACGGGCTTTATTCCATACCATCTCGTCGAGGTCTAATTCATACGCTTCAGTGTTCTCGATTGGCTCTTGGTCCGCATCTGTCACCACGCAGCCGCCACGAATCAGGATGCGCCTAGGAGCGATGAGCATGGCTTCGTGCTTAAAGATCCATCCCGGCGCATCGCCGCGGGTCTTCATTTTTTCAATTCGCCACGTATCGCAGCAAAGTCGATACACCGGCGTCTCGGCTGGGCATCGTTGGTCGACATACCCCAAGCAGCCAACGATATAGATGGCCCCGTCGCAGAGAGTCGCGGAGTGAAAATCGGTCGGCGGAAAGGCCTCGGCGGGATAGCCGTAAATCTCGCACGTTCCATCGCCGCGATGGACGACCACATCGTTGTAGATGCAGAAGTCGGGATCATAGGAGTCCTCATGCTCGCCGCCGATCTCAACGTATCGTCCGTCCGGGAGTTGGGTCAGCGACTGCCCGAACCGAGAAAAACACCAAATCGGTTCGGCGTGAAGGCTCGGTTCTCCAAATAAGGCGCCAGCCGAGTAGGCGGACGCGCGAGTGCGGATCATTTCCTCCCAGAAGGGATTGTTCATCCGCTCAGGGTTCCGCTTCCCGAAACTGCGAGTTCGATGACGGCGATAGTCCGCTTCGTTGATGACGAGGTCGTCATCGGCTCCACCGCCGGTGAGACGCGATCGGGCGCTGGACTGCACGTCGCTGAGGCTGGCGCCCGCGGCCGAGAGCAAGGCGATGACCTCTGGATGATTCGCGCTACTGATCAGCCGGTTGCCATACGCATCGAGTGCTGTCGGCGAGGCCCCGGCGCCCAGCAGCACCCGCACGCATGCTACTGCGCCTCCTTCGGCAGCCATCTGCATCGGGGAATGACCGAAGTCATCACGAGCGTCGATGTCGATCCCTGACGCAAGCAGCCACCGCAGCATGTCTGCATCGTCACGGGCGATAGCGAAGATTGGAGCGGTCATGCCGCAACGACCCTTGGCATTCAGATCGCTGCCGCTGTCCAGCAGCAACTGGGCGACATTTTGCCGCCCGGCATGCACGCTGAGCAAGAAGGGAGTTCGTTCCCAAGAATCTCTATTCTCCAACGGAACGCCAGCGTTGATATGCGCTTGAATCTCGTCAAATTCCGAAAAGGCGACCGCATGAAATATTGGATTCCATCCTAGGGGCGTCGGATCGGCGCCACGCTCCAGGAAGAACTTGACGAGCGAAAACTTCCCGTGGCAAGAGCTAACGCGGAGCACCGACTCGCCGTAGCGTGATTCAATGTCGAGAGGCGCGCCTTGGCTGATGAGGTAGTCCAATACGTCGCAGTTCTCGTTCTCCCGCAACTGCCGGTAGAGGGCTCGCAGAAGAATGCTGTAGCCTGCCGGATCGATGAACCCGACGTTGGCGCCAGCTTCGACGAGCATTTGGATTTTCTCGAAGTCGGCTTCGGCGACCGCTAAGGCGAGAACCGATTCGCTTTTATCAGAGGCGACGACGGCGTTTGGATCAGCCCCATGCTGAAGGAGCAGGCGGAGGAGCTGCGCCTCCGCGTGCGGGCTGGTCGCAGCGATCATTAACGGAGTTCTGCCGTTTTGATCTCGCGGATCGACGTGAGCGCCGCTGCGCAATAGCTTATCCACGGCGGCAGCATCGCCGCGCGCCGCTAAGTCATGCAAAGTCATAGGCAATACACTCGGACGAAGGCATTTTGGCGTCCGGTTTCAGTGCGGACACGCGCTAGGCCGTTGAGGGCGCACAAATTCCGTCAAAGTCTTTCGATTCGCGCAGCATCAGCAATTGTAGCGATCACTGCCGGATTGCGCTGGGGATGCGCTCCCCGTTCGCCTAGTCACCGGCGACGCTCGTAGACCTTCTTGCCGTGGTGATACCGCCCGCTGCGCCGGCCGGCGTGAATCTGGATGATCGGTGGCGGTGTAGCGAGTGATCTGGCTCTCGAAATTCGCTCGTTCGCCGAGCGGAAGCTAGAGGCCGGCAAAACCCTTCAGGAGATTGCCGACTTCCTCACCGGGAAGGGGCTACGGACCCGCAGTGGGCAGCCCTGGTCGGCCGTCGCTTTGGCGAGCTAGGTCGATTCTGCGCGCGAGCCTACTGGCTGTGACCGTTCTCTGATCTTTTGGGCGACGCTCTTTGCGGAGCCACGAGCTAGGAGCCATAACAATCCGAACACGCCTGATGCCAGAAGGCCAACGACGGTGATCACGACGAAAACGGTGAAGGTATAAATCGATTTGATATCGACAGTCAGAAGCGTTGTCAGGAACGAAAGCGCCGTGCTGAAGCTCAATACGAGTGCATTCATGTATACGGAAACGGGCGAACCACTTTCCAGAGCTTCGAGTTCATCCTCTGTTACATCATAGATTTTTAGGTAATCGAGAGGGACACGAACAATCGCCGGTTCAAGCGTCTGAGTCACAACCAACGGAGTTGCTGGATTCATATTCAACCTTTGACCGTCTGGACTGATGCTCGAACTGTGCCCGCATAGCCGCCGAGATCAATAACCAGGTGCCATTTTCCGGCGTGGGGCGGCTTCAGCTTTATTGGCGACTGCTTGGCAAGCCCACCCGTGTACCGGTGTTCGCGTCCGTCGCGATAGGCCGAGTAGTTTGACTCATCCAGGAGTCGGACATTGGCTTGTTTGTCGAGCGTAACAACGGCGACATCGTTTGAACCAAGATTTAGTTCGTAATGGAGGTAGTTCATCAGAGCAATCGTCCGGTTTTCCGCATCCAAACGGGGTCGCAATATTGTACCGCAACTGGCATGCTGATTGAACTGCTAGGCGTACTAGAAGCCAACTAAGTTGGAGCTGTCCATTGAACAAACTTGACGAGCGGAAGATTCTTGAGGCGGCCTACTCTCATCTGAGCCCACTTGTAGTTAATGAATCTGAGTCCCCCGACTTTCTGTGTGAAGCGTTCGGCAGCAAATTTGGTGTAGAAGTTACTGAATTCTTCGTCTCGGAAAGCGAGGCAAGGTTGCAGAAACTTCCCGGATATGGACTCTCGCTGCTTAAAGGCGGCGATTATCGGCACAAGAAAGACAAGGCGTCACTCAAGGTAGAAGACATCACCTACCATATTCAAGGTGATGAAAAGGGCATTCCCCTCAAGGCCATGCGTCTTGAAGTGCCATCTGCTGTTGAGATCATTAAGCGAGTTGCGGACGTGATCGCAAAGAAAGAGGCCAAGTGCAATGACTATCTTGCAGCGATATCGCCGGTCGACTTGTTGATTCTCGACTCTGAGAAGGCGACTCCTCGTCACGGGATCGAACAGTTTCTGCGGGCATTCTTAACGTCAGAGTCAGCAACCGAGTTGATTAAATCGAAATTTCGAGAGATTTATTTTCTGGCCGCTAAGGACGACACTTCATGTGATTGCTTACCGCTGCGAGCAAATGTCTTCGCCGCTGAAATTTGCACGATTCAGCATTTGTTCCTGAAGTACTTTAGCGAGGGTACCGAAGGCGATTTCCTTACTGTTCTGTCGTCGCATCTTTCGTCTAAATTTCCTAGTGCCGAGTATAGCGCAACCGAGGAAAGGTTTGCATTCTTATTGGGTAGCTTCGCCTGTTACTTCGACAATGGCACGCTTACCTTTGAGCATATTGCGACTGAGATAGAGCGGAGGCCCATAAAGCCTGACTTAGATGGCGAAATTGATGCGACGTTTGCTGAGTACGTGAAACTGAATCGGGATGAGGACTTTATGATGGTATTACTCAGCTACCCTTCCAAGGCTCTTTCCAAGTAGAATGCGTGACGGGTTAAATCGCGTTTGTGCGGAGCGTCTCATGGCAATAAAGGTCTTTCTCGACACAAATATATATCTACACTTTCGCCATCTTAGTAATCTGCCGCTTTGCGATTTACTACAGACCGATTGTCTAACTGTTGTCATGCCTCGCATCACGATCCGAGAACTTGACATACAGAAGAACCAGAACTCTTCAGGCAAGTTACGTCAACGCGCGCGTGACACGCTCATCAGTATCGAGGCTTGGTCAAACGGCGAACAAATCGCACCCAATGTCAATTTTGAACGTCTGTCCGCGGGACCTGCTATCGACCTCGCACAATACGGTTTGGACCCTGGTTGGCAAGACGACGTGCTGATTGGAACGATTGTTGACTATTCCGAGAAGCATCCTGATGATGTCGCCGTCCTGATCACCAATGACACTGGGCCTCGCCTGAAATGCGCTGATCTGGGGATCAAATCCGTAAAACCCGGCGATGATCTTGCGCTCGCACCTGAGCCAGACGAAGTGCAGCTAGAGCTTCGCGCCTTGCGTCAACAAGTCATGAGATTGGAGAGCGCAGTCCCTAAAGTGCAAGTGCGATTCGCAGGACTAGACGAGAGTAGACAGCATCGAAGATTTGAGCTGGCTACGCCCTCGCCCATTAGCGATGACATGATTCGTGATGCTGTGGCGAGGCTCGAACGCGATTATCCAGAGGAAAAGCCGTCACCGGACGAAGATCGTGTCCGACTTATGATAGGTCGGAATTTCATTGACCCAGCTCGATCGCGAGACAGTCGCAACAAAGAACGTGAGAAGTATTTTCACGATTACGTCGAGTACTTGCATTCCTATCATGCTTTCAAAGCAAGGCGACAATTAGTATTGGAGGTAGATATTGAGATAGTTAATGCTGGAACGGCCCCCGCTGAAGATATAGATGCATGGTTTGATTTTCCACCTGACATCGTTAATGTGCTGACCGAATTCGACTTATATGGTCCGCCTCCGATGCCGGAGCGACCGAAGCCCGTGGACCCGCTAGATTACATGAGCATGAGTCGTTTAGACACTACGGGTTGGTTGGCGAACTCAATGGTGGAAAATAAAAGAGCGATGCTGCCGATTAGTATCCAACGAGATGGGCAACTGAGAGTCAAATACCATACACATCGCCTTAAACACGGTGTGGCGGCGAAATTGCCAACGCTTTACGTTGACTTGGTGTCGTGGGAGTTCGCAAAATCTTTCCAGTGTCAATTTGAAATTCGGCTTGCGAACGCAATTGATCCAGTTTGTGGAAAGCTGCATTTCGAGATTCAAAAAGGTAAAGAATAGATCAACCTTTGGGCGACTCTCCAAGGCGAACTACCGTCCCCTGGGAAGCAAGTTCGTCAGCAGTAAACTCGATATTCGGAGGTTTCCCGTCGAACTCGTCGGCGTAAGCCTTCAGGTCAAGGTCGACCGCCCAATAACCGGCCAGCTTGATGAGCATGTATTTCACGTCTTCAAGGTTGAGCGAGTCAGACCACCGGAGCTGGCCACTAATCGGCAAGTCTTTGTAACGAAATTCGTCGTTTTCTAGCAGAAAGACAAAGAAGTCCTTACCGCGATCTCGCAGGGCGTATAGCAGTTGCTCGTCGCTAAGATGCTCGACGAGCATGCCAGCTTCTTTTAACTGTTGTTCATATCGCGCTGCGACCTGTCCACGAATGTCAGTGGCAGCGTCAATCAGCATGCTGATTTGATTCGACTTGATGTCCTCGGGGAACGCGACGCCCATGTCGCGAAGGTAAGACTTCTGATTTTCACTGGCCGGGGCTCCATCTTTGGCGTCACTGATCATCTGGCTTAGCTGCTTGCGAGAAACGCTTTCCGGTATCGAAATACCTAGCACCTGTGCGTAGGCGAGTTGCTTCTCTGTGGGTGCCAGGAAGGGTTCCGGCTCTGGAACGGGCGGCAACTCGGGAACCGTGATCGCCGCCTTACACTTGGGGCATAGCCCCTTTTTGCCGGCGAACGAATCCTTGACCATCATCGTTTGCTGACAGTCGCCGCAAGTGACTTCAATTGCCACGGGCCATTACCTTGAATCAGGAAGAGAAAGCGATCGGCACTCGCGACATGATACTTGCCGCAGGTAGTAGATAGCAAATTGGCCTGTTTCGCCCGATCGTAGGCCACCGTTAAGCAATTGCAACGGCAGGAATTCGTTGACAATTCCATAGACGGCCGACTGATCCAGTAAAAGCTGGGACATAGAGTCCGATTTTCACTTTTCTGGAGTGTCTATGTCTGACACCGAATTGTGTTCGCCGTCGCTGGTGGCGATTCCGCCCGAGCAGCGGGCATCTCTGATTCGTGGCGCCATTGGGCCGATTATGCCGGCGCTCCGGACTCGGGGTTCTTGCGGCCGACGGTTTTAGCGCCCCTGATTTTCAACTTTGAGCGTATTAACCGCCGACGGGCGGGTGCTTTGCTCGGCCGCAATGAACGGTAGACACTTATTTATGGGAGAAACGATGAGAAAGCGTGACTTGATCGCGAGGTACAAGGCGGCCAAGAAGGCTGTGGACGAACAGAACCATGCAGAAGGCGCGACGGCGGGCCGCAAGTGGGCAACTTCCGACCCAGCCCCTTACGTCGAGTTGAGCAACCTCAACTTCGCGGAATTCGAGAAAGAGGACTACGACTGTTGCGACTTCGTAACGACTATGATCCGCGACGATGCCAATGACGACGACGACAATCCCGCAAGGTCATTTTGGGAGAGCGCGCTCGGCAACGATTGGCCTCGCGTATATCGAACGCCTGAATTCCTCAGGGGCTTCTGCGAAGGTGCGCTCGAAGTGTGGTCCGAAGTCGAACCCCACCTTGTTTGATCCCCTCAGTCGCCGAATCCTGCCACCATTGGCCGGACTCGGCGTTCTTTTCTCTCAGAGGTAACCGTGAGTATTAATTCAACAATCGAGTGGACTGACGCAACCTGGAATCCGGTACGCGGCTGCACCAAAATTAGTCCGGGCTGCAAACATTGCTATGCCGAGACGTTCGCGGAACGATTTCGCGGCGTTCCCGGCCACGCCTATGAGCAGGGATTCGATTTGAGACTGGTGCCGGAGAAGTTAGCCGAGCCCCTTAAGTGGACGAAGCCCAAGACGATCTTCGTCAATTCGATGAGCGACCTGTTTCAGGAAGGCGTTCCTGACGAATACGTTGAGCAGGTCGCGCGAGTCATGCAATTGGCGGATTGGCATACCTACCAGGTGCTGACCAAACGAGCCGATCGGCTGCGCGATCTCCTGGCGACCAAATTGAGTTTCGCTGCGTCCCTCGACCACATTTGGTGGGGAACCAGCGTCGAAGATCGCAAGTACGGCGTGCCGCGTGTCACCGCCTTACGAGACGCGCCTGCCAGATTGCGTTTTCTATCAATTGAGCCCTTGTTAGAAGACGTGGGCCAGCTTGATCTGTCGGGTATGGATTGGGTGATTGTCGGCGGCGAGAGCGGACCTGGTGCGCGGCCGATGCAGAAGGAGTGGGTCACGAGCATCCGTGACCAGTGCGAAAGCGCTGGCGTGCCGTTCTTTTTCAAACAGTGGGGCGGTGTTCGCAAGAAGCAACACGGTCGGGAACTTGAAGGTCGGACCTATGACGAGATGCCGCTTAGGACAAGCCATCCCGTTCCTTGCCGCGCGGAACGGCTCGCAATGATCGCCGAGATCGAACACTCCGCCAAGTGCTTCATTCTGCAGCAATCTTTCGTGCAGCCGGGATTACCCGGCCCGTAACTCATCCGGAGCCACACTTTGATTCCAGAACAACAAGAGGCGCGGGGCGAAAGGGCTTTGACATCTAGATGATTGATCTCTCCAAGCTCCCGCCTTCGCTCGCCGAGACCATCGCCGAGGTTGTTCCGCAACTCGTTGGCGGCCGTGACACAGTCCATTTAGCACGAAAGCTGATTGAGTACCTCACCGCGTACGTCAACGACTGGGAGCGATTGCCGGCGGAGGAAGTTTTTATTCTCACATTGCCGGCCCACTTAGGGTTGGTCGCGATCGCACGAGAGCAACCTTGGAAGTTGCGAGCCGCCGTCGAAAGCTACGTGGACAGCCGGTGCGACGACGAGGCTCTGGACTGTCAATTCGACCACGTCATCGAACGGCTTTTGGAGGAGGCGATGGAACTTGCCCAATCTTAAGTTTTTACCACTTTCTTTTCATTTCGGATTTGGCGCCGACGATCGGCGCCTGCATAGTTGAGTGAACGATCTCCATTCCTTCGCCAAACAACTCGGCCTCAAGCTGGTAGTCCAGCAGCCCGAGTCAGAGTTCATCGACATTAAGCAAGTCGCGTCGATGTTTGGCGTTTCCACTCGAACAATCAGGCGCCTATGGTCCAAAGGCGAGCTGCCCGAACCGATTCGGATCGGTCGGTCAGTGCGCTGGCGGAAGCTGGACATCGAGAATCACAACTATGGCGATAATCTTCAAACGAACGGGAAAAGACGGCAAGCCGGCTAAGAAGTGGTCCTATAAGTTCAAGGATGAGCGGGGTAAGTGGGTCACGAAGACGGGGCATCGGTTGAAAGAGAACACCGAGAGGATGGCAGAACTGGACGAAGATCGCGCCATGCGGATTCGGAAAGGTGAAGAAACTCCCGTCTCTGAGTCGACTCTCGCCACGCTGCTCATTAGCTTTCGGGAGTCGCTCGAATCAAAGAATCGATCGGAGCGCCACATTGAACAAACGGCGAATCGCGTAAAGCGTGTTTTCGACGATTGCAAATTCGTGACACCCGCCGATCTTCGGAGCGGTGAAGCAACCGATAAGTTCGACCACTTCCTTAGCAACCTAACGTGGCGGCGCGGACCGGAGCGCCCGGTTCGTCCTGCATCGAAGCGGACTCGCAATCATTACGTTGTGGCCCTCAAGATGTTTTGCCGTTGGGCAGTTAAGACTCGCAAACTGCCAGATTGCCCACTGGTTCACCTTGGCCAGGTCACGGTGACCGATGCTCGTAAGCGTCGGGCGGCGACGGCTGATGAAATCCGCAAAATCATAAAGGCGGCTGGAATTGGGCCAGAGGCCTGGGGGTTAACAGGCACGGAGCGGGCGATGCTTTACCGGCTCGCCGTCAATACCGGATTCCGGGTCAGCGAGTTGGCATCGCTCACTCCGGCTAGCTTCGTATTGGGAAAGTCGCCTTACGTCTTCCTTGAGGCTGAGCGTGCCAAGAATCGTAAGGAAGTTGAGCAACCGCTCCCCGTTCCCCTGGTAGGGCCGCTCCGAGGCTTCCTAAAGGGCCTGCCAGCCGATCAGCCAATCTGGCCAGGCAATTGGGTTTACAAGGCGGCCAAGATGCTCCGCACCGACCTGACAACGGCGGAAGTCGAGGGCCTGGACTTTCACAGTCTTCGCACCACGTTCATCACCAATCTGGCTCGTTCAGGCGTCCACCCAAAAACGGCCCAAGAGCTGGCGCGGCATTCCGACATCAATCTGACGATGAACTACTACACGAAGCTAAAGAGGGACGAACTGGCCGCCGCCCTACCCTGCATCTAGGCCCACCGGAAAATCAAAAGCCCCGTCGACTCCGCAGAGTCGACGGGGCTTTTTTGTTGCCTTCGAGTCCACGGCGCACCAAATGCGCACCACGGAGAAGTCAAACAGTGTCATTTCGTGTCACAACCAGTCACAAGCGACTGACGCGGCAAATGCCGCCAGCAACACGACTTAGATACGAAAACGCTAATGAGCCTGTCGGGACTCGAACCCGAGACCTACGGATTAAAAGTCCGTTGCTCTACCGACTGAGCTACAGGCTCTAATTCCTTTACCGAAAAGGACTTAGTGGCTCTCACTGCCGTTGCTTGCTGTGGGGTTTGACTCCCGGAGTGACACCCGCTAGCATCAAAGCCATAAAAGACACCCGGCGGTTGCTCCCGCCGGGTGTCAGTGACACCACCCCAGCTAACGAGGTGATGACGTGGCTAATTCTACAGCTGGCGCCAAACCAGCGAAACCCTACGACGGGTTCCCCCTCTTCGCGCACGCCACGGGGCGATGGGCGAAGAAGATTCGGGGCAAGCTCCATTACTTCGGACCCTGGGCAGACCCGGATGCCGCTCTGGCGAAGTATCTCGACCAGCGGGACGCCTTGCACGCTGGTAGGACGCCACGCGCCACTGGCGACGGGCTTACCCTCCACGAACTCTGTAACAGATTCTGCGAGGCGAAGGAACGCCAAGCCGACGCCGGCGATATTACCCGCCGATCGTTCGTAGACTACCACACGAGCTGCGCGACGGTCATGGCGTCGCTCGGCAAGAATCGGCTGGTCGACGATATCGCGTCCGACGACTTCGAATCCCTCCGCGCGGCACTGGCGAAGCGTTGCAATCCAAACACTCTCGGCAACGAAGTGCAGCGCATCCGCACGCTGTTTAATTACGGCTACGACGCCGGCCTGATCGACAAGCCGATGAGATTCGGCCCGACGTTCAAACGGCCGGCGAAACGGATTCTACGGGCCGAACGTCAGCGGAAGGGCGAGCGGATGTTCGATGCTCGCCAGATTCGACGACTGTTGAAAGCCGCTCCCCAACCGCTCAAGGCGATGATTCTGCTCGGCATCAATTGCGGCTTCGGAAATCACGACTGCGGCACGCTGCCGATATCGGCGCTCAACCTTAAAGGCGGGTGGGTCAACTACCCCCGGCCCAAGACAGCGGTTGCGAGGCGTTGCCCACTGTGGCCAGAGACGGTCGCCGCGATCCAGGACGCTATCGAACGGCGCCCCGAGCCTCACGACGCCGAGAATGCCGGGCTGGCATTTATCACGAAGTACGGCGAGCCGTGGGCGAAAGAGACGACTGACAATCCCGTCACGAAGGAAATGCGCAAGCTGCTCGGCAAGACGAAGCTGCACCGCCCCGGGCTCGGATTCTACGCATTGCGGCACGGATTCGAGACGATTGCCGGCGGCTGTCGAGATCAAGTCGCGGTCAACGCGATCATGGGTCACGCCGACGCCTCGATGGCGGCAACCTACCGCGAACGGATTGAGGATTCCCGACTTGTCGACGCCAGCAACCACGTTCGCAAGTGGCTGTTTCGGCGGGAGTCGGCGACAACTTGGCGGGCTGGCAGCAGGGAGCGACAATAGTTCTTTGCTGGGTTTGGGGAGTAGCTACCCCGTGGTTCCGGCCGTCTGCGGACCTCATCCCTGCGGCGGCCGGGACCGGCTCGGCCTAAAAGGATGAGGATTCTATGGACGACTTCCATCGTCTGCTCGCGCTAACGCGAGCGGCAGAAGCCTGCAATGGTAACGCGCGAACGTTCATTCGGCGGTTCTCGAAAGTGCTTCCATACTCTCGTGATAGTTGCGCGGCACAACGCCAAGTCAGCGTAAAGTGGCACCGCGCTCAAGGGCTGGCGATGCTCCTTGAAGGCGCGATGGAGGCGTGGGAAGAGCATTCCGACGTACTCGACTATATCGGGAAGGCAGTCGGGGTCAGTGCACCGCCATTATTTGTAGACGGCTTGAGCTATCAAACGGCACACGAAGCTGCCTATTACCTCGCCGATGCCGTGCTGACGCGGTTCCGCGACTCTGGTGGTGACGATGATATCGATGCATGTCGTGACCTCGCGAATCGACTAGCTGATTTTGGGGGGCTGCCAGACCTTTACGGACGCATTCAGGGCGAAAGCTTCGCGGGCAGGGTCCTCGTGCCGACGGAACCAGATGTTGAGGCGCCACTGTTGGCCGATGGCCCTGTGGTGGGAGAGAGATGGCGGCTCGACGGTGCGATTATTCAAGAGACGTTGGCACCGATGGCGTGGCGGCTCGTGAATCATCTTTTTCACGCGACCGACAACTCGGCGAGCTACGAAGAGTTAGCGCCGATCGTGGCGGACGATCATGCCGAATCGATACTTGATTCAAGTACCTGCCGGGGGCATCGAGACAAGGCTAACGAGTACTTTCGCCGACATGACATCCCCTGGAAGGTATCACTGCGCGGCCAGCCTACCCTTAAGCCCGCTCGATCGGCGCCGAAGAAATGCCGTAGCGATGCCGTAGCGATGCCGTTGACTTCATAACCTCCTTTTCAGTGATTCGCACTGACTAGGAGGTTTTCCATGGCTACAAAGCTTCCCGCCGCTGAGCGGGATATCACGCCCCCCGAGTTCGCGCGGCTGAAATCGGTCAGCGTCAACACTGTGCTCGGCTGGATTCATTCGGGCGAACTAAAGGCGACGAATCTGGCGAGCCGGACCAGCCGCCGCCCTCGATACCGAATCAGTCCCGCCGCTCGCCGCGACTTCGAACTGGCTCGCAGCGTTGTGCCGACCACGCCTTCCGGCGTCGGCCGTCTGCGGCGGCAATCTCTCGGCACCGCGAAGGATTACTTCGCCTAACATCCCCTCGCCCCCCCGTTCGCGGCCAGCTTTCGGGGAGTTTCATGTCCGCGCAACCTTGGATAACCCTATGTCCACAACTGCCATCGAATCCGCTACGAAGTAGAGCGGCGTTCTGACTGACCTAGCCTAGATTCTGGAATAGGTTGAGCAATTCCCCTAAGAGGATACCGACGCCTCGATTGATTGGGATCGCTCTGAGATTGCCCACATCGGTCGGCATCTCGACCAGTTGCCCGCTGAGCATCAACTGCGGATGCCCACGGAAGAGAAGTCCTCGCCGCGATGGACGCGGTACGTCTGACCTAACTATCTTAATTGCCCGGCGGGCTGGGGCTCAACGTCAGCCCGCCGGACATACCAAACGGAGACGCAATCGTTATGGCCGTCAGCACGAAGTTGGTCAACCCTGTCGAAGTCGCACGCGCGCTTCGATTATTCATCCCCCCTGGTGCGATCACCGAGATACGGGCGCTGGAGGCGACGCATCGCTCCGATTCATATCGCCCGGCGACCTGGAGCGGATATTTCGACGATCCCGAGAAAGTCGCCGCCGCCGTGGCGGAACTGTCGGCGTGGAAAGGAATCTATTTCGTGTTCAACGAAGTGGACCCGGCGCTGCTAGCGCGAGCCGCGAACCGGCTGAAGAAACAGGAGAAGGGCGCCGCCACTAGCGACAACAACATTCTCCGGCGCCGTTGGCTGCTGATCGACCTCGACGCCGTTCGCCCCGCTGGAATATCGGCAACCGTTTCTGAAATTGCCGCGGCTGTTGATCGGCAGCAACAGATCGACCTTTTTCTACACGATCACGGCTGGCCAGATCCGATCGTGGCGGAAAGCGGCAACGGCCGGCACCTGTACTATGCGATCGACTTGCCGGCTGACGACGGCGGGCTTAAGCAGCGCTGTCTCGAATCGCTGGCGAAGAAGTTCGATGATGACGTGGTGAAGGTGGATACGTCGGTCTTCAACCCGGCGCGGATTACCAAGCTTTTCGGCACGCTAGTCTGTAAGGGCGACTCAACAGACGATCGACCGCACCGCATGGCGGCGATTGTGGATGCGCCCGAGACGCCGGAAGTCGTCCCGCTGGCGTTGCTGGAGGAACTGGCCGGCCCCCCTGCGAAGACCACCACGAAGCCGACCACCTTCACCGGCGATTCGTTCGACCTGGAATCGTTCATCTCCCGGCACGGGCTCGACGTGACCCCGCCGGCCGCCTGGAAGGGAAGCGGCACAATCTGGGAACTGAAAACATCCCCGTTGTGCGATCACGGCGGCGACGGGCCCTACATTGGGAAGCACCCGGACGGCGCTATCGTCGCTGGTTGTCACCACGATAGCTGCAAGGGGCGATGGGGCTGGTCCGATTTGCGGGCTCGATTTGAGCCGAAGCGGGAGCGAGTATTCGACGGCGGCGCTCATTGGGGCGAGCCGTCTACAGAAGTCGATGAAACGGGCGAAATAGCGACTTGTGTTAACGTAGACGCCTACGTTCCTTTCCCGACGCATACGCTTCCCGGTCCTGTCGGCGTGTTCGTCGCAGCAGCGTCGACCGCCATCGGCTGCGATCCGTCGTTTATCGCGTTGCCGCTGCTGGCCTGCCTGGCCCGAGCCATCGGCAACAAACGGGTTATCCGCCTAAAGCCGACATGGAAGGAACCGGCGATCATCTGGGCGGCGATCATCGGCAAATCCGGCTCGCACAAAACGCCGTCGCTGCAAGCCGCTATGCAGTTCCTTCAGCGGAAGGAATCGGAATCGTTTTCCGCCCATGCTGAAGCCGCCGACAAGTACGCGCAAGAGTTAGCCTGTTACGACCGAGACCTAGCGGCGTGGAAGAAACTGCGTAACAACTCGGAACCTCCCCCGTGGAAACCGGAACCGCCGGCGTGTAATCGGTTCATCACCAGCGACACCACGATCGAAGCGTTGGCGGCGCTCTTGGCGGCGCAGTTCGACGGCGTCCTCGTCAGCCGCGATGAGCTCGCCGGCTGGCTCGGCGGCATTGCCGAATACAAAGGCGGCAAGGGCTCTGACCTGGGGCACTGGTTAGCGGCATGGAGTGGGGCGCCGCTAACGGTCGACAGAAAAACGAGCGCCATAAAGATGCTCCACGTTCCCCGAGCCGCGGTTAGTCTGGTTGGCGGCATCCAGCCGGGGGTACTGCGATCCGCCATCGGGCGCGAGCATATGCAGGATGGATTGTGCGCGCGGCTGCTGATGGCGATGCCGGACCCCCGGCCCGTTCGTTGGACCGACGAGACGATCGACCCCGCTGTTGAAGCAGCGATGGAAGGAATCTTCACCCGGCTGCTGGCCATGGAACCGGCTGCCGACGCTGAAGGCAACCCAGAGCCGTTCCCGCTGGACCTGTCGCCCGCGGCGAGGGACTTATGGGTTAGCTACTACAATCGGCACCGGGCAGAACTAGCCGAGCTCGACGATGATCTGGCGGCGGCATGGAGCAAGCTGGAAGCCTACGCGGCGCGGTTCGCCCTGATCTTCCAGTTGGCGGCATGGGCGGCCGGGGGAGCCACCGACGACGCCATCGGCGAAGCCGCCATGCGAGCCGGCATTGAACTAGCTGACTGGTTCGGCGGCGAAGCTCGGCGGGTGTACGGGCTGTTCGTGGAGACCGACGCTGATCGTGAAGTACGCGACCTGGTCGACCTGATCCGGCGGAAAGGAGGCGTGATTACCACCCGGGAACTGATGCATAACAGCCGGAAGTATCAACCGACCAAAGTTGCCGACGCCGCTCTCGATTCATTGGCCAAGGCGAAGCTAGGGGAGTGGCATGTCGAGAACGACACGGGCGGCAGACCCCGGCGTGAATTTCGCCTGTCACCAGCGTCACCGTTACCACAAGTCAACGAAACCGGGGATATATCGACTTCCGGTTACGGTGACAGTGGTGACGCTCCCCGAACTCACAATGATGGGGAGGCAGCTTAATTATGGAAACCTTTCCCAAAAGCGAATGAGACCCCCGGCCATCAATCCCTCCGACTGGGCCCCGGCTCCAATCCCGACGCCCGCGCCACCGTCGACGGGCCGCGCGGGCTCCGCCGCAGCGACGGCACCGGCCACTGTCCACAACAGCCTCGAACTGCCGTCTCATCACTAATCCCGTAGCATTTTGTCGGTCGACTACATGTTCGGCAGCGTTGAATCACACATGACGACGCAGCAAAACCACCGGTTTAACGGTTTTTACCTGGCCGTCTTGGTTGCTGTCGCTTTGGCCACGCGGGTGCCCGCGCGGATCGCTGGGGGCCCTAGCTGGCGCGATAGTCTCCGGTGTGGTGGCCCTGGGCATCATCATCCATGGTGAGCGGGTAGGATGGTGGCACATGGCGATAAACCGGGAGCTTTACTTCCTGACGCTCCTGCTAATCGACTTCGCCCTGCGCGCGTTCGTCTTCATCATTACCTGGCGGATTGCGCGCCGGTTCGGCTGGTGCGGGTTGGCGATCGCAGTGATCGTCGCGGCGGTTATCGGCCCGCCGCGGGACTACTGGTACATGGCGAGGTTCCCGGGGCGGGGCGCTTGCCAGGGGTCGCCGGTCCTCGCGATCGCCGCGACCTACGTTGTAGTGGTCGTTCTGGGGCATGGAGTAATGAGTTCGGTAGCCGGCCCGGCGCGAGTGTCCCTTTTGGCGCGACGGCCATGGGAGACGGCCAAACCATCCGCCCGAGTTGATCAGCTGAATTTTTAGTTCGCCACGCACCTGTTGGCGACTTGCGGAGACCGGATCCGTCCGGGAGCAATTCTTTGGCGGAAAGTCCCGCTCGCCAAGCCGCCGACGTTGTGTATCGCAAAAAAGGCCGCTCTATTGCGAGCGGCCTTTTTCGTGCGTGCACTTAATAGAATTCCAACTTATCGGACGCTGCCGAAAACCTGGTCCCCCGCTTGAAGCCCGGAACCGCCGTCTGGCGACACCATCAAGTTCTGGGTTCGACGTTTAATGGGACTTTGATAGGTGACATGAGTTTAGAAAATGTCCGGCCCGAGGATTCGTCGGCAAAGGGACTTGCGACGGCGAGTGACGCCAAACGAAGGTTTTTGGAACTAGTCCTGTCGATACTGGCTTCGTGCCCAATGACGGTTCGTACAGAGCAAACTTACGCACCTCTTTTCCGGCGTCGGTCGGGGCGACGGACACGAAAACCGAAGGGCGATGGTTTACTCATGCGGTATGAGTCGGTAATCAGCAATGGGGACCTATAAAGATCGCGACCTGAGTTCCTCAGCCGTCGGCATAACTATCGAAGAAATCGTCCGACAGTCGCCTATCCACAACGGCCCCCAATTCATCGCTGGTGCGTCGCTGACCTTGCAGCGGCCAAGCTGGCACTTGGTTTAACTCGGGCATCAATGCTTCGAGACTCTGGACGAGAATCATTGCGAGTGAATGTACGACTTCTTGGTCTGTCAGCGCTTGGATAGACCTAGCCGTTCTCATCACTTTCAGCATTCTCCCACGCCAAGCCACCGCAGGGGAAAGATCTGTGAGCGGCTCATTTAGCAATTCGCCAACTGGCACTTTCAATGCTGCCTGCCACCGATAAAGGTCGGAGAGTCGCAAATCGCACGATGGCTCGGATTCCGCACGCACCTGTGACATCGAGCGATTCATCCGCTGCGCTGCCGTTCGCACTCCCACACACTCAGACTCCATCACACGGGAGATGCGATGCAATGCCTGCGTATTTTGCGAAATGCACACTTTCCGCCGGCTCCCCGCTATGCTTAACGGCTCAATGCGGTCGTCGAAGGGATTCATGATGGTCTCCACGTAAGCGATCTGAAACGGACGCCGGTCCATGCGACAAGTGATGTGACCGCCCTTCAGTGCGGCCCCCAGAATATGTCTGCTATACGGCTTCGGATCGCACCCTGGGCCCCCGACAACTATCATCATTTTCGTTAGTGTTTTTGAGGATTAGGTACGTAGCGATCAAATTGGCGGACGAGAGTCGATTGGAGATTTGATAATGTGGGATCAGGCCGAAGTCGTCGGGTTGCTCGACCGGGAAGCCCGTGTGACCGTCGTGTCAAGGAATGAAATGGAGGCGCCAACCTCTCACGTACTTGGACGACCGGTTCCCGAAATGCTCGCCCCAGCGTCAGTGGACGATTTTGAGCGCGCCTTCCAACAGGCGCTGGATGGCAACGAAGTCGAGGAGTTGCTTTCGGGCATCGCTGATGACGGTCACGTCTTCTGGGGCCGAGTTCAGTTAATGCCCTCCCCAGAGGTAGCCTCGCCGGTTCTGTTCCACATGCGGCGTCTCCCGGTATTGTGGAGAGAACTTAGCGAGCGAGAGCGGGACGTGGTCCGGCATCTTAATGAGACGACCATGAACGCGAAGCGGGCCGCGAAGCAACTTGGCATTTCCGTCAATACGTTGAATTCACACCGACGCTCGATTTGCCAAAAGTGCAGTCTTCACGGCGTTGGCGACTTTTGGATCTTTGTCAAGCAATGTCGGTGAGCATCACTATCCATGGAATCGACCTCATTACGGAGTATTTTAGGGCCGACGTCTGAACGGCATTTGTCGAGCTACGCGTAACTGACCCGCGACAATTTTCGCCCGAACAAGCGGAAAATCTGTAATCTATTCCACCGCCGTTGTAGAAAAGATAGAATCTGGTCCCTAGCGGTACCGAGTCTGAGGCGGAGCAGAACTACCTTTACGATAGGCCGTAGCCGATTACTTCTCCGCCCTTCATTTCTCTCTAGGTGCTTCACTGATGCAACGCTGGCTCTTCACATTGTCCGCGGCATGGTTGCTGCTGGCGCAGACGGCACTCGCTCAAGAGGGCAAGAAGCCGAACATCCTCTTCATCATGGGCGACGACATCGGCTGGATGCAGCCGAGCTGTTATCACCGCGGGTTGATGGTCGGCGAAACGCCGAACATCGATCGCCTCGCCCGCGAGGGGGGGATGTTCATGACCTACTACGCAGAGTCGAGCTGCACGGCCGGGCGCTGTGCATTCGTTACCGGTATGCACCCCTACCGCGCGGGCATGGTCCTGCCGCAGTTGCCGGGCGCGATTTCGTATCTGCGCCCTGGCACGCCGTGTCTTGCCAAGTTCCTGTATGACCTGGGCTACAGCACCGGAGAGTTTGGTAAGAACCACCTCGGCGATCATCCCGATTCTCTGCCCACGGCACACGGCTTCCAGGAGTTCTGGGGCTACCTCTATCACTTGGATGCGATGCAGCAAGTGAGCTTCCCAGATATCAACAGCAGTCCGGATAAGCAGGCTGTTGTGCCGCCGATGAAGATGATCCCGATCCCTGGCATTCCGCCGCATCCAGGTGAGATCGATCCCAAGGACGGCATCTGTATGGCAGCGCCGCGGCCAGTGCTGTGGATGAAGTCGTCCGACGGGACGGCGAAGAATCAAAAAGGGACGGATGAAGGGCCGCTCACCTTGGAACGCTCCAAGACGGTCGACGAGGAGATCTCATCTCACGTCATTGACTGGCTTGATCGCAACGACCCCGAAAAGACCAAGAAGCCGTTCTTCTGCTGGTACAACCCTGCCCGCATGCACGTCACCACCGTGCTGTCGAAAAAGTATGAAGACATGATCGGCACCGTCGGCGGCAAAGACTGGGGCGCCAACGAAGCCGGCATGAAGCAGATGGACGACAACATCGGCTATGTCCTCAAGAAGCTCGAAGACATGGGCGAACTCGACAACACCATCGTCGTGTTCACCACCGATAACGGCGCCGAGGTACAGACCTTCCCGGACGGGGGCGTCACACCGTTCAAAGCCGGGAAATTGAGTACTTGGGAAGGCGGCATGCGCGCTCCGTGCGTCATTCGCTGGCCGGGGGTCGTTAAGCCGGGAACGATTTTCAAGGAGATGTTTTCCTCGCTGGACTGGGTGCCCACGTTCGTGGAAATCGCCGGCGGCGCCAAGGGTGAGGAACTGAACAAGCAGATCATGGAGGGCAAGTACGAAGGCATCGTGAAGACCAAGCTCGATGGCTTTAACCAGATCGCCTATCTCACAGGAAAAACGGAGAAATCGAATCGCGACACCTTCTTCTACTACCAGGGCCGCCTTCCGTCGGCCGTACGCTACAAGAACTGGAAGTTCTACTACACCATGATGGGGTCCATGGGCACCGATGCTCTCAACGCGCCCGTGACGTATCACTGGACTCAACTCCAGAACATCATGCGTGATCCGTTCGAGAACAACGTCGGGGCCGAGCAGAAAGGCGCGTTCTCAGTAGCGGGAGCCTTAGCCTCGCCAAGTACAGCGTATATCTATGACTGGAACCTGCTGCCGATCGGCCAGATGCTTTGGGAGAAGGAGCTCATGTCCTACGTCGACTTCCCGCCGCTCCAAATGGCGGCGAGCTACAACCTTGAACAGGTTCTCCAGCAGGTGCGGGAGATGGGTGCAAAACACCCGAGCGAGTAACTGACGGGTGAGCGAGACGAAGGCGGCGGGCGGTCCCTCAGGGCCGCCCGCCTTTTTTCCTATTCAAGAAACCAAAGAAGAAGTCGTTATGTCTTCGCAACGGAAGGTGTCCGCCATCGCGACGCTGACCATCCTGTGGACGATTTGCGTCGCCCAGGTTATTCGAGCGCAAGACGCACTTCCCTCTTGGAAGGACGGCGCGGCCAAGCAAGCGATCGTCGCCTTCGTGGCTTCAACGACGACCAAAGGGAGCGGCGACTTCGTGCCGCCGGCCGAACGGATCGCCACGTTCGATCAAGACGGCACGCTCTGGGTCGAGCACCCGATGTACTCGTTCGTCATGTACGCGCTCGATCGCGTTCACACGGTCGCCAAACAGCGGCCCGAACTGGCGCACATCGAACCCTTTAAGACAGTACTCTCCGGCGACGGGGCCGCCATGGCCAAGTTGACGCTCCCCGATCTCGAAAAGATCATCGCCGTCACCTACACGGGAATGACGGTCGAGGAATTTTCCAGCGAGCTCTCGCGCTGGCTGGCCGAAGCGCGCGATCCCCGTTGGAAACGTCCCTATACCGAGTTGACATATCAGCCGATGCAGGAGTTGCTGAAGTACTTCCGCGACCACGGCTACAAGACCTACATCGTCACCGGCGGCGGGCAGGACTTCGTGCGAGTCTATTCCGAGCGAGTGTACGGCATTCCGCCTGAACAAGTCGTCGGCACTGCGGGCGAGACCAAATTCACCTACGCAGCTGATGGAAAGCCGGAACTTATCAAAGAACCGAAACTGCTGCTGAACGACAACGGCGTCGGCAAACCGAAAGGGATTCATCTCGTCATTGGCCGCCGACCACGCGCGGCGTTCGGCAACTCGACCGGCGATCAACAGATGCTTGAGTATGCCACCGCCGGCGAAGGCGCGCAGCTGGCGATGCTCGTCCTCCACGACGATGCGAAGCGCGAATACGCCTACGGCCCCGCGGCCGGCCTGCCCGACACCAAGGTCGGCGCCTTTACCCAGGCCCTCTACGACGAAGCGACCGCCAAGGGCTGGACCGTCGTCAGCATGAAGAACGACTGGCGAAAGATTTTTGCGTTCGAGGAGTGAACTTCACGCCTCCGGAACCAACAGCGTCAGCCCCAAGTAGAGCGTCCAGCCCGAATTACTTTCATCCTGGGCGAAGTTGTATTGCGGGTTGACGAACAATTGCATCTTCTGCCCCCACGGATCGACGATCTTGTCGAGTTCGATGCCCAACGGAACTTGACTCGATCCCGTAGATGTCACGACTTCCCTTGACACGGAATGCTTGACCGTACGGCGGGTCCCCTGAATGCCAGTTGGAAGCTCGCGCATAGCGATCTCACTCCTCGGCCAGGACGAGTTGGCAGGCGTCGAAATGCGGTGGCGACCGCTTTCGCTGACCCGTGTGGTCAGCGGCGTGGTATTCTGCGTGCAGTAGCGAGGCATGCATCCGGATTATTAATAGCTAACACCATGTCGCGAGGAGTAAACATGCAGAGCTGCGCACGGTTGGGCCTCGTCGCCGATCAACGGCTCCAGAAGACGGTTGCAGCGGTCCGCAGTAGCCGCCGCTTCTGCAGTCTCCGCCTCATGATCTTGATGGGAGCGTGGATTGCACTAAGCACCGGTCAGTTGATGCTGGCTGCCCCCATGGTGCGCATCGGCTACGTAGTTCCACAGAATCGTACGCCGCAGTCAGCGGCCGTCGGCAATCTGCAAGTGCTCATGCTCTCCGTTCAAGACTGGTACCGCGACCAGATGTCGCGATACGGGTTCGGTGATAAGACATTTCAGATCGAAATGGAGCCGGATGGCATCACCCCCAAGGTCCATGTCGTGTCAACGCCAGTCACCGATGGAACAATGCGCACTGATATTTGGCCGCGAACGATTGAAGCGGCGACCGGCGCCGGCCTGCCGATTTGGTCCTCCGGCCAAGTGTGGCTGTTAATTCCGGAAGCGCACTTACAGAATCCCAATGGCTCGATCTCCGGCGGAACGGCGCTGGGCGCGAGCTTCGGATCGGGAATGGACGGCGGAGTGGCCATGTTGGGAAGCGATCTCATTTTCAAAGCAGCCCCGGCGGCGCTTCAGAATTCGACCTCATACCAAGGACAGACGATCCCCGACATCGGCCCTTATCCGTTAGTACAGGGCGTGTCGTTTCCCAGTTTTGAGGGCACGACGATTAGCAGTACGGCGTCTTCCGGACAGGGCGCTACCGCCCACGAGTTAGGCCATGCCTTGGGCCTGGGGCACGACTATCGCAATGACGAGAACTTCGACGGCATCTTGATGGGCAATGGGCTGCGTGGCTGGCGCGGGTCGCGGTTGCCTAAGCTGTTTCCAAATGATGACGTGCAGCTCAGCTTCGCTGCCGCACTCGCCCTCAATGAGAGCCGCTATTTCAATCCCCTAGAGGCGGTGAGCGACACAATTCGCCCTACGCTCACGGTCCAAACATCGGGCAGCGTCAATCCGGTAAACGGCCTGTTGCAAGTGTCGTTTACGGCGAGTGACTCGACCGGGTTGGCGGCCGCACTCCTGCGTCGCAATGGCGACACCGTGGCTGAACTGGCCTTGAGCGGTAGTTCGACGTCCACCAGCTTCGCCACGCCCTTCTACACGCCGGGCCAAAACGACAAGTTCGTGGTGTCCGTTTACGACACGCTGGGCAATCGGAAAGATGTCGAAGTCACGATCAACGTCGCGACCGGTTTCAATCGAGCGCCGCAGCCGTTCGTAGACATCTCTCGAGCGACAATTACGCTGGGGCAATCCGTCCAACTCAGCGCCGCACAATCCACGGATCCTGGCGGCAGCATCGCTAGTGCCGTCGTGGAGTGGGACTTCAACAGCGACGGCGTATTCGATACTGTGCCGACAGCGACTAAGACGCTCGCCAAAGTGTTCGATATGGCTGGAGACTATCGGATTACGGCTCGACTCACCGATTCCCTTGGCGCTGCGTCGATCTCGGCTCCAATCGTCCTGCGAGTCGCCCCCCTCCCTAAACCGAGCGACTTTGATGAGGACGGCGACGTCGACGGCAATGACCTCGCGATTTGGACTAGCGGTTTCGGAATTGTAAGCGGCGCGACGCATCTCCAGGGCGACGCTGACGCGGACCAGGATGTCGACGGCGCCGACTTCCTCGCTTGGCAACGGCAGGTTGAAGACGACCCGCAGGCGACTTCCTCTGGCGCTGCCGTTCCCGAGCCGGCCGTGTTTGTGATGTGCGTTATGGCAGCGATGGTGATCTTCTTCCGCCCACGAAGAGCAATGTCATAAACTCACCCGTTTCGTCGCTCGATCAACAACCGACCCAGTGATGAGGGAGGCGACCATGAATGTCTTCTGTCGATTCGCAATCGTGAGCGGCGCGCTTTACTTTCCACCGATGACGTCCACGGCAGCCTTGCTCTCCTATGACGGCTTCGAATACGCGCCCGCTGGCTCTGACCTACTCGGCAATATTGGAGGCTTTGGCTTTAGTACTGCGTGGCGTCCCGGCGGCTTCAATGCTTCGAACCACGCGATTTACGATGTTCCAAGCGGCTCTTTGACGTTCGGAAGTTTGTTGACTAGCGGCAATCGAGTTCAAACCGGTTCCGTCGATGAGATTGCCGGTCTGACTCGGGATTTCAGCGTGGCGCTGGGCGCACCGGGGACGACTCGCTACTTGAGTTTTCTACTTCGGCCCGAGGGTACGCTGCAGGGCGGGGCTTTTAATGGCTTCTTCGGTGTGGTGCTTGAGCAGCCCCTCGAGCCGGAGCTGTTTATAGGAAAACCTGGTGGGGCGGCCATTGACCGATATGTACTAGAAGATCGTGGGGGGGGCCAGCAAGTTGCCTCGACCGTAGCTGCGATGGTGGACGAGACAGTTTTGTTAGTTCTCAAAGCGGAGTTCGCAGCTGGCAACGATCGATTCACGCTCTATGTAAACCCGGTACCCGGTGCGCCTGAGCCAGGCAGTGGAATCATGCAGAATAGATCTGACGCAGGCAGCGTGGCAGGGGTGACCGTTTATTCGACCGGAGCATTCAGCATCGATGAGTTTCGAGTGGGTGAGACTTTCGAGGACGTTACGCCGGTGCCCGAGCAGGACAGTGCACTGCTTTTGATATTAGGAGCAGCAGTAGCTAGCCGCCAAGGGCGACGAGTCCCATCAAAGTGCCATCAATTCGTTTCGCGTGACTTACGTCATCAATCCACCATTTAGACACGCTCGACCGGTGACGAGCCGGTCGGCTCCGGCGATCTAGCCTGACGCCCTCGCCAGGCATTTCAAAACTCGTCGATGCCCGTAGCTTCTTGGCGTGGCTACGACGTGCCGAGAACCCGTCTCCGTGGCAGGCCTGACACTCGGCGGCCATTCTGGCGGCCGAAAACGCGCCGGCAAACGAACCATCTGTCAGTTTAGCGTCGCGTCAATACTTGGGGCGGTCGATGCGACGAAAGAAACGCAGAGATTTTACGGATAACTACGTGCCATTCGTGGGGCACACCTAAGTGAGCGTAATCCCGAGTGCCGGATGCGTCGTTCAGTCAATAAATGTGACATCAAGCGGTCGCGCGACCGAGTGGATGAGAGACGCCATGAATCGACTTGTTATTCGCTTGCAGGCAAATCCGTCTCTTTGATAACGGTTACCGTCAAGTCATTGTAAATCGCTCGGATCTGACGATCTTCCGTGCGGTGCCAGAACACAATCGTGCGATCATCGGTTGTGGTCTTTCCAGCACCCAAGTACTGATAATCATCCTTCGACATGGAAAACAGAAATGGAATAATAGCCCCCAACCTTGACATAGTTGCGGAAGTCTCGTCCTGCGACGCGCCACTTTGCGAGAGGAATACTGCCCATTCGCCCCAATCGACAAGGCTCTTGGGAAACCTTCCATCGGCCACCCTAGTGAAACCACGCAGCGCTTCAATGATGCTTTCTTCACCCGACACCAGTGCGGGAGAAGGAGGCGTATGAATTGCTTTGAAACCGTTCGGCACTTCGAAGCTGAACAGCGATTCATCGAAGGTGTCATTGAACCGAAAGTCCTTCATTACTACTTTGCGAACTGGCGATCCTTCGACCATCCCATCGTATTCGATCTGCACTAGGTCGTTCGTCTTGGCGTCGACCCAGATCGCAAACTCATTTCGTCCCTGTTTTGCCACAAAGCCTTCGACACTCCGACCGCCCATTGTCTTGGCGCCAAGTTTCCTGTCTGGTTTGGCGGCGTGCGACTTGAGTTGCTCCAGCCACGCAAGTTGGCGCTGCGCCGGATCGTGCGACGTATCCCTCGGCTGGCGAACGATTGCGGTCTTAGTCGCCTCAATTAGCGTCACGCGCAACTGGCCGTCTGAATCCATGACGGAAATAGTGCCCGACGATTCGCTTCGTTCGCGTCCATTGTCGGCCACCATGACCTGCACTTCGATCGGCTTTTCTTCCTGATCGGTGTAAACCAACCTCGTAAATCGAAACGCACCGGCCGACTTCAATTGCTCGATCACTTGCGCGAACGCGGTCGAGCTCGAGGGCAACAACAGTGTCGCGCCGATGACAAGCAGAATCCCTGCGGCGAGTGACGCTACCGTAAGGATGCGGCGCCGATGAATGGGGAGCATAATTGCCCGACGAACCTGACGCGAGTTGACGAGGCTCACAGCCCGAATCCTCACACGTTCGACAGCATCCATTTCAATCGGCTCCGACAGCACGGACCACACCGCGGACTCAATCCTTGGGTCTAAATCGGGTGAGGGGACAAAGGGTTGATCATCATTTGTCATTGGTCATTTGCTCCATGAATAACGTTGAGTTGTTCCCGCAGCCGTTGCCGAGCTTTGTACAGTGCGGTTGAAACGGATTCGGGCGAAATGTTCAGGATTGCCGCGACTTCATTGCGATCGAGCTGTTCATAATGAGTTAGGGAGAAGATGGCCGCCTGCTGTTCCGGCAGTTTGCCGGCCGCATATCGCAGCCAAGCGGCTAGTTCCGCTCCAACGGCATGTTCGTGTGGGTCGTTACCGGACGCACGATCTTCATCGGCGATGGATAGCATTTTGCGACGACGTCTCAAATAGTCGATCGCTCGCATCGTCGAAAGTCGAGCGAACAGTCCTGTCCAACTCTGCACTGGCCCGTGCGACTGAGCTCGAAGCGCTTCAGTGAAAACAATTTGCGATACATCCTCCGCATCGTGGACCGAGCCAAGGATTCGGTACGCTATGCGAAAAACGCGCTCGGCATGCCTTTCGACGATCACGTTCCAGTTTGGTGGATGTTCATCCGACATTGCGACTCCATCTGGGTATCGAAGTGATTACCAATTAATAAGGAGTCGTTGTGAGCGGCCCGCCTATAACCAAGAAAACGCAAAACTTATTGAGGCCCAGCCGGTTAGAACATAATAATTGTCGATTGACAGCAGCGGATAAGGGCATGCGTTTCAAGAAATTGAGTTTAATGGACAGTCGGAACAGGAACAGCACGCAACCGGCGCAAATTCCGCAAGGCAATCGCGCCTTGCTCTGGCCCGACACGGCCGAGGGCGTGGTCAAACTCCACCCAGCGGCCTATCCGGAAAGTCTCGCCTTGGCCGTCTCTCAGGACAGCCAAGTGGGTACCGGCATCTTCTCTTCGGTGCCCGACGGCGAACGACACGCGTTGCTGTGGCACGGCACAGCGGATAGCGTCGTCGATCTGCATCCGACCGGGTTCATTCAAACGGACGCAACTGGGGTGGCTGGAACTCTGCAGTTCGGTTGGGGCCAAGGCGCTGTTACCGGCGGGCAGAATCATGCGCTGCTTTGGGCAGGCAACGCGGCAAGCTTCGTGGACGGATTCTTGTCGACCAAGCAAACTCGCGGGTGGCCATGTTCATCGCGTCCCGCTGGAGTCAGCCGACGTAGGACGTAATGCGCCGGCTAATGACATTCTCGACATTGATGCAACCCTGACCCGCTGAACGGCAGAGGACCCCCATGCGGCTCGCTTAATCCAACTGCACTTTTTCACTGGGTTATCGATCGAAGACGCCGCGGAGTCGATCTGCGTCTCGGGTTCGCCTCAGGATCCTGCTTGGGTCTCCTCCCGCGCTGGGAGTCGTTCTCGCACGAAGCCGGTCCATTTATATCCGTACGCGTGAGCCTGCCCGTCCGATTACGCACGCGTCGCTCGTATCGCGATACGGCGCATCAGGAGAGTCAACGGCTACGTGTTGACGCTGCGACGGGCGAAGAGCAAGACGGTCAAACGGCAGACCAGCAGCGAAGCTCGGTGGCCGCCACCCGACAAAGGCCGTATCTGCCCACCCGCAATTCCGCAACACTTGGACTCGCCGTCGCAATCTGCCACTTAACCTTAAGCATTTCTTTGACGGTTGGACGCGGAGCCTGTACTCTGGACGACGGCGGTCGCTTGCCTCAGGCGAGCGATTTAACCCAATCGCTCTTCAACACTTCATTCCTCACCAGACCATCCATGAAAATGTTGAACGCGATCTACACAGGTGCGGCCGTGGCCTCGATGACCTTGTGTTGCAGTGACGCATCGCTGGGGGCGTCGTTCGTGGGCTTGGGCGATTTGCCGGGCGGCATCTACCAGAGTGTCCCCTACGACGTCTCGGACGATGGTTCGGTCGTCGTGGGCCGGAGTAGAACCACTGACTTCGGCGACGAGGCGTTCCGCTGGACTCAAGCCACGGGAATGGTCAGGATGGCCGATCAAGTCGGGGGACATTTCAATACTGTTGGCACCGCCTACGGCGTCTCGGCCGACGGTTCGGTGATCGTGGGAGTCGGCAGGCTGACCCCGCCGGGCACTTTCGGGGGCACCGAGGCGTTTCGCTGGACCGAAGCTGGCGGCTTCGTCGGCCTGGGCGACTTGACTGGCGGCGTGTACTTCAGCGAGGCCATTGGCGTCTCCGCGGATGGCGATGTCATCGCCGGCAGCAGCGTTGAAGACGGACCCTTCGCACAACCGATCGAGCACACGGTGCGTTGGTCGTCGGGGATGATGGCCAACCTGGGAGGCCTCGGGGGCGCCTACAGCCATCCCGGAGCCATTTCGGGCGACGGGTCGACGATCATTGGAATCAGCGACAACAAGGAGTATCGCTGGACACAGGAGACCGGGATGGTCGCCCTGACGCCAGGCGACGACTTCACCACCGCTCGCTTTTTCGGCCTCTCGCATGATGGCTCGGTGTTGGTGGGCGGCGGTAATTCGACGAATGGCTTCGAAGCATTCCGCCGAAGCGAGGCCGGCGGTTTTGTTGGTTTGGGCGATTTACCCGGCGGCTCTTTCGCGAGCTATGCATCCGCTGTCTCCGGTGACGGCTCGATCATCGTAGGAACCGGCAGGACCGGCTCCGGCGATCGAGCGGCCATCTGGGATGCGGCGCATGGGATGCGCGATCTGCGTGACGTGCTCGTCACCGACTTCGGCCTGGGGGCGAGCCTGGACGGCTGGATTCTTACCACGGTGCAGGCCATCAGCTCCGACGGTAAGTTCATCGTCGGCTACGGAACGAATCCGAACACCGCCACCTACGAGGCGTGGCTGGCGAACCTGACGACGGCACCCGGCCCCGACGGCAACTTTAACGGCGACGACATCGTCGACCACGAAGACCTGGACCTATGGAGCGCCGGATTCGGCACCGCCAGCGGCGCCGAACTCATCGACGGCGATAGTGACGGCGACGGGGACGTTGACGGCGCTGACTTCCTCACCTGGCAAAGGCAAGTGGGCACTACGCCCATAGTAACGGCCGTTCCTGAGCCCGCGACACGGCGATTGCTTGTGTTGGGCGTGCTGGTGATGTTCTATCGACGACCTACCAAGGAATCGTAAACTCATCCTTGCAAGACACGTGCCGCATTTCGACCCTTTGATGACACAGTAAAACTGTGCCGCAAACTCATCTCCGCGCGGCGCCTGGCACTCGGCGGTCGTTCTGGCCGTAGAAACACGCCATCAACCCAACGTTAAATAACGCTCGTAAATGCCGCCTCAATTGCCGTGTCCACCGCGGCCTGATCAACTTCGGCAGATTGAAGAAGTGGCGCTAGGCTAAGTTCGTCCTCTAAGGTGAGGTCGCGAGGTGCATTCCAGGCCGGAAGGTAGTTTGTGGGTGGCGCAAGTACCTCGAAGACTCTTTGACGGGCGAGCGCGTCAGCGCTTAATTCTTGCGTCGCCTTCTCAGCTTGTCGCGCGAGTAGTGAGAAATCAGTTCCTGCGGCGCTAAACACTGTAGCGGCACGAGTCCTTGGCACGTCTGACGCTGAAAGGACCCTCTGCTGCGTTGCTGCGCTCGGCGGTGGATCGGCGATCCCTTGCGGATTGGTGTTGCCTGCCGCGAGCGCGAAAGAGGCGGCGGCCGTCGCGGCGCCAGATGCGGCGTTTGAAGACCCCGCGCCGAAGTTGGCTAGCCACACAGTCAGGTCACCGGCGTCGACCGTGCCGTTAGAGTTCCCGTCGGCGCCGCTGCCAGCGGGTAACGCAGGCGCGCCGAGTTGCCGCTGCCACCGCAAGAAGTCCGCGCCGTCGACATCGGCGTCGCGGTCGTAGTCGCCGGAAAGGACAGGCGTTAGATCGGCCGTAAAGATTTCTTGGCCGAAGAGATCCGCTGTCGCGACGACAAACAATCGATTGCCGACCCGCGTAATTTGACTCGGAAAACTGCTCGCCGGTCCAATGAGGAAATCCCTGACCAGCATGGTTCCGGCGTTGGTCCCGTCGCTCTGCCAGAGCTCGAAGCCCGTGACGCCGTCAGTGGCCTGAAAGTAGAGCGTCCCCCCCAAGTTCGTGAATGACCCGGGCGAGGAGCTCTCCGAGCCGGCGCGAATATCTTTCACTCGCGCGGTCCCGGCGTCAGTCCCGTCGCTCTTCCAAAGCTCGGAGCCCGCAATTCCGTCGTTGGCGGTGAAATAGAGCGTCCCTGCTACATTTGAGAGCGAACTGGGGTAGGTGCTAAACGATCCAGCCCGAATGTCTTTCACGCGAACGGTTCCGGCGTCGGTCCCGTCGCTCTTCCAGAGCTCGAAACCCGCAACGCCGTCGTTAGCGGAGAAATAGAGCGTCCCCCCCACATTCGTGAGATATACGGGGTTGGCGTTCCCCGCACCGGGGTTGATGTCTTTCACTCTCGTGGTCCCAGCGTCGGTTCCGTCGCTCTTCCAGAGTTCGTAAGCCGCGACGCCGTCATTGGCCCGAAAGTAGAGCGTCCCCCCCACGTTGGTGAGAGCAAAGGGATACGAGCCGACAGCGCCGGCACGAATATCCTTCACTCTCACAGTCCCGGCATCGGTCCCGTCGCTCTTCCAGAGCTCGTAGCCCGCGACCCCGTCGGTGGCGATAAAGAAGAGCGTCCCCCCCACGTTCGTGAGCGAGGTGGGGTTGGAGCGCGAGGCGCCAGGGTTGATATCTTTCACTCGCACGGTGCCGGCGTCGGTACCGTCGCTCCGCCAGAGTTCGTAGCCCGCGACGCTGTCGTTGGCCACAAAATAAAGCGTCCCCCCGACGTTCGTGAGCGAGTTGGGTCCGGAGCTCAACGATCCGGTGCGAATGTCCTTCACTCTCGCGGTTCCGGCGTCGGTCCCGTCACTCTTCCAGAGCTCGAAACCCGCAACGCCGTCGTTGGCGGAGAAATAGAGCGTCCCCCCCACGTTCGTGAGCGAACTGGGATAGGAATTCCCAATGCCGGTGCGAATGTCCTTCACTCTCGCGGTGCCGGCGGTGGTCCCATTGCTCTTCCAAAGCTCGCTGTCCGTGACGCCGTCGTTGGCGGAGAAATAGAGCGTTCCCCCCGCGTTCGTGAGCGACTGCGGGAGGGAGTTGGGCGTGCGCGTGGTCACGGGGACGGTGCCGGCAGAGGTCCCGTTGCTCTTCCAGAGTTCGTCGCTCGCTCCGTCATTGGCCTGAAAATAGAGCGTCCCCCCCAAATTGATGAGCCTCCTGATGCTCGAGCTCTGAAAGCCGGGGCGAATGTCTTTCACGCGAGCGGTGCCGGCGGTAGTCCCGTCGCTCTTCCAGAGTTCGGCCCCCGTGACCCCGTCGTCGGCCTTAAAGAAGAGCGCCCCCCCGACATTCGTGAGATACGCGGGGTCGGAGTCCCCCGAGCCGGCGAGAATGTCATTCACGCGGACGGTGCCGGCGGCTGTCCCGTCGCTCTTCCAGAGCTCGGACCCGGCGACCCCGTCGTTGGCCTGAAAGTAGACCATCCCTCCCACGTTCGTGAGATGCTTAGGGAAGGAGCTCGCAGCGCCGGCGTTAATGTCTTTAACGCGGACGGTGCCGGCAGCAGTCCCGTCGCTCTTCCAGAGCTCCTGGCCCTCGTTGGGACCCCCATCAGCAGAAAAATAGAGCGTCCCCACCACGTTTGTGAGATACGCAGGGAAGGAGTGCCCAGCGCCGGCGCGAATGTCTTTCACGAAGACAGTCCCGGCCTCGGTCCCATTGCTCTTCCAGAGTTCGATGCCCGCGTCGCCGTTGTCCGCCCGAAAATAGAGCGTCCCCCCCACATTCGTGAGGAAAGAAGGGTCGGAGTCTGCACTGCCAGGGCGAATGTCTTTGACGCGGACAGTGCCGGCGCTAGTCCCGTCGCTCTTCCAGAGCTCCTCACCCGTGACGCCGTCGTTAGCCCGAAAAAAGAACGTCTCCCCGACGCTCGCGAAATGTCTGGTGCTGCCGGTAGCCGCACCGGGGACAATCTCTTTCACGAGCACGGTGCCCGCGTCGGTCCCGTTGCTCTTCCAGAGTTCGCGGGCCTCCCCATCGTGAGACACGAAGAAATAGAGGATCCCTCCCACATTCGTGAGACCTCTGGGGTCGGTGTCCCCAGAGCCGGCGGTAATATCCTTCACGCGGACGGTCCCGGCGGCGGTCCCATTGCTCTTCCAGAGCTCGACCCCTGTAACGCCGTCGTTGGCAAAGAAGTACAACGTCCCTCCCACGTTCGTGAGATACGTGGGGAGGGTAAACGAGGAGCCGGGGCGAATATCTTTCACGAGGACGGGCCCAACGGATGCCCCGTCGTGCTTCCAAAGTTCGCCCCCTGTGGCCGAGGTCTGCGCTCCAAAAAACAACGTGCCGCTGACCTCGACGACTTCTGCGAACGAAGGAACGAACGGAACGTCGGGATTCGCCAACGCATTAATATCCTTGAGCAACTCGAAATCACCGGCCAGCAGCGCGCGATCTTCGAGTCGCTCGAGCAAGAACCTGCGGTCGCGGGGACCGTGGTTGCCGGACGGGCGCAGAGGGCGACGTTCGTTGCTCAAGGCTGTGAGGGAAGGGAGCGCGAGGGCGGCACAAGAAAAAGCAAACGGGAGTCGGTCGGAATTATTCCCCGACCAATCGGGATCAAGTGGGGAGTAACCGCGAATCGTCGGTCGCACCGTATGATAACTCTCGGCAACGAGTAAGATCAAAGATTTTTCTGGAGGGGCCGTCGGGTTGTTAGCGAATACGACCCCATAGGCCCCATCCTCAAATCGCAGCGAGTTCGTCAGGCGGGTGAAGCTTAATAATGTTAGAACTAGGAAGAAAAAGGGGCGGAAAGGGGCAGAGCTATTGCCTCATCCGACATTACCCATTTGGAGTGAGCCTGGAACCGCTCCAAGCTCAGGATGCCTCCTTTTTTAACACGCTACGGACCCCCCGCAACAATCGAAAGCGGATTTGTCGAAGTTCTCCATGGCCCGTCCAATTCAGGAACCGCAACGTGCCTGCCAAGGCACCCAAGAACTCTCGATTACCAATAACTCGTAAATGCGTGAGATACGTCAGGAATCGACCGTTTTTGAATCGGCGCCGAATCTCTCAAAACCGGCTGCTGGCAGCGAGCATTGAGACCGTGTAGATCGTGGAACGCTTTCAATAAAACGACAACGGGGTCAGAGCCGCCAAGACGGCAACTCTGACCCCGAACCCCCGAAACCAAGATTGTCAGTCGCTACAGGCGCTTGCAACTAGCAATTGCTGCGCCCGCTCGCGACGAAGGTTTAACCAGTGACCGCATCACGGCGCCGCCCTCTCTGGCGGAGGCTCGCCAGGCCAGCGACCAAGGCGGAGCATGCCAGCCCCATCGTCGTAGGCTCGGGTACCGCCCCCGCCGCCGCAACCGCCGTGGCCCCAAAGTTCGTCTTCCACGTAGCGAGGTCGGCGGGGCTAAGCGGACTCGGTGATCCGCCGCGCTGCCAGACGAGAAAGTCGTTGCCATCAACGTCGCTATCGGAATCATAGTCTCCCGCCTGAGGCGCCGTCGTCGCGGCAGTCCAGAGGCCGATCGCCTCCTCAACCGTCAGTTGCCTGCCGGTCCAGATCGCGAGCTCGTCAATCCACCCGCCCCATGTGTGATGGTGCGGAGCGGTCGTTCGCGTGCCGATGCGGGCGTCGAATGGTTCGGTAATGCCCCAACTGTCGGTGCTGTCCTTGTAGCGGTCGGTAGTGATGTGCTCGCCATCGACTACCAGGAGGGTATTGAAGATATCGTCGCCGTTACGGGAGACGACGATGTGATGCCAGCTACCATCTTTGACGGCCAGACCGACGCCGGGATCATTTCCGTCGCGGTGAACAATCTGATAGTTTGATTTCAGCGGGTCGCTGAAGTTGTTGTCGATGCTGACGATCAAGTTGGCGCCGCCAACGTCGATCTGAAAATGGCCCAGGTCATCGACGTCCGAAGTGTCGAGCGCACTGGTTCCCGGGCTGTCTTGCCCGTTAAAATTGTTCGTGAAAAGGCGATCGCCGCCGCCGTTGCCGGGACCGAACACCGTCTCCACGACGCCAGGCTGCGACATGTCACCGTTGGGGAACTTAAACCAAGCGGCCATCGTCATCGTCGTATGGGCGAATCCATTGGCTACCAACGGATTTCCCAGGTTCACAGCCAGCGAATCGTTGTTGAAGATAGCGCGATTGCTGGGGCTGAACCCGGGAAGCGGAATCGTCGTCAGGATGGCCGTGACCGGGTCGTACTTATATACATTATCGGGGCCGGCGACGCCGACTTGCCCCAAGCCGTCGCCGAGAAACACTTCGGGATCCGCGGCGTTGGAGCCGACGCCTTCATGCGTCCCGGCGATTGGAAACGCTCCGGAGTCCGTCACAGACCCGATCGTGGTCTCATTCAACTGGTAGTAATGAGTGGGATTCAGCGCCATCACCGCGCTGGAGTAAGCGTCGCCTCGAGCCGTTGCGCAGGCGAGGGAACAGACCCCCAACCCGGCGGCGAACAAGCCAGCGGTTTTCAATCGCTTCATCATGTGATCTGACTCCAATGTTGAAAAAATACTTGCATCACGAAAGTCTTCGCCAACAACGTCAATGGCGCAATCTCATCCGCGAAGCGGGACCGTCTTGCGACCAGTGGTGCCGTCGAGAACTGATAAAAGAGGATTCCATGGAGCAGTCCTCAAGCCGCTTGATAGCTATGGGGACACTCCAGCGTCAGACATTGCCAAAATCAGCGCCTAACCCGCGGTCAGTTCAATAGCTTAACATCAAAGTTTTCGATAATTTACATTATTCGCGTATGTTCGCTGATTTTTTACAACTTCATTTATTAAATACACTACTTGCTATTCGCGCCGCGTCTATTCATGTTTAGTTGTTGCGACGCCGCGACGTATTGTTTTCGTGGGCTCGGCCACCCAGCCACGCTTCCGAGAAACTGTTTTATCCGTTCCAACCGAGGAGTCAGCCGGCATGCGAGCCCGTAAACATCGGTATCGGCAGGCGTTTACGCTGGTTGAACTGCTAGTTGTCATCGCCATCATTGGCGTTCTCGTCGCATTGTTATTGCCCGCCGTACAAGCCGCGCGCGAAGCCGCCCGCCGCACTCAATGTCTGAATCAACTTCGCCAAATGGGTTTGGGAGTGCAAAACCACGTTTCGGCGCTAAAAATCTTCCCAACGGGCGGTATTTATCCATGGCCGCAGATCGAAGACTTCAGCAGCGGAGGCAAGCCTTTCGGCGTCGACAAGCAGGGGTTGAGCTGGGCGTTTCAGATTCTCCCTTTCCTGGAGCAAAACGCCGTCCATAACCTTAGCACGACGGCCCAAATTACCAGCACCGCAGTCCCCAGTTACTTCTGTCCTTCCCGGCGGCCGCCGACGAAAAATCCCGACAACGGCGCCTGGCTCATGGATTACGCCGGCTTCGCCGCCGTCCCGAGTCGAGCGCAGGTCGGCGATACATTGTTCGACGCGAACGTTCCCAGCAACCGTTGGTGTACCAACGCCTATGGCTTCTGGGGCGTCAAGACGTACGACAACGTTTGGGATCCCAAGCCCTCCGCCGACCTCGACAAGAGTCGGCAATACACCGGCTTCTGGGGAGTCATCAGTCGCAGCAGCTACTATGTCGCGCCCGGCAGTCGCGGCGCCACGGTGAAGCGACTCGATTATCCCGTCGTGAAGCCGCAGACCATCACCGACGGCTTGAGCCGTACGGCGATGCTCACCGAGAAGCGATTGAAACCGGCGAACTACCTGGAGTTCAATTGGGACGACGACCGCGGCTGGTCCGATGGCTGGGATCCCGACACGATGCGCTCCTCTGCCTGTCGTCCGCAGCCCGACTCCAATGACGATATCGGCGGCAGCAACGCCGACGGTTTGACCCCCGGCTCCGCGCACCCCACGGCATTCCATGTGGCCTATGCCGACGGTTCGGCCTCGGCCGTCA
Organism: Pirellulales bacterium; assembly: GCA_041740115.1. GTDB lineage: Bacteria > Planctomycetota > Planctomycetia > Pirellulales > Lacipirellulaceae > Lacipirellula. Next base: position 44,350 of record JBGSMO010000151.1, read on the forward strand.
ATTTCGAGATCGCTATCGAAACACTGATCCAATTAGCGCATATTTCTGACGGCGAGATCGGACCAACCCTCTGAATGTCCGACGCGATTAAGTCGGCGGAACTGGATCAAGTGATGCTACGACAGGCTCTGGGTAGTTCGATCCCCTCCGACTGGCCAGCAGCGCTCTTAGTCGTTGATCGACCTGTGAAACTTCTTTTTCTCTCACTCTTCCTTGCCAGCCTCACAGTGGGCTGTGGCAGGTCTCCAAGTGAGGCGTCAAACGGCCAGGAACCGTTGGCGACGTTGGCGTCACTCTACGGTCGGCGGCAAGCGATGCATGGCGGTCGCGGACCGCGCGATGAGGCCTCGTTCAAAGAGTTTATCGGCGGCCCAGGCAAGGGGCTAATGGAACGACGCGGCCATGCGAATGTGGAGACGCTCTTTGTTTCGCCGCGAGACGGGCAACCGTTCGTCGTGCTGTACGACGACAAAAAGCAATCTCCGCCGACCGCTGTCTGCATTTACGAGGCGCAAGGTATCGGGGGCAAACGACTGGCGGCTGCCAGCAACGGCAATGTGCGCGAAATGGACGCTAACGAATTGAGCCAGATTCTCGGTAATCCGGTTAATTAGCCACTCAGGGGAAAGTCCTCGCGGACAGCGTCGCCGATGCGTGACCGCTGCCAACTCCCGCACCGCGTCCTGAGCGGCTCACCAGAAATTCTAAGTCTCCAACCCTCGTCGTGAAGCTTCAGTTAGCCTCGGCAGCGTCAGCATTTCGCGGACCTCGTCGCTAAGCGACGTCCCATCGAACAGCAGCAATCGCGATTCTCTTCACTGAGGCAGCAGGGCTGGGTCCTGGTCTGTCAACCCCCCAAAGCGGCTGGCGTCCCCGTGCCTCCTCGCGCTCGTGCCGAATAGCAGTTGATCGACGTTTGCATCTCCATTAGGTTAGCGGAGCACGGCGGCCAGCTTCGCCAAGGCATAGCCGTTCGTCAGTAGCCGACGAAGTCGATTGATCGAAAGCACGGGAGATTCGACCCAGGAGCAGATGCGATCGTTCAGCCGCGACGATCAGACTGCGATGATCGCTAAGCGTGAGGGAAGTTCAATTGAAGCAATGCCGTTAAGTAATTGCTAGCTGCTGCGATCAAGCGGTGGAGTTAAGTCGGTTGTTCCATTTCTCTCAAGATCCGGATTAACCCCACGTGCTAGTTTAAGGCTCCACCGCCGGCGGGCGCCAGGATGTGACTGCGAACGGGCCCACGGTCTCGCGGCAATCAACTCAACTGGCTCCAAAACGCGAGCGCAGCGTACTCAACGTCTGGTCTTGAGCTGTTAAAGGCGTCGCTGCAGTATCAGCTCGCTCCATATTCAAAATGAAAGAGGAGTGGCGACGACCATGAAGGTCCTTTCCCCAATTCAGCCGCGACTCTTGAGTCGGATCAACGAACGCCTGGTGATGAGGATGATTCGCGAAAAAGGGCCGTTGACCCGGGCCGAAATGGCGAAGTCCATCGGCATTACCTTTCCTACAGTAAATAAAGCCGTCTCCTCCTTACTAGACGCCAAGTTGCTGGAGGAGGTCGCAGAATCCCCGTCCGGCCCTGGCCGACCGGCAAAAAGTCTCCGTCTGGCAACTGAGGACTCTCAGGTCATCGGGATCACTCTAAGTGACACCGAATGCGTCGTGGCGTCGGCAGGTCTCGACAACGTCATAGCTGACGGATCTTCCATCGCGTTCGAAACGCCTGCGACGTATGACTCGTTGCTCGTCAAACTCACGGTCTCGGCCAGAGAGTTAATGAAAACGGAGCATCGCAATACGCTGTGCGTCGGGGTCAGCGTCCCCGGAATCGTCGACTATCAAAGTCAGCAGACGATCCTCTCGGCAAACTTGCCGATGCTGAACGGCAAATGGATCGGCAGGGATTTGCAATCGCTACTGGGAGTGGAGTGTCTTATATTGCGCGACGCGCATGCGTTCTCGCTCTCCGAGAGACTCCATCACGAGACAGGGGACTTGAGTTCAACGATTGCGATGCTCGATCACTCCGAGGGCATCGGGCTCGGACTAACGCTCAACAACCAGTTTCTGACCGGCAGCAACGGGTTCGCCGGTGAGCTTGGGCACGTCGTCTTTGCGATTGACGGAGAGGTTTGCAAGTGCGGCAAGCGAGGCTGCCTCGAAACGGTCGCCAGCGAGTGGGCCCTAGAATTAAAAGCGTCGAAGGCCCTCGGTCGAAAAGTGCAGCTTCCGGAGATTCTCGAGCTGGCCAAGGCTGGCGACGAGAGAGTGCTCCAGGAACTCGAACACATGTGTGATCACCTCGCGCTAGGAGTCGCTTGCGTCATCAACGTCTTCAACCCCAGCACGTTCTACGTTTACGGCCGGTGCTTCCGAGATTTGCCGGGGCTACTTGATAAATTGGTAGAGAAATCAAAACCGCATGTATTGGGACCTTCATTTGCCGCTTGTACCTTCGCTCACGCCAGCGGCGGCGAACTAGACGGAACCATTGCTAGCGTCATCAACTATCTCACCGACTCCTTGGTGCCGAACCTCGACAATTTCGTCGGCGGGTCCCGAAGCGACGTCGTTCGCACGTCGTGCCTGGATCATCTCGCGATGGACGGCGGTTAACCTTCGTCAGCAGGCCTCGGAATCGATCAAGACAACATCTTTACCGAGAGATTTCGGGCGCAAAAGCGCTCAGTTTGATGCTTGCAACGCGTGACACTGGTCATCAACCCACCGTTTTCTCGGAACGCTGAAAACCGACCGTTTTAGAAACGGGCACGATGGACGCCTCCTAGCTTTTGCTTCAACGAAGCGAGGCAGCGTTTTTCCAAGTAGCAGGGCTCACTGATTCCAGGCCCCTGAAGCGTGCCTTCAGGTAGCGACTACGCGGAAAACTTCCCTGAAAGTGATGTGGGTCGAAATTTGGCCTCCGCATTTGCGTCCTAACGCACGCCACCGAGTTCACTCGACTCAGAACACCTGGCCAAGACCAGGGCCTGTTATTCGCCACACCAATTGGCGACTACCGGACACCGACTCCGTTCGGGGCACTTCTTTGGCCTAAATCCCTGCTCGCCAACACGTCGACATTATGTTACATAAACTCATATTTCCCAGATGACTTCCCGCCTGTTGGCATGCGATTTGCGCTAGACCCTTAAACAATAGGGGTCTTTTGCCAATTCATGCCATGCTGACAGGGGAACCCGATGGGTGACGCCAAAAAGGACGATTTGCGGGTCGGTTTTGACAGTCGGTTAAAGCTCAAGTTCCTGGGCAGCCAGCTCACGACCGATGCCGGACTACTGGCGTACCGCGAACTCGATGAAGCGCTCGGGCTGACGGAGATGGGCGTCGAGGTGCTGACCGATTCACGCCTCGGGAGCAACAAGCAGCACGGCTCGTTGCCGCTGTTGCGGCAGTCGATCTACAGCCGACTGGCCGGTTATGAAGATGTCAACGATGCCGAGCGGCTATGCGTCGATCCTGCGATGCGCCACGTCGTCGGTGGGCGAGCGGCGCTGTCCGATAAACGTGCGGCCTCCACCAGTGAGGTCGGCCGATTTGAGACCGAGACACTCAGTAGTAAAAGTAACCTCAAGTAGTAAAAGTAACCTCACGGCGTTGCTGAAACTCTCCGGCCGCTGGATCGACACGGCTCACCAGCGGAAGCCGCTCCGGCAACTGATCCTCGACCTGGACAGCTCGGTCAGCGAGACCTACGGTCGGCAACAGGGCACGGCTTACAACGGGCACTTCGAGTGCCTGTGCTACCACCCGCTGTTCCTCTTCAATCAGTTCGGCGATTTGGAAAGCGTCCTGCTGCGGCGCGGCAATGTGACCGCCATTCCAAAAACGTAGCGCCCGGCAGGAGGTCTGGCGCCCAGCTTCTGTAGCGCACAACCGTGCATTGTTTCGAATTTGCGACACTGGGATGATCGTGGCAGCCGGCCGCAGGCCGGTTGCCGTCACTGAT
>JBGSMO010000153.1:0-18077 GCA_041740115.1 Pirellulales bacterium
CGCCATCCCGGCCGCCGCCTTCCCGCCGCCGACGACGGCAATGCGGTCGATCGAGTTGAGGTCGAAGAACTCCTCGCCCAAGCGCAGCGTCGAACCTTCGACCTCGACGGCGTCGAAGATCAACTGCGGCGAGCGGACAGCCTCGAGGCCGGCCCGCCAAATACGGAGCGCGTCCGCTCGCAACTGCTCCGGGGTGCGTTGCATGCAGCTAGCCCATCAGGCGAAACGGAGCAGGGCATATTTTTTCTTGCCGCTGCGCAGGACGACCACCGTTTCGCTGGCGAGGCTCGCCGGCGTGAGGGCTGCATCGACTCCTTCGACGCGGCGATTGTTGACATACGCCCCCCCCTGCGTGACCGTGCGGCGGGCTTCGCCTTTGCTCGCGGCCAGCCCCGCTTCCACGAGCGCGTCGATCACCGAAAGCCCGACGCCCTGCAGCGTCGACGCCGGCAACTCCTTGCTCGGCACGTCGGCAAAGATCTGCCCCAGTTCCTTGTCGGTCAGATCGCTGATTTCAGCGCCGAAGAAGATTTCGGTCGCCTGTTTCGCGGCCTTCAAACCAGCTTCGCCGTGAACGAGCTTCGTCAGTTCCTCGGCCAGCCGCCGCTGGCTGTCACGCTTCCCGGCGTCGGCCAAGCGCGAAGCATCGAGTGCTTCAATTTCAGTCTGAGATAGTTCGGTAAGCAGCCGCAGACAGTTCGCCGCGTCGGCGTCGTCGACGTTGAACCAGTATTGATAAAATTGGTATGGAGTAGTCCGTACGGGGTCGAGCCAAATGGCGCCTGACTCAGTCTTGCCCATCTTGGCCCCGTCGCTCTTGGTGAGCAGCGGCCAAGTGAAGCCCTGCAGATGAACGCCCCGCATCCGCCGCGCGAGATCGATCCCCGCGGTAATGTTCCCCCATTGGTCGCTGCCGCCCGCCTGCAACTCGCAGCCGTGTCGGTCATGCAAATGCACAAAGTCGTAAGCCTGCAGCAGCATATAGCTGAACTCGGTGTAACTCATCCCCACTTGCGCGTCGCCGTCATCGCCGCGGCCCAACCGACTCTTCACCGAGTCCTTGGCGAGCATGACGTTCACCGGAAAGTTCTTCCCAATGTCTCGCAGGAACTCCAGATAACTCCAGGGGCCCGTCCAATCAAAGTTATTCAGCAATAGCGCCCGCGGCTGGCTTTCATCGAAGTCGATGAACTGCTCCATCTGCCGCTTCATGCCGTCGATGTTGAGTTGCAGTTGCTCCTTGCTGAGCAGATTCCGCTCGGCGCTTTTACCGCTCGGATCGCCGATCATCCCGGTGGCGCCGCCAACGACGGCAATCGGCCGATGGCCCGCCCGCTGAAAGCGGCGGAGCATCATCACGCCGAGCAAATGGCCGACGTGAAGGCTATCGGCCGTCGGATCGAAGCCGACGTAGATCGTACGCGGCTTTTCATTGAGCCAGGCGCCGAGAGCGGGATCAGTGGCTTGGTGGACGAGGCCGCGCCATTGGAGGTCTGCGAAGAAAGACATTGGAAAGGATTTATGATTTGAGATTTAGGATTTCAGATTGGGCACTGCCAAGGCAAACTCGTTACGGCTCGGCGAGAGCCCATCATAAATCAGAAATCCGAAAGCATAAATCGCTGATTCCCCGCCTAACGCCACAAGTCGTCGCCCGCAAAAGGGTGCGAGAATCCCTCCGGCTTCGCTTTCGGCAGCACTTTGAGGACTTGCTCGGCGAGGCGAAGATCGTCCTTGGTGGTGATCTTGAGGTTCATCGCGGAACCCTCCACCAGCGCGACCGACGCCCCCATTCGCTCGACCAGCTGTGCATCGTCGGTCAGCGCGGCTGTGCGAGCGGCGTAGGCTTTGTTGATCAGTTCCCGACGAAAGACCTGCGGGGTTTGGGCTTCCCAGAGGCCGGCGCGGTCGACCGTTTCGGCAATCAGCGCCGGCTTGCCTGGCGCAGCACGCTTGAGCGTCGCGGCAACCGGGATCGCCAGGATCGCAGCCCCATGCTGCTCCGCGGCGGCAAAGACTTGGTCGATCAATTTGTCCGCCGTGCAGGGCCTGGCTGCATCGTGGATCGCGACGAAGTCGATCTCCTCACGCACTTTCGCCAAGGCATTCTGAATCGAATCGGTTCGCTCCGCCCCGCCGGTGCAGACCTCAACCCCCATGATCGCCAGGTTCGCGCCGAACTTACGGCCGAACTCCTCCCGGTCCTCCTCCGCCACGACGACGATCACTTGCTTCACGTCTTTGCGATTGAGAAACCGCTCCGCCGAGTGAAGCCAAACCGCACGGCCGCCCAGATTCGCGAACGGTTTTTTGTAGTTCTGATCGCGGAAGCGCATGCTGCGCCCGGCGGCGGGAAGGATGACGGAAAAGCTGGACATTTTATGGCACTCAGTAAAAGCGTCTGCATATCGGAGCTACGAGATAGAGCATATCTGATGGAAATTGCCAAGTGAATTCATCCCCCGCTTGCGCTGTGGCGTTGAATCAGGATCAAGGGCCTGCCACAATGCCGACTAAATCAAACGACCTTTCCGGAAGCGATGTCATGCAACTATCGGCATGCAGAGTGGAGCCGCCTTACTTGGTGGTTCCTTCCCAGACGCGCTGCCACTCCGCTGCGTGAAGACGAATCAACCAGTCGATGAGGACGACTATCGCGTGATGCATCTTGCGTACATGCCGAGGTGGTTGGTACTCCTGGCGATCCTCATGCCGATCATGCTCATCGCTTCGCCATTCCTGATGCCGCGAAAATGCCAGATTAAGGTCGGGTACAGCGCTGCTGCTCGTCGCCGCAATCTTCTGCTCAAGGCCGTGCTGCTTTTTGCATGCGCATTTGGGTTGGCCATCGTGCCAATCATGATGGCCGTCGGATCGAAAGAGGGGGCGTTGTTGGCGTTCGCCTTTTTGCCGGTCGTGTCGTATCCAAGTTTCGTATTTTTGGTTCTAGGGACGGCCCCGCTTGTCGTCCACGAACAAAGGCAAGGGCTATCATGGATTAGAGGGTGTTCGCCTGAATTTCTTGCCAGCCTAAGCGAGCCAACGCTCATTCCATGCTAGTTCGTAACCTATACTACACGGCCAAACAATGACGAATGCCCCCGACCCGCGTCACGCCGAGCTAGTCGCCTGGCTCACCGAGCGCGGACACACGCCCGATGAGATCGCAAAGATCCTCGCCAAGGTAGCCGAATACGACGCCCGGACGATCAACGAGTCGATCTTCGACTCGATCGACACTGGGGATTTTGACTTAGCGCCGTTGATCAAAGAGGCCCTCGGCGAAGAGTGACCGATGGTCGGAGTTTTACCGTTCGATGCGATCGGGCCGATTTTGGCCCCAGACTAGGCGCCATGAATCGGCGAAAACATCTATAGAAGTCGCCCCGAGAGGGGCCAAATTCAGTCCCCGGCGCGATCCTCGCTTGGAGGCGTAACGTACCCTTTGTTAGGGTAACGCACTCCAGCTCGCTACGAGGATAGTCCACCGTGATTGCCGCCATGCCCGTCGAAATCTGGGACGTGCGCAACTTCACTCCGGCCCAGGCCAAGCAAATTGGCGATCTGATCGCTCAAGTCTGGCCGAAGCCGCATCTCACCGTCGCCGATCGCGCGGAGCAGCAACTCGCCTTGTCGCGCGAGTTTCGCGGCCGGCCCGGACTGGCGCCGCGGTCGTTGGTCGTGGTTGAGGACAATCGCGTGATTGCTCACGCAGCGATGTTGCCGCGCGAGATTCGAACGACGCAAGGCGAGATGGTGATTGGAGGTTTGGCCCGCGTCTGCAGCGATGCGGCGATGCGCGGCCGCGGGCTAGGCGAATTAGTGGTGCGGGCGGCGTTCGGCCTGGTCGACGCGGGCGACTTTCCGTTCGCGTTGTTCCAGACAAACCACTTGGTGCGCGGGTTCTATGAGAAGCTTGGCGCCGTGCCGGTGCAGAATCCGATCATCAACTCGCTGGGCGACGGACCGAAGACGTGCCCCTTCTGGGACGAGGTCGTGATGAGATACCCCGGCGGCGGCAATTGGCCAAGCGGCACGATTGATCTGCGCGGGCCAGGATTCTAACTAAACTACCGAGCGCCGGCGTTGCGAAGCTTCGCGCGAGCGCGAGTCAGCATGGGGCCGACGCTGTTGGTCGGCATTCCCGTGGTGCGGCTGATCTCCTGGTAGGTCTTCCCTTCGAGGTGATACATCCGCACGACGGCCGCTTCGCTGTCGTCGAGTTGCTCCATGAGTTGCTCAACCTCTTCGCGATCGGTCATCCGTTGTTCGCTCGAGGCTCCGTCGGCGACCGCGTCAGCAGCGGCGCCAAGCGAGGTTGCCGCACGCGATTCGACCAATTTCCGGACGACAATGCGGCGGGCCACGACCGTCAGGTAGGTCGCCAGACTGCTCTTGCCGCGGAAATGCCGGAGGACGGCGAGGTCGTCGCGAACGATGGCCAGCAGCACGTCGGCCGTAAGATCTTCGCGATCTGCCGAACTGAGCATGATCGACCGACAGCGAGCGGTGTGATTCACGACGTGAATCACGAGGCCGGTGAAGCGATCAACGAAGTCTTCCCACGCTCGCGGTTTGCGAGCGAGGCAGCGTTCCAGCAGATTGCGGTCGATGTCGGAAAGCGCCACGTCGATTCACCACCTTCTCGGTTGAGCCCCACAGCTCCTGGCCTTGTGAGCGAATAGCGCTACGGGTCGCGACCGCTCCATTGGATTTTAGATAGCGGGGAAGCGCGGAGCAAGACAAAGTCGCCATTACTGACGAGCTGAAGGGGGCAAAAGTCGCGGAAATCGCGAGGGAACGTCCGATTGGGCAAGGTTTTCCTCGGGTTGACGCTGCTTTTTGCCGAATCTAAGATTGCCGCGGCGACTTGGTCGGCGCGGCCGAAACTCGTTCGCTCATCAATACTTGTCGGCCGTTTGGCGGGAGTGCTACGATACAACACCTGTCCGATGCACGGACAGGATGTTGCATTGAGGGCTGAAACGCCCAGTCCCGCTGCCAGTCCACCCATTCGCGTTGCGCGATAGAAGGAGAATTCCGACGATGACCCACGTTGTGTGCGAGCCTTGCTTCGCCTGCAAATATACCGACTGCGTGGTGGTGTGCCCGGTCGAGTGCTTCTACGAGGGTGAGCAGATTTTGTATATCCACCCCGACGAATGCATCGACTGCGAAGCGTGCGTGCCGGAGTGCCCCGTCGAGGCGATCTTCCACGAAGACAACGTGCCGGAAGAGTGGAAGGGCTTTATTGAGCTGAACGCCGAAATGGCGCCGCAGTGCCCGGTCATCACGGAGAAGAAAGAGCCGCTTGCCGAGGGTTGATCCCTCACGCTTGCAAGTTCGCTTCGTGTTGATAATTCAAAAGGCCTTCGACAGCGTGATGTCGAAGGCCTTCTTTATTGAAGCCACCATTCGCAGCCCCTGGCTTCGCCAGGGGGTAGCAGTACGAGGGGCGCCGACTATTGGAATGGTGGCCGACCCCCTGGCGGAGCCAGGGGCTGCATTGTGGCCGCCGACTCACGAGTCTCTACTTCAAATCAACCGTCCAGTACGCGCTGTCGAGGAAGTTCTTCCAGCTGGCGTACTTCGGATTGCCGAGCTTGATCGTCAGCATCGGGCTGCGTTTTGGGCGGACCGGCTTTTGAATCAGCTTCATCCCCGCTTCTTGCGGCGTGCGGCCGCCCTTGCGAACGTTGCAGCGAACGCAGGCGCAGACCAGGTTCTCCCAGCTTGCGCCGCCGCCGCGGCAGGTTGGCAAGACGTGATCAAGACTTAGCTCGCTAGTCGGGAACTTCTTGCCGCAGTATTGGCAGAGGTTGGCGTCGCGAGCGAAGATGTTCCGCCGATTGAGCCGTACTTGCTGCTTCGGCAGGCGATCGTAGTGGAGCAAGCGCAAGACGCGCGGCACGCAGACTTCGAAGTTGACGCTGCGAATCCAATCCTCATGGGGAGAGCGCTCTTTGAACATCGCGCGCAGTTCGCTGATTTCCCGCCACGACTCGAAGTCGTGATTGGAATACTGGCCATCCTCGATGTGAATCACTTCGGCCAGAGCATTGACCAGCAGCCCGACGGCGCGCCGCACGTTGATCACGTGGACGGCGATGTAATGCCGGTTGAGAACGAGGACGCTGGCGTTCAATCCGCTCGCTTCGACGGTCGACATTCGCGTTAGTCTCCCCAACTGATAAGCCGCCGACTGCCGACGACAGGGCCATTCCCGCCTACACCCCGAGCGGAGAGGCTCACGCGATCGCGGCTAGGCGAACCGTGCGCTTCTTCGCTGCGATCGTTGCCCAGAATTTAGGCTGCGAGCGCTAACGGCGTGTGAAGGAGGCGCTGCCAGGCGGGACGCGGCAGCGTCCGGGACCCGAGACCAAAGTCGCGCCGTCGAAGCGGCGACTGAACTAACATCGAAAGATGAGTCCGATGCGAAGCTAGTCGACGGCAGCGAGTGGCGTCCCTTGTATTCTAGTCCCCCCATTTCCGCAAAACTAGCTTGGAATGCGCGATTTCACGGCGGCGTTGGCCCACGATACTGCATTCGTTCCTCTGCTGCGGGGAACACCTGCGGCATCAATGACCGGCAGTTTGCGCCCTTGCAGAGAGATACTAATCGAGGTTGCAAGCTCAATGCGAAATCGCACAAATCACACATTGGGCACGGCATTTGCCGGAAGAGAGGGCTCCCGCAAGGATGGGGTTCGCGCATTTCGATGATGGCCGCGCGATGCAGTTGCTGTCGTCGCCGCTCTTAATTTGATTGCGATCGACTCGGCTGCCTCCAAGAAAGATCAATGGATTATCTTGCGAGCCGCTTCGTCCCCTCGTTAGGATGAATCTTGAGGGGCGCTCAACGGAACGGAGCGTGTCGATTTCGAACTTGTCGCAGAGGACGCTGGTCATGCTTCACTACACGTGCGATTGCTGCAAACGGCCGATCGATCCCGAACAGGAGTTGCGTTACGTCGTCCGCGTCGAGGTCTACGCCGCGCTCGATCCGATGCAGGACGAGTCGGACGACGAGCACGACCATTTGCAAGAAATACAAGATATTCTCGATCGACTCGACGACGTCGACGACGAACGGATCAGCGACGACGTCTACCAGCAGAAGCGATTTGACCTTTGCAGCAACTGCCGTAACGCCTATGTGAAGAATCCGCTGGGGCGGGTGGCGCTACACGAACTCGGCTTCAGCCAGAACTGACTCCGCTCATCGCCGTCTCATCCTGGCTGGCGCCAACCAACTTGTCTTTTCTCCGTGCGTCCAGCTTTTCACTCGGCGCGCCGCAGCCCATGAGACGCTATCGCCGTTCTTACTGGCGAGAGTTGGCGGCGATCGTCAGCGTTGTTCTCCTTGCGCTCTTCCGCTGGTGGAGCGGCGATTGGACAGAGCCTTCGAACAGGAATAGCCCTCCAGGCATTGGATTGCCGCCGGGCGTGTATCGCGTTGAGCGCGTCGTCGACGGCGACACGCTGCTGATCGACGGGCATCGCCGCGTGCGGCTGCAGGGAGTGGACTCGCCGGAAACGGTGAAGCCCGATTCGCCAGTGGAACCGTGGGGGCCCGAAGCAAGCGAGTTCACAACGCAGTTCGTGCAGGCTGCTAACGGCCAGATGCGGTTCGAGGTCGATGGCGAATCGGTTGACCATCATGGTCGATTTTTGGCATTTGCTTGGAGCGGCGAGCGGTTGCTCAATGAGGAACTCGTGCGAGCCGGGCTGGCGCGGGCGACGTTGGGGTATGATTTCAGTCCGCGGAAGAAGGAACGGTTGCGGAAGGCTCAGCAAGAGGCGAAGCAGGCGGAGCGCGGGATTTGGAGTGGGCGCTAAGCGGCGGTGACGGCGGTCCATTCAATCACCGGCGAGCCGGGAGCGTAAGCTCTCGGATGAACCCGCGCATTCGCGCACCCGGCAACTCACGCAGCGGGCTCGCCTTACCAATCCAGAGGGGCATCCGTTAACGCGTAAACGTACCTGCGCCCGTGACGCCAGCGGCAGGGAGTTGCTGCATGGCCGGATACGGCGACTGTTGCTGCGCGACCGCCGCGGCCGGCAGTTCCACTCCGGAAGGATGAATGAACTGCGGCGCCGGTCCCGTGGGTGGAGCCGCCGCCGTGGGAGGCGCCATCGTCGCTAAGCCTGCGGTGGCGGGAGCGACCGGAGTGCTCATTGGCACGCCCGCGGGTTGAACTTGCCCAACCGCCGGACCAGGACCGTACCAATTGGCGTCGGTGATTTGATCGCCCATTCGCGGCGTGGCGGCATTGGCCTGCGAGGCGCCGAGATCGGTCAGCGGGACGCCTGGTTTCGTCGGCATCGCCCAGAGTTGCGGATTCTCGCCGAGCGTGTTGATCTCGACCGTTCCCATTTCGATCGACAGCGACAAGTCGCTTGCGGGGATGCGGATTTCGACGTCGTCGGGCAACGAGATGTTCGCCTGCTGGTAAAATTTATGCGACTTGGCAACTGCGCTGGCGATGAGCGTTCCTTGCGCGTCGTAGACATGCTGCTCCAGCACCCACGCCCTGGTCGCGTCGACGACCGTTCGTTTGGTCAATTGCCCCGTGCGCGTCTGCATCACCGAGGTGATCTCCACCTTGCCGTTGCCTAGGGCCGTCGGCCCGTTGTGGACGTCGCCGGGGCGGAACTCGGTGAAGCCGATGGCATCGAGCAGCCACTGCGGTTCGATCGGCATCAGCCGCTGGGCGGCGCTGCCAGCGAATTGGGTGTGGCGGGCGTAGAAGAGGGCCGGCGGTTCGTTCCGTTTCACCCAGAACCAAAAGAGCTCGTCGTTCGAGCCCATGTCGACTTCATCGCCGGTCAGCGCGGTGCCGGCCACTAAGTGGAAGCGGCCGGGCCGTTGCGCCGCGATCTTCCCGCCGAGAAGCGGAATGCCTGGCATCCCGGGGACGGTGATCGACGCGTTGTTGGTTTGAATGCTTTGGATGCGCGCCGCGTTGGCGTTGACGGCCGTGATCACTTGATCGAGCGAAGAGCCGGTCATCAGCACCTGCGGCGCCGGCGGCTGCCAGGCGGCGAACGGGCTGCGCATCGTGCGGGTGCAGGAGGCGCCGGTGGTGCAGAACACCAGTCCCAGCAACAAACTAACTCTTACCGCGCTGGCCACGCTTTGCGCCGGCTTGATGCTGATATTGATTTCGCCTTGCCGCATGTCGAGAGTCTCCTTCACTCGCCGCCGTAGAGCAGCTCAATCATGCGCTGCTGCAACTGCTCGGTTTGCATGGGGTCAGGCGTCGTCGCTCTGAGCTCGAATGTTTCGTTGCGCCGCGGGCATTCCAGCACCATGATCTCGCCCGTCCCGTCGCGTCGCGTTTCATCCAACTTCAAAATCCGCCGCCGGATGAGCAGCAGGCTCAACACGTAACGAAAGTCGGCTTCATCGGGCTGCTCGGCCAGTTCCGTGAACAGGTTCAGCAGCACGTCTTGCGGCGCGAGCTTCGGCTTCGAAGCGTCGCCGCGCGGGACGACTGCTTTCCACCAGGCAATGGCGCCTTCCGGAGCGCCGCGCCACTCTTCCGCGCTGCAGTCGCGTCGCACCGGTTTGCCCGATTCCATCTGCAGCGTCGAGAAGTAGGTCTCGCCCGGCGCGAGGGTTCGGCCGCTGGCGCCGCATTGGCGAGAACAATGAGTGACTTCAAAATCGACGAACATGATGAAACGAACGCTAGCCGAGAAAAACGGCGTTACGGGTCTGATTCGCAGCGAGCTACTTTCAACGCGGCCGTTCGCTGCGCGGCCTATCGACGCGGGCGGCGGATGGTAGGAAAACGACGCTGGCGCCGCAAGGCAATCGGGTCGCTGCTAGCGTGAAGTCGGCCGCTGAGCGGTCCGATGAGAACGGCCGTGCCGGAGATAGCGGCGCTAGCGGAAAAACTGACGCTGCGGCAGAGCGGCGGACGACGTACGCTTTGAGGCCTGCATTTGGCGATTGGTTTGAGAACTACGTCACTCTTTACTATTGAGGCGCCGCCATGAACGGCCAACTTCTTGACCTGAGCAGTCCCGTACCGACCCCAACTGGATTGGCCACTGAAGGCCGTCGCGAATCATCGCGGTATCTGGGGGTGCAGTTCGCCTGCTGCGACGTCTACTCACGGATTTACGCCAACCGGACCGGAACTGAATACATCGGCCACTGCCCGCGCTGCGCCAAGCGCGTGCGGTTCGAAATCGGCCCCGGCGGCAGCGACTCGCGGTTTTTCATCGCCCAATAATTGGGGATTGGTCTACCAAGGACGCCGAACCTTGACCCTCGCCAGCGGGTCAGCTAGAACAGAGTCGAGGCACCGAACCGCTGCCGACAAGAACCGACCGAAACAGACGCCGATGTTAGCTCTGAACCTTAACAGCCTGCTACTACTGCTACTTGCCGGGGGCAAGGCTTAGGGTTCGTCTGCATCTTGATCGCGAGAATTGCCAGAACCCTGAAGCCTTGCGGCTTCGGGGTTTTTTTGTTGATCGACTGTTCGGCCGCCATGGGACCGTCATTCTGAGCGAAGCGAAGAATCTAGCACGCCAGACGAGCTTCGAGATTCTTCGCTTCGCTCAGAATGACGTTCACTGGGTCCAGTGACCTACTTACTCACCTACTCACTTCATCACTTAATTCCCCAACCGCCATGTCCACCACCGACGCGCGCCGCATCATCATTTTCGACACGACGCTTCGCGACGGCGAGCAATCGCCCGGCTGCAGCATGAACCTCGACGAAAAGCTCGAGGTCGCGCAGGCGCTGGTCGATCTGGGAGTCGACGTGATCGAGGCAGGCTTCCCCATTGCGTCGCCGGGCGATTTTGAATCGGTGCGGCGCATCGCCCAAACGGTGCGCGGCGCCACGATCTGCGGGCTTGCCCGTTGCAACGAGAAAGACATCGATCGCGCCGGCGAAGCGCTCAAGGAGGCGCCCGATGCGCGGATCCATGTCTTCCTCGCCACCAGCGCCATCCATCGCGAGTTCAAGCTGCGCATGGGGATGGACGAGATTGTCGAACGGGCGATCGCCGGCGTGAAGCGGGCCCGCAATCTGTGCGACAACATCGAGTTCTCGCCCGAAGACGCCGCCCGCACCGAGCCCGACTTCCTCTGCCGCGTCGTCGAAGCGGCCATCGCCGCGGGGGCGACCACGGTCAACATCCCCGACACGGTCGGCTACGCGACGCCGGCCCACTACGGCGGCGTCATCCGCAATCTTCGCGAGCGCGTGCCGAACATCGACAAGGCGGTGATCAGCGTTCACTGCCACAACGACCTCGGCCTCGCGGTGGCGAACAGTCTGTCGGCCATCGAGGCTGGCGCCGGCCAAGTCGAGTGCACGATCAACGGCCTCGGCGAACGGGCCGGCAACTGCTCGCTGGAAGAAGTGGTGATGGCCCTCCGCACGCGGCACGATTACTACCAAGCGTCGACGCGGATCAACACGCCCCGGTTGGTGCCGACCAGCCGGCTCGTCTCCGGCATCACCGGCATGGTCGTCCAGCGAAACAAGGCGATCGTCGGCCGCAACGCCTTCGCCCACGAAGCGGGCATTCATCAGGATGGGATGCTCAAGGAGCGTTCGACCTACGAAATCATGCGACCGGAGGATGTCGGCTTTACGAAGACCGACTTGGTGCTTGGCAAGCACTCGGGTCGCGCCGCCCTGGCTGATCGCGCTATGGCGCTTGGCTATCACTTGACGCCGGAACATCTCGATTCGGTCTTCGAGGCGTTCAAGAAGCTGGCCGACAAGAAGAAGGAAATCTACGATGGCGACATCGCCGCGCTGATCGAGCAACGAAATGCCGAGGTGTTTGACGCCTGGCAGTTCGTTGGTTACGAGGTGAAGGCTTCGAGCGGCGAGTCGCCCACCGTGACGCTGACCGTTCGTCGCGGCAACGAAGAGCAGAAGCAGACCGAAACCTACGGCGACGGCCCGCTCGATGCGTTGTTCCACGCGATCGAGACGCTCACCGGCATTACGGCGGTCTTACGCGACTACCGCGTGCAGAGCGCTACCCGCGGCAAAGACGCCGTCGCCGAGGCGATGGTCGAACTGGAGTACAACGGCCAGTTATACCGCGGCCGCGGGACGTCGACGGATACCGTCGAGGCAAGCACCTGTGCGCAGCTTAACGCGATCAACCGGATCGCGAGCGGGGCGGGGCAGCCGATTGCAGAACGGCCTGATCAGCTGTAGGCGGCGGCAGATCGCTGTCAGTTCTGCAGGCCCCGGCGCCGAAGCTTGTTCAACTGCTAACCAGTACAAACAATTTCTCTGGCTCCCTCCCCCTTGAGGGGAGGGCTGGGGAGGGGGTAGACGCCTGGTACGCGACTTCCACACCCCTCCCTAACCCTCCCCTCAAGGGGGAGGGGACCAGAAGAAGAATACAGTACATCCTTAGCTCCGGTGATAAGCAGCTTAATAAGCTTCGGGGCTACAGGCTCTCGCAAATCGCGGCCGTGAGCAGGCCGGCGTAGTTGCCGATGGCGTAACCCAACAGGGCGAGCAGCACGGCGGCAGGCATCATGCTTTCCTTGTGATGAGCAGCAACGCAAGAGGCCGTGGCGATGCCGCCGATGTTCGCCGCGCTGGCGATAGCAGCCGTGTGAATGTCGACGCGCAAGAATTTGGCCGCCGCCAAGCAAAACACTCCATGGATCGAAATGCAGATGGCGGCCCCTGCCACGAAGGGAATGGCCTGCTGCGCCGCCTCCGCCAGATTGGCGCTAGCGCCAGTTTGAGCCATGAAGATGAAGACCAACGCCAAGCCAAGATGCCGACTGGCGGAAATGTTGCGCAAGCGTGTGAAAGAGAGGAGAATCCCCAAGGTCGTAATCAGCAAGATTTTACAAGTGCCGGCGCTGAACTGCACCGGCCAGACTAATTCCCGCTCAGCCAACTCGCCGGAGATCCACGCCACGACGCCTTGCGAAATTGCGGTGACGGCGAAGGCGGCGAAGAAGAGGAGCAGGTACTCTTGGTAGTTTGACGCTTCGACGGAATCGGTTTCGTCGAGGATCGCCTGGTCAAGACGAGCGACCCGCTCGGCGTCGACGCGGGCGAACTCGGCAAATCGACCGGCGACTTTCTTGGAAGCGAGGAGCAGCGGCAGCCAGACCAACAGGATCGTCGTGTCCGCCAACACGGCCAGTCCGATCGTCGTGCCATCGGCCTGCAGCGCATCGCCGACGGCAAAGAGATTGCCGGTTCCCCCCACCCAACTGCCGGTGAGGGCGCCGTAGGCCTTCCAGGCGTCCGGGCCTAGCCAGTTCCGCATGATTGCATAGCCGACGACCGCCCCGACGACGACCCCCAACGTGCCGACCAACAGGACGCCAACGCCTTTGCCGACGACGCGAATCGCACGGCCGACGTCGACGTTGACCAGCATCAACACCAACATCATCGGCAGGGCGTATTCGCTGATCGTATCGTAGACAGGCGACGTGCTGGGTAGGAGATTCGGGATCGTCGAGCTCGCCGCGTCGCCGGCGACCTCGCCTCGCCAATGGGTCAAGACATGTCCGCTGTTGGCCAGCACGACAGGCGTCAGATAAATGAAAACCAACGGCGGCACGTACTGAAACAATCGCCAGCGCGTCGCTTTTTCCAGCCAAAAGTAAAAGGCACAAATGCCGGTGAGGGTAGCGAGAATGGCGGCATTGCCGGTGACAAACGCGTTATCCATGCGATTCCAAAGGGGCAGTGCGGCGGTGGCCGCGCGAAGATGCTTTAGTCCGTGCCGTATCCGCGAACTTCGGCCCGCGTTGTGTAGAGCGCAGACCGTCTCAGGCCGCCGTGACCTATAGTAGCAAAGGAAGGTCTGTCGGGAATGACAAACAGCGCGTGCGGCCTCGAGGCAAGACGGCTCTCGCAGCCGACCGGCGATCGAACTGGCCGACTTGCACGCGAAATCCACGAATGATCAAATGCCCGCAAGGCGGCGTCGCGTACGCCGCGCCCTGGGGCCGAGTGGCGGAATGGCAGACGCTCTGGACTTAAAAGTCTGCAATAACGTCTAGACATTCGCGCGAAACCCGATTTTTCTCGGGTATTCGTCTTCTCTTGTCGCCGCTTACCCCGCTTATCCGAACGAATCGGTGTAGCGGTGTAGCAGCCATCTTCGGCCATTTTGGAGGCCCTGCCAATGTCCACCAACGACCGCCGTGCTGCCCTTGCCGTTCGCATTCAGCAACTATTGGATGCGCGGAAGCGCGAGATTGCCCGCATAGTGGCTAACTGCCAGCGGCCACGACTCCGGATCGTTGACCGGGCCTTTGCCGAATACCGCTAGGCCACGTCCGCGAACGCAAAAGGCCCCGACATAAGCTTTGCACCCAAAGGGTGAGTTGCACCTAAATTCGATTCGCTCGCAACATCCCCCGGCCCGGGTCAGGACTCAGGCATCTCGCACAACTCTGCCGACGCCCCGTGGACGATGGCCGGGTGGGTTTGCAGCAGATCCAATAGCCGTTGTTTGTCATCAACGTCGAATCGCATGTAGCCAACGATGTGATCAGTGGGACGCGCTGTAACAGCGTCGCCAAGGAGAGTCCGACGCCCTATCTCGCTGCCCCCACCGAACCCGCCAGCTTTCTCAGCCGCCGTGAAGAATGAATCCCATTCTTCGGGAGTGGCGAGGCTCGTGGCATTGCCTTGGATGAGGAGGATATATTGTGCCATCCCCGCATTCTAACCGCCGGCGCGGGAATGCAATCTGCCCCAGCTAGAAATCGTTCCGCTAGAAACGCAAAAACGCCCCCCCGGAGACAGGTTCCCGGGGCGTTTTCATGCGCGGTGTTCACCGCCAACCGAATCGGCGATAATGCCCGCTAATGGCCAAGTACATCCGCTACACGCTGGCTGCTCTGTGCCTTGCGGCTAGCGTCGGGTGTCTGGCGTTGTGGTGGCGGAGCATGTCCAAGTGGGAAATTCACAATTTGCGTCCGCCCATCGGTTCAACGCGAGTGTTGAATATAAACACTTACTATGGCACCGTCTTATTTGCCGTGTTGTCGGAAGACTTGTCCCGCCATTTAACATTTAACGCGGGCGAGAACCGGGCGTATCACGACTTGGGCAAACGAGAGATGCATGATGGTCTGCTCACACTACACCGTCGCCACGGAATGTTCGGCCCGGCCTCACAAATCGGCGTCTACTTCCCCCTCTGGTATCCCGCCCTCGTGTTCGCCCTCGCCGGCGTCGGGATACTGCAAGCAAGACGATTTACGATTCGCTCGGCTTTGATTGCCACGACGATCGTGGCTGTGTTGCTAGGGATGGTCGTGGTGCTGTAGCGTGCCAACGCAAAAACGCCCCCGGGAGACAGGTTCCCGGGGGCGTTTTCGTTTTGTTGGTGAGGCAAAGGACTACCCAACGGCTTCTGTATCGGCTGAACCGCCGCCCCGGGGCTACAGAAAACCCGGGACGGCAGCAGCTTAGCTTCCAATGACAAGCAAGTAAGCTATCTGGACAGACAACGTAGTGCGGGTCAGGGCAATCCCCACAAGCACGACGTGGGCACCGATGACGTTCGGAGCCGTCGCCGTTATCCCGCCGGGGATGTCATGATCAACGAAGTAAGCCATTCCGGGTTCCAGGTCCCAGTTCGGGTTGGTTACTGGTCCGGACGTGAGGTACTTAATCTCGCTCCCTACCCCTCCCGACGTGGTTGCAATTCCGATTGTGTGAGACTCTGGGAAGCCCGTCGCCAATGAAAGGTCAATGTGACCGTCTGACGGAACGTAGAGCGCGTGGCCGATTTCAATCACGCTGTCCGCGATGCCCGTGAACGTTGCTGCGGATTCTTCGCGTTTAATAATCATGCCGCTGCCACCTTCGTAGCCACGGAAGCCGCGGTCGCCCTTGTCCCCCTTGTCGCCTTTGTCCCCCTTCGCTCCGTCACGCCCACGGGGACCGACAGGACCGACGATCGAACGTCCATCGACGCCGTCACGTCCCGGCCGTCCATCGGCACCCGCGGGCCCTCTGTCGCTAGGGTCCGGGGTGGCGACCATCGGTAACCAGTGGCCCGCCTCATTCATGTAGAGGTAGCCACGACGTTCGTTGTAAACGAAGTCCCCAGTCCTGTAGTCCAGGTCCGGCGCAGGTCCCGTGCCTCTGAATCTATGCTTCATTCCAGGTCCCTCAATTCTTGTTGAATTTCAATGATGCGCCGCGAAGTTGGGGCCACCGATGCGTGAGCGTCGCGGATGTGCTTAGGCGTGTGTGGCTTGATCAAGCGTGAAAGTATCTGCTGCTGGTTCGCACCTGCCCGGAACGCTTCGGCCGCAAGTTCGCGCAGCAACTCTGCTCGCCGCTGCTCCCGCGCCTGCAATGCCGTGACTTCGTTCAACAGTTCTACGGACGCTTGAAGGTCCGCCAGTTCCTCCGCCGTGGCGTCGGTTAAGTCCTCCACCGTTTCGGAGAGGGTTTGGAGTTCGTGCGCCACGGCTTGCTGCCACGTTGCGCGCCACGTCAAAACACTTCCCGGATTGGCGAACGCTTCATTGATCAGCGCCGCCGGAAGGTCAAACGTCTTCGCGGTGAGTTCCTTTGCCGTCATTTCGTCGGCAAGGTGGCAAACGATCATCGTCGCCGTGGCTACCGACCAGAGACCGTCCGGCGTTTGATGTACTGAGAATGGAAACATGATGCCTCACTTAAGTAGGACGTTCACAGTGGCAGGCGACTCACCGCCCTCAGAAACCACTAGCAACTCGGTTGGGGACGTGCGATGACGGTAAACCGAGTCCGCTTTGATCTGCCAGCCAATGCTGGCTGTTGGCGGGACGGAGTCGTCCCTCATGCGGACATTAGTCCCCAAGACTTGGATTTCAGTATCCGTGTTGACCTGAATTCGGACGGGAGTATCTGACACTTGATAGGTTGCAAACACTGATTGCCTTTCGAGAAAAGAGAAGAGCAAGCGGAGGGCGGGGGTGATGGTTCACCCCGCCCTCCATTGCCCGCTGCCGCACTGAAAACGATCCAGGGTCGGCCAGTTGAAGACGACTGATCTCGTCTCCGTGCCGGGCTACAACGACCCGGCCTGTGTACGATGCGGGTGGGGCGAACCCCACCCGCTCCGTGTCTGCCAGGGAATGAAGCTGGCATCCAGTTGTGCGATGCGGCCGGGGTGGCTGTCACCCCGGCCGCTACAGGGTATGGGCGACCCCTGTGTTTATCCGATGAGGCCCGAATTGTACTTTTCAATCCAGGGGTTGAAAAATTCTCGCAGGCGGATCGTTGCGGGATTGATTCCCACTCGCGCCACCACGTCGCTAACACACACGGCAAATGGGTTAGACGGGTTTGAATCGCTTGGCTCCGTCTCTAAGGCCGCACCCGTAGCAAAGATTGCAGCGAACAGGTGTTGTTCAACGTCACCGGATTTTGGTTGCCAGAGGGTCATTACACGGGAATACATTTCAGCGTTCTCCTAAAGAGTTTTTGTAAGCGCGGACAACTGCCGCTAAATCATGCGACTGGGATACGTCCAGCCACTTGGTTTCGATTGCGGTGGGGAACGGGCCCGGGCATGGATTCGGGCCCTCCCCGTTGCGGCGCGGAACCGCGCCAAAAGATGTGTACGGTCCCCACGGGATTGCGCTCCCGTGGGGTCGCCTGCGTGCGAACGCAGACCCCGGACTTCGTGTGTGATGCCAGAAAACACTGGCCGGGTAGATGGGTGGACGCCTACCGGCTCCACCCGCGTTGTGCCACCCGCTTCGCTACTTGGAAAACGGAGCGTGTGGCGACCCGCTGCCACGCATCGTCGCAGGATGCGTCTTAGCAGTGCGCTAAAGATCAATAGCGGCCAACGCCGCCGCACGTTCCGTGGCAGCGTGGAGGCCTGGAAGGTCACGTTTAGCGGCGGAGATTAACATTTCCTGCACTGCCGCGAGCAATGCATCGAGAGACATGTGACCGCCATTCCAAAAACGTAGCGCCCGGCAGGAGGTCTGGCGCCCAGCTTCTGTAGCGCACAACCGTGCATTGTTTCGAATTTGCGACACTGGGATGATCGTGGCAGCCGGCCGCAGGCCGGTTGCCGTCACTGAT
>JBGSMO010000154.1:0-11272 GCA_041740115.1 Pirellulales bacterium
ATCAGTGACGGCAACCGGCCTGCGGCCGGCTGCCACGATCATCCCAGTGTCGCAAATTCGAAACAATGCACGGTTGTGCGCTACAGAAGCTGGGCGCCAGACCTCCTGCCGGGCGCTACGTTTTTGGAATGGCGGTCACAGTCGCATAATTCTACACCTTCGATTGCGATTCTATCCGAAGCTACTCAGGGGCGCGACAGGGCGCCGCGCCGAGTCTCTTTGCCAACCGATTGGCGACCGGCAGTTCGACACGGACGACCTACAGGACACCGTTCAGGATGAACGCTCAACTCTCGGCCGCCTTCGCGGCCCTCGCGCTCGGCTTACCGCTCATCGCCGCCGCTGAAGAGACGATGCCCTCGCTGGTCGTCGGCAACGAGTCGACGCTCAACCCGTACGAGTACGAGACCGCGACGACGATCGCCGATCAGGTGTACGTCGATGATTCGACGTACGACGCCGGCTGCTCGTCGAAGGCTTGCTGCGCCGACGCCTGCTGCCTGCCAAACATTCTTTGCGGGTTGGTGATGCCGTCGGACCATTGCTTCGACAGCTTCATCAGCCCAATGACCAACCCGGTCTTCTTCGAAGATCCCCGCCAACTGACCGAAGCCCGCGCCATCTTCTTAAATCACAAAGTCCCGCTAGCGGCTGGCGGCGGCGATATCCAGGTCTATGCCGTTCAGGCGCGGGCCCGTATCACCGAGCGGCTGTCGATCATCGCTACGAAAGATGGCTACGCCGTCTCGCAGAATCCAGTCATCGCCGACGGCTGGGCCGACGTGGCCGCCGGGTTGAAGTACACGCTCTACTCAGACGCGGCGACGCAGCGGCTGTTAAGCGGCGGCGCCACCTTCGAGATCCCCGCCGGCTCGCCCCGTACCCGTCAGGGCAACGGCGATGGCGAGTTCCACCTCTTCCTCAGCGGCGGCGCCGAGATTTTCGATTACGGCCACGTCATCAGCGGCTCCGGCTTCCGCCTTCCCTCGGATAGCAGCGAAGAGAGCCAGATGTGGTATTGGTCGAACCACTTCGACTACCAGGTGCTGCAAAAGTGGTATCTGCTAACCGAATACAATTGGTACCACTGGATGAAGTCTGGCAACAACACGTTCGCCCCCGGCATCGAGGGGGGTGACCTGTTCAACTTCGGTTCGACCGGCGTCGCGGGGAACGACATCGTTACCGGGGCGTTCGGCGCCAAGTACAAACCGAACCGCCACGTTGAAGTCGGCGTTGCATGGGAGCTGCCGCTGACCGAGCGTCGCGACGTGCTGGAGAATCGGCTCACGGTCGATGCGATTCTCCGGTACTAAGCCGGCGCCATTTTGATCGAAGCCCCACGCCGGGTTCGGACTGGTCGCTTAAGCGACCAGTCCGGCGCCACGTTGGACTAAGCGAACCGAATTGAGGCATAGCGGGGCGCCTCACCTCCGTCCACGTCCGCGACCTCCGCCCCCGTCGTTTCCGCCTCCGCCCCCTTGGCTCCGCATCATCGATTGGCCGCCCTGGCCTCCACCACCGCCAGACGATCCACGGAAGCTTCGCATCTCGGCGCCGCCCCCTCCGCCACCCTGGCTGCGGATCATCGGTTGGCCGCCGCCCCCGCCGCCGTTGAACGACGGAGCGCTGCGGAACGATCGCGATTCGCCGCCACGCGGGACTCCCTGGAAGTTTGGCTGGCCGCCGCTCCCCGGAGTCATGCGAGGTTGCCCTGACGATCGCCCGCCATCAGGGACCTGCAGATTCCGCGAGCGGTACTGCATCTCGGGCGGTCGCGTGATAGTCCCCGGCGTCCGCAGTTGGTTTTGCGGCATCTCAATCCGCGCGCGGCCTGGCATGGTTCGTCCCTGTCCCTGCGGGAAGGATGAACTGCCGTCGAGGTTGAGTTGCCGGCGCAAGTCTTCCGACCGGACAACGCCGCCGCGCGAGCGGAACGCCTCAGGGTTCCCGTTCGGGCCGCCCGGCGTGAGCGTCCGGCCGCTGCGAATAATTTCGCTGCCGTTGTTGGCGCCTCCGCTGGCTCCCCCATTCGGCAGCGCTTCGATCACACCCGGCCGCGTTTCACGGCGGACGTTCCCGGCGGTCGGCGGATCGCCGCCGCCGCGCAACTGCCGCTGCAAGTCTTCGTACTTCATGCCGTTCATCGAGCTCCTGCGGACTGTTCCGCCGGGGAGCGTACGGTCGCCTTGCTGGCCATCGCCTTGGCCATTTCCAATGAACTTAGGTCCCGTCGCGGCGTTGCCGCCGTCCGCGGGGACTTTTGCCGTGGTCCGAGCGACCGGCGGCAAATTGAATGCTGCGCGACCGGCATTCTGGTCGTCGCCAATTTCAAGCTTGCGGCCGCCGTTGCGGATCACGTCACGGTCGACGACGCCCGCCAGCTTCCCGGGATCCACGGTTGCGCCTGGTTTGCCATCGCGAGCGCGGTCGAACGCTTCGCGCCCTTGCTGACTCAACTTCCCGTTCTTGAAATCGTCGACGGTCAGCTTGCCGCCGCCCATTTCCTTAAAACGATTCTGGACCTGCAGCCGCGAGTCGCGGATGTTCTTGAACTGATCGATCTGCTGCCGCGAACGATCGAGGTCGCGCTTCGAGACATGTTGCAGCTTCACTTGGCCGATTTGCTGCCGCTGCCGCAGATCGGCTTGCGTCACCAGCTGGTTCCGATGCGGACCGTTGCCGGGCCGATTGAACTCTTGCTGATGGCGGTCGAAGTCACGGCGATAATTGTTCGCCCAGTCGTCGCGATTGCGGCCGTCGTGCCACCGGTGGTACGAGCAGAACGGATCATAGCCGCGGCCGCCGCCGTTTTTCCACCAAGGGCGGTAGTTGCCGTTGTTGTTCCAGTTGCCATGCCCAAAGTAATAGTGGTGGTGATGACGGTTGAGGAACAGCGCCGACAGCAGCAGGCTGGAGTTGATGGCGTTGTACGGACGATAGCCCCAGCCAGGAGTTCCCCAGACCGGCCGCGACCACCAAACGGGGGCGTAGGCCAAGCCGCGGTAAGCGAGCAGGTAGTCCCAGTACCCCGAGACGAAAATCACGCCGCGCGGCGTGTAGCAGTAGCGATCGGGAATCCAAACCCAGTTCTGCTGACCAGCGTACCAGTAGCCAGCCCGCCAGCCGTAGGCGCCGTTGTTCCACATCCAGCAGCCGGGAACCCAGAAGTAGTTCGCAGCAGGAGCAGGGCTCGAGGGCCCCGCTTCCACCGTCTCCGGCGGCAACGGCAGCATTTGCACCTCTTGCACTTGCTCGCCGGCCCAGAAGCCAGGCACCCACTGGAAGTCGCCGGCGTCGAGCGCCGTCCAATTCCCCGGCACCCAACGACGTCCCGGAGGAGTGTCGCGCCAGACGCCGCTCACCCAAATGAAGTCGTTCTGCTGATCCGACCACATCCAGTAACCGGGGATCCACTCGATGTTCTCACCCTCAGGCCGCACCTCAGGGACGAGTTCGTTAATTGGCTCGGGCGGTTCGCGCTTGACCGTGATTGGCTGTTGGTTGTCCAGCACCACCGCCTCGGCGAAGGCTTCGTGGATCGGCCCCTGGTCGAGGACCTTCATTCCGTCCTGGCCGTTCGGCGCCGGCAGGGCGTTCTGCGGCTGGCCATTTTGCGGCTGAGCGATCGCCGGCACATGTGGCTGCGCCGGGACTTGTCCGAATGCGTCTTTTGAAACTAGCGAAGCGGTCGTAGCGACGACCAGCCCACTGAATATGATTGTGAATGATTTGGCGAGCATGACATTATCCCCCTTCCTCGGGAGCGTTGTAAGCATTGCGAACGCGCGGGAAAGCCGATCGTGGGTCGGCCAGAAAGTTCACCGCGAGCAGGCGGCGTGCGCTCGTCGTCAACGACGAAAACTCGCGCGCAATGCTAATACGCAAACAGGGCGCCAACTCGCGAGAATCGGCGCCACTATGGGAATTATAGCGCCGCACACTGCCGATGAGCGTTCGACCATGCAGGCGCGCGTGTCGCCAACGCGGCACCTGTCGTCATTCTGGAGAGAGAACGGCTAGCTGGGCGCCACTGGCATCCTGCCAGTTCGGAAGTGGGTACTCGCTCGACACTTCACACTGGCAGGATGCCAGCGGCCCCTTTGCTTGTCAGGCTAGAAAGCCTGACTTACTGCGACTCGAACTTATAAATACCGCCCTCTTGCGTCGAGAAGTACGTCTCGCCATCATCGTCTTCGCCAAAGGTAAAGATCGGCGTCCCCTTCTGCAGGACCAACCGGTTGGCCGTCACCTGCTTGGCCGCCTCGTCGTACCACAGGGCATAAACCTGGCCGGTCGTCAGATCGCCGTAGAGGTAGGCGCCTTCCAGTTCGGGGGCGCTCTTGCCGCGGTAGACGTTGCCGCCGGTGATCGACTTGCCGAGGTCGTGGTGGTAATCCCACACCGGCTCGATCAGGTCGGCCCGCGGTTCGCTGCCGTTGTCGCCGAACTTGTGGAAGCCTTCGCGAAGGTTCCAGCCGTAGTTGCCCCCCTTTTCGATAATGTCGATCTCTTCCCACAAATCCTGGCCCACGTCGGCGGCCCAGAGCGTGCCGGTCTTGCGATCGAACGCCATCCGCCAGATGTTGCGAATGCCGTAAGCCCAGTTCTCGCCGCGGGCGTCTTTCTGGCCGACGAATGGGTTGTCCTGCGGAATGGCATAGTTGAGGCCTGGGTCTTTGTGGTCGACGTCGATCCGCAAAATCTTGCCGAGGAGCGTGTTGAGATTCTGGCCGTTGCCGTGCGGGTCGCGGCCCGCGCCGCCGTCGCCCATGCCGACGTAGAGGTAGCCGTCGGGGCCGAAGACGATCGTGCCGCCGTTGTGATTCCAGTAGGGCTGCGGGATCTCCATGACGATTTCCTCGCTCGCGGGATCGGCCTTGTTGGGGTCGTCCTTCGAGACGCGGAAGCGGGAGATGATCGACTTGCGATCCTTCTCTTCCTTGTAGTCGTTGGTGTAGTAGACGAAGAACTCGCCGTTCTCCTTGAACTTCGGATGGAACGCGAATCCGAGGAAACCCTCTTCGTTCTCCGCAGGCGCTGCGTAGTGGAGTCGATCGGAAATGTCGAGGAACGTCTTCATCTCCTCGGCGTTCGGATCATTCTCAATCACATGGATCCGGCCCGGCTGAGTGGCGATGAACAGGCGATTGCTGCCGTCGCCAGCGCCAGTCACCACGATGGGCCGCAGTTCCTGCGGCTTCCCTTCATCGGCGCCGGTCGCTTCGTCTGGCCATTGCAGCTTCGGAAAGGCCTCGACGACCTTCACCGACTTGAGCGGCGTCTGGTCGACCTGCGAGCGATCAACTTCCGCGGCGGCGAACGAGGCGACGCTCATGGCGACGAGGCAAGCGATTGTGGCGACAAACTTCACGGGGAGATTCCTCATGAGATGCATGGTGGTTTCATTCATTGTCATTCTGAGCGTAGCGAAGAATCTAGCATCCCAAACGAGCTTCCAGATTCCTCGCTTCGCTCAGAATGACACTATTTTTTCGCACTACCCGCCGATTTGGTACATCGCCCGCTGGGGCTGATGGAAGTCGCTCTGCCCGATGCCGTGGGCGGCGGCCTTCGCGGCGACCGATTCGCGGACTAAGGCCCGCAAATCGTCGTCGCTCCCGCCCCCGCGTAGGACGCGGCGGGCGTCCCACTCGACGGTCGAGAAGAGGCAGTTTCGCACCTGTCCCTCAGCCGTCAAGCGGAGCCGATTGCAATCGCCGCAGAACGGCTCGCTCACCGGATTGATAAATCCGATCGAACCCCGCCCATCGACAAACTCGAAGTCGATGGCAGGCTGGCTCGGATTGCTCCGGCAAGCCGGGATGAGCGGCCCCCAGCGGCCCTCCACGACTCGCCGAATGTCTGCCCCCGTGAGGAGTTGGTCGTTCGACCAATGATGCTCCGCATCGAGCGGCATGAACTCGATGAACCGCAGTTCGAGCCCGCGCTCGCGGGCAAATTCGGCCAGCGGAATGATTTCCTCCTCCGTCAGCCCGCGAATGGCCACGGCGTTGAGGCGAATCTCTTCGAAGCCCGCGTCCTGCGCCGCGGCAATGCCGGCCAGCACGCGATCGAGTCCCTGGCGTCGCGTGATCTGCTCGAAGACTTCGTCGCGGAGGGTGTCGAGGCTGATGTTTAGCCGCCGCAGCCCCGCCTGTTTCAGCGCGGCCGCCTGCGAATCGAGGAGCATGCCGTTGGTCGTGAGCGCGATGTCGCGCACGCCGGGGATGGCCGCGAGCAGTTCGACCAGCGTCGGCAAATCGGCTCGCACTAACGGCTCGCCGCCAGTCAGGCGGAGCTTATCAATCCCCAGCGGCACGAGTGCGAGGACGAATCGTTCGATCTCCTCGAACGTAAGCAGTTCTTCGCGCGGGCGAAAGACGACTCCCTCGGCCGGCATGCAGTAAAAGCAGCGGATGTTGCAGCGATCGGTGACGCTGATCCGCAGATTCGTGTGCCGACGGCTGAACCCGTCGACCAGCGGCGGCAACGAGCTTCCTACGGCGGTGGTTGCATTTGGCGTCATGATCACTCGTGAGTTGCGTCCCGCCCATTCGGATGAACCCAATCGGCGCCGCCATCCGCCCAATGCTCCTGCTTCCAAATCGGAACTGATTCTTTCAGCGCATCGATCAACCACCGCCCCGCCTCGAACGCGTCGGCCCGGTGGGGACTGCTCACGGCGATCGCCACGCTCGCTTCGGCGAGCGGCACCTCGCCCAACCGGTGAACGATGCTGCAATCAACGAGCAGCCACCGCTCGCGCGCCTGCTGCTCGAGTCGCTCTAGTTCCTTCACCGCCATTTCGCGATAGGCTTCGTAACTCAATGACGCCGTTTCACGCCCTTTCGTAAACTGCCGCGTGATCCCCAGAAAGAGGACCACCGCCCCCGCTTCCGGCTGTTGAGCCGACTGCAAGAGAGCCGGCGCGTCGATCGGATTGTCGGTCAGTTGAATCATGGAACACAACTTACGGTCGCGATCTTTACCCGCCGCTCACTGGCGGAATCAACGCCGCGACGTCACTCTCCCGCAGCAACGTCGCATCGATCGCATATTCTTCGTTCACCGCCACCATCGAGCTTTGGGCGAGCGCCGCCAGGGACGGCGCGGCAACAACCAGTCCGGCCCGCAGTTCGCCTACCGTGGCGCCGGTCGGCAACTCAATCCCGATCTCGCCGCAGCCCGCCAATTCCCGAGCCGCGGCGAACAGTTTCACCGTCAGCTTCATCTTACAACCAGTTCCTGCGCGGGACTATCAATCAACTTCTGCAGTTCAGGCATCAACCCATACGCCAAGGCGACCAGTTTTACTGGATGAAGCGTCGCCATCGGGGCCCCCTGCTCCATCTGAATCCGACAGGTGCTGCATTCGGTCACGCCGACGCGATACCCCCCCGTCCGTAATTCATTGATCAGCGGCAACCCAATCCGCAGACTTGTGCGATAATTCTTCTTCTGAAAGCCATACAACCCCGCGGCGCCGCTGCATCCCTTTTCAATCAACCGGACGTCGAGCTGCGGGATCAACCCCAAAAGATTGATGCTCGGCACGCCGACTTCCAACGCCTTCACATGACAGGGGGTGTGATAGCCGACCGTCATCGTGAGCGGTTGGAAATCAAGCCGCAGCCGACCCTTCTGGTGGAGCCGCCACAAGTATTGCGTCGCCTCCATCGCATTCTCGGCCACCAGCCGCACGTCGGAATCGTCGCCCAGCAGATGGGCGTACTCGCGCGTCAGCGCCAAGATCGCCGACGGCTCCGTCGACACAATCGTATACCCCTGCCGCACCGCTTCGGAGAGCATCGCCACGTTGCGCTCAGCCAAGAGCCGCGCCGTCCCGAGCGCTCCTTGCGAAATCATCGGCATCCCCGCTTCGTACTGGCGTTCGGGGACGTAGATCGCGACGTTGTTGTGCTCGAGCACCGCCACTAGCGCCTTCACGAGTTGCTGATCGCAGAAGTTTGCGAACGTGTCGACGAACAGCAGCACCTTCTCGCCGGGATCGCGATTCGACTTGGCGTACTTCTCCTGAGTCGACGATTCGAGGAACGGCCCTCGTTGGAACCGCGGCAGCTTTCGCCCTTGCGCGATGCCGAGCGTCCGTTCGATCACCCACCGCGCGAGGCGACTCCGAATCGCCCAGTTCGCGAGATTCGGAAACCGCGACGCGTAACCGCACAGGACGTCGATGTTCGTCACGAACCAGTCGTGCAGCCGCAGCCCATTCGCGGCGACATAGGCACCCTTCGCCTCGGCCATCAACTTCGGCACGTCGACGTTCGCCGGGCATTCGAGCCGACACATGTGGCAGTGAATGCAGAGATCGCAGACCTCTTTCAGCGCGTCGTCGAGCACGATCCCCGCCGGCAGCGAGCCGGTGAGAATCCCCCTCGCCAGATTCGCCTTCGCGCGCGGCGACGCTTCTTCGCGCGGCGACGGCCGAAACGTCGGACACATCCGCGTCTCTTCGCTCTGCGTCCGGCAGGCGCCGCAGCCGTTGCACATCCGCGCGGCGTACGTCATTTCATCAGGACGCCAATCAAGCTGCAACTGGATCAGATTCGAACTGGTATGGGGCGTCGACGTCGCAGGCGGGCTGTCATCGACTTCGATCCGCTCCAGCAGCGGATAGTTCACGCGCCGCAGCGGCGCCTCGGCCGGCACGCCGTCGGCGGGAATCTTTTTGCCTGGATTGAGAATTCCGCGGGGATCGAACAGTTCCTTCACCTCGCGAAACGCCGCCATCAGCGGACCATGTTGCCCCGCGGCATAGGGCGTCCGGCTGTACCCCTCGGCATGTTCGCCGCTGATCGTGCCGCCAACCTCCCACGCGTAGCCGTACAGCTCCTCGGCAAGCTCGCGCAGCTTCGGCACTTCCTCGGGATTGGTCAGATCAATGAACGGCCGGATGTGCAATTGGCCGTGCGCTGCGTGCCCGAAGATTGACGCCGTCACCTGATGCCGCTGCAACGTCTCGAGCGCCCGCTGAAGAAAGCCGGGGAGCGCCGCCGGCGGGACCGCGATGTCCTCCACGAACGGCACTGGCCGCGACGACCCGCGCAGACGATAGAGCGTCGGCACATAGTGTCGGGCGAGATGCCATAGCACTTGGCTGTCGTACGGATCGAGCGCCAAGTGCGAACTCGACGCCAGCCGGCGCTGATCGACCAGCAGCCGCTCGAGCTCGCGCAGGCACTCGCGCACCTCCTCGTCCGACTCGCCGCCGCATTCGATCAGCAGCACCGCTTCGGCCTCGGCTGGAATGAGGAACTCGTATCGCGGATCCATTTCGCGGGCGAGACTAAGGTGCCGGCGATCCATCAGATCGCACGCCCGCAGCATGTGCATCGACAACTCCGCCGCCGCTTGCGCTGCCGCCGAGAGTGATGTGAAGAAGAGCACCATGCTGCCGGTATGTTGTGGAATTGGCACGGTGGCGAGCGTGATTTCGGTCGTCAGGGCGAGCGTTCCCTCGCTGCCGACCAACAGCCGCGCTAGATCGATCGCCCCATCGCCGGCCGCGGGATTGCTGCTGCAAAGGTTATGCAGGTGGTAGCCGCTGCGATCGACCAAACTGCGGACCCGCCGTTCGGCAATCGCGTGTTCGTGCCGTGCGATGATGTCGGTCACGCCAGCGGCGAGCGCTTCGCCCGGCTGTTCGCGGCGATCGGCGTCGAAGTTAGGCACATGCTGCGAGAGCCCCGCGATCTGGCCGTCGGCGAGCACCACTTCAAGTTCCCGCACATGGCTCCGCGTCGAACCGTAGGCGGGCCAGCGACTTCCCGAAGCGTCGAGCGCCACAACGCTGCCGAGGGTCGTCACTTCGATTCCGGCCGGATCGGGGCCGAACATTCGCCCCGTGCGGGCAAGTCGCTCGTTCAATAGAGCCAAGACGACGCCCGGCTGCACGACGGCGTAGTCGTCGCCGACCGCGATAATCCGCCGCATGTGCTTCGAGAAATCGACGACGATTCCCCGCCCCAGCGAATCGCCCGCCAGCCCGCTGCCGGCGCCGCGCGGATAAAGCGGAATGCCGCGCTCCGCCGCGTAACGCACCACGGCGGCCACATCGTCGCGATGCCGCGGCAAGACGACTCCCAGCGGCGGGATCTCAAAGATGCTCGCATCGCTGGCATACATCTGGACGAACAAGTCGTCGCAATGCACGTCACCTTCCAGCTGCCCCCGCAGGTCGTCTCGGATGCGAAGCTGTTCGGCGTCCATAGGGCGAGCGCGGCGGAGTCTGACGATTTGCGGATTAAAGGCTAACCACTAAGGCACAAAGACACGAAGGAAGCACGAAGGAAGCACGAAGGAAAAACAAAGAGTGATGACGACTTGAAAACAGGGAGAATGAGCTGAAGTGACTAGCTTAGTTACCACTCTCAACTTAGTGCTTTCTTCGTGCCTTCGTGTCTTGGTGGTTAGTCTTTTCCCTCACGAAGGCGGCGAAGAGACAATTTGACTCGTCCGCGCCGCGATCTGCCGATATTTCTCGTGCGTCTCCAAATTGAACTGCCCGTGCGTCTCCATCTCGGCGACGCCGCGGTACTGGGCGCCGCAGCGGTAGCACATCAGCGCGTTGCCGACAAACATGAACAGCAGCAGGTCGGCCAGCGCCGTCGCGAATAGAATCCCGAACGTCCATGGCAGATTCGCGTTGTACCACGCGATCGAGCTCCCCACGATGCCGACCCCCACAAGCAGCACTCCCAAACGCTGCGGAAAATCTTTCCGCATGTAGAGATCGTGGCTCGGGCAAACAAAACAGCGCCGCACGCGCTCGCCGCTCACGGCGCCTTCCGGCAGCGTGATCTCATGTCGGCACGCCGGGCAGGCGAGCGTCGTCGCCTGTTCGTCAAATTCCTGACGAACCGCATGGTCGCACGAACTGCAGGCGTAAGTGACGTTCATCGATCGCGCACACGGGAGCCGGGGACCGCTGCCCCGACCAGAGGGGCAAACCGCCATTATACGGGGAAAGCCGACTCGGCAGACAGTAGCAACGACATCGTTTCGCCGACAAAGACGCCCATCACGGCGACGTAAAGAATGCCGGTGGCGCTTTGCGTATTGGGGATTTCGAGCGTCTTCCAGGTCAGGACGATCAGAATCACGATGCCAATCAGCCCAAACGACCACCGCAAGAGCAGGAAGAGCCAATCCTGCGTCGACAGTGCTTGATGCGACGCCTCCAGCGCGAGGCCGACGCCGCAGAGCGCCGACTGCAGCGCGACGGCCGCCGCCATGGCAATCAGCAGCC
>JBGSMO010000155.1:0-3924 GCA_041740115.1 Pirellulales bacterium
ATCAGTGACGGCAACCGGCCTGCGGCCGGCTGCCACGATCATCCCAGTGTCGCAAATTCGAAACAATGCACGGTTGTGCGCTACAGAAGCTGGGCGCCAGACCTCCTGCCGGGCGCTACGTTTTTGGAATGGCGGTCACAGGCGTTGATCGACGTGAAGCAGACGCCGACAATCAGCGCTAACATGACGGCGTATTCAACGGCGGTAGGGCCGTCTTCTTCCGTCACCAAGCGTCGAATGAAGCGGAGCATGGGAACACGTCACATGAAAAGAGGAGAAGAGAAGGGGTAGATCGGGAGTTTGGGCGGAGCCTCCGCTCCCTACATCAAAACTCTATGTCAGGCTGAACCTATATGCGGCAAGCGGGGGGAAGATTCGGCCACTTTTTGCGTTTTTAGGCAATCCAAGTCCGGTTATACCGACTCGCTTGAGAGACGAGCAAAAAAGCGAACCGGAAGCGTCAGCGCCCGGCTTCGCAGCGCAAAAAAAAGAGGCTCGCCCAAGCCGGACGAGCCTCTTCATTCAAGAATTCCAAATAGTTGATTCACCCCAAGCCGTTAGGCCTGGAACGAACTCCCGCAACCGCAGCTCTTCACGGCGTTCGGGTTATCGAACGTGAACCCGCGGCGGTCGATGCCCTCGTAAAAATCGACGGTCGTGCCATCGAGGTAGAGGGCGCTCTTCTTGTCGACTACGACCGGGACGCCGTGAAATTCGTACTTCGCGTCGACCGCTTCGTCGTAATCCTTAGCGAATCCCAGAGCGTAGCTGAACCCGCTGCAGCCGCCGCCGGCGACGCCGACCCGCAGGACGTGGTCCTCATACTTCTGGGCTTCCATGATCCGCTTGACTTCGTGGGCCGCTTTTTCGGTGAGGACAATGCTCATGTTGGACGCCTTATCCGGGCAAACTGTGGTGTAACTTGCCGCCCGTCCGCTGGGCGATAATTGATCGATTTGGAAGGGCACGCGCGAACCGGTCGCTCGCTCCCTAACGCTAACATTATACCACTTTCCCGGCCGGGAAAAGACGCGTTATCGTAGTCCCCGCAATCTCTCGACGGCCGCCGCCACCGTTTCAGCCGCCGATTCGACTTCCGCCGCCGTGTTGAACCGCCCCAGTCCGAAACGGAGCGTGCTGCGGGCCATGTCCTCGCTAAGCCCCAGGGCCAGGAGGACATGGCTCGGACTCGGATCGGTCGAGCTGCAAGCCGCCCCCGAGCTGACCGCCAAATCCCTCATCGCCAGCAGGAGGGCTTCGCCTTCGACGTTGCCGAACGCGATGTCCAAATTAGCGGGTAGCCGCAGCGGGCTCACGCCCGCCGCTCGCTTATCCAATAACGGACCGCACAATTCGATCCCCGAGATGCGGCTTCGGAGCAGTTCCCACAGCCGATTTCGCAGTTCTGCCAGCCGCTTCATTTCCTCAGGGAGTTCGAGCGAGCAGCATTGCAGCGCCATGCCGAACCCCACAATCCCCGCCACATTCAGCGTCCCGCTTCGCAGCCCGTCCTGCTGACCGCCGCCAGTGATCTGCGCCTCCAGCCGCACCGCCGGGCGGCTGCGCCGAACGAACAGGGCGCCGACCCCCTTCGGGCCGTGGATTTTGTGCGCAGTGAAGCTCATCAGGTCGACGCCTAACTCCCGCACGTCGACCGGAATCTTTCCCACGGCCTGCGTCGCGTCGCAGTGGAGCGTGACGCCGCGTTGGCGGCAGATCGCCGCGATTTCGACCAGCGGCTGAATTAAGCCGATCTCGTTATTCGCGAGCATCACGCTCACCAATGCCGTGTCGTCGCGCAGCGCGTCGGCCACGCGTTGTGGATCGAGCCAGCCGGCGCGAGGGCTGCCGTGCGGCTCGACGTCGAGCAGCGTCACTTCGTAGCCGCGACGCGACAGCCGGGCCAACGGATCGAGCACAGCCTTGTGCTCCGTACGCACGCTGACCAGGTGGTCGCCGCGCCGTTTGCCGCGTTCGGCGATGCCGCGGATGGCGAGATTGTTACTTTCGGTCGCGCCGCTGGTGAAGACGATCTCTTCCGGCTCCGCGCCGATTGCGGTTGCGATCGACGCGCGCGATTGCTCCACCGCCTCGCGCGCCGCTTCGCCAAACGCATGGCCGACGCTCCCGGCGTTGCCGTACTGCTCCGTAAAGTAAGGCAACATCGCCTCGACGACCCGCGGGTCGACCCGCGTCGTGGCGTGGTTGTCCATATAGATCGGGGAGGGGGAGGGCATGAGGAACAACGGATGCTAGGTGCTAGTGGCTGGATAGTGGAATGCGGCGTCCCCGCCAGCATCTAGCATCCAGTATCCAGCATCGGCGGCGTACTCGCCACCTGCTAGGCAAACAACGCCTTCACCACAATTTGCGACCATGTCTCGCAGCGGTCGATCTCCGCCAGAATCTCGCTCACCGGTCGGAAGCCGGCGTCGAGGATGTCTTCTTCCCGCGGCCGGACGCCCCGGTTGTCGACGTCGCAGATGTGGACGACGCCGAGGTGGACTTTGCCGACCGGCGTTTCGTCGTCGTTGATCAGTCCGACGCACTTCTCGCGATACTGCGTCTCGATGATCACTTCCTCGGTCAACTCGCGAAGCATCCCCTCGCGGTAGACGTCGTGGTTCGTCCCCTGCTTGGCGGCGTCGTCGGAGGAGATATGTCCGCCGACGCCGACGCTGCGCTTCGCGTGAAGTCGCTTTTCTCCCTGCCCGCCGCCGCGGGTGTATTGAAAGAGGTGGACCGACTTATCGGCGTCGGTAAAGCGAAACAGCACATACGGAATCAGTTGCTTGAAGCTCGGGTCCTGCTCCATCTCGCCCCGCGGGCGATAGCCGAGGTCGCCCCCCTCAAGCAGGGCTGGCAGGTATTTTCCGATCTCCGCCGTGAACCCCTGGAAGTGACCCAAGTGGTGAAATCGCTTCGTGGGGACGACCAACACGCGTTCTTCAGCGACGGCAGGCATCAGCGGTGAATCCTTTCGGCGGGCAAACAGGCGGGGAACTAGGCTGCCGCAAGTTTACGGCGAACGAGCGGAATCGTCGACCCAATCGGGCGGTTGCTTGATTTTTCTGCTTGAAGGGGAAGAGGAATTGAACCGCCAAGGACGTTAGGTTCGCCAAGGAAAATGCGGGGAGGTTGAACCACGACGGCACAACGGGCACGACGAAGAACCGAGGAAGAGTTTGGAACCGCGGATGAACGCCGATAGACGCCAATAAGAATTATCTGCGTCCATCGATGCTCGTCCGCGGTTCCAAAAATTCTTCTTCCTTGGCGTCCTTGGCGGTTCAAAAAAGAAAATCGCTTGACTCGCCGAATTGAAAACTATAAAACCAAATCTAGTGAACCAAATAACTCGTTGAGCGATCGATCGATGGCACGACCCAAAGCTTCTGATCTCACTGAACGCGAACTTGATGTGATGCACGTCTTTTGGGAGGCGGCCGAGTCGCCACTGACCGCCGCCGACGCCCAGCAGCGGCTCGCCGCCGCCGGCAGCGAGCTGGCCTACACCACGGTCGCTACTTTGGTGCGCATCTTGCTCGACAAAGAATTTCTCGTGCAGACCAACGATCAACGCCCCTTCGCGTACAAGCCGGCGCGGTCGTTCGAAGACGTTTCCCGCAGCATCGTCGGCAACTTGGTCGACCGCGTCTTCCAAGGTTCGCGCGAGCAGCTGCTATTGCGGCTGGTCGAAACCAAACGGCTCACCGCCAAAGAGCGGGCGCTCCTCGAAGGCATTCTGAAGGAGAAAAAGTAAGATGGCTGCGATCTACGCCACGCTCTTTTGGTGCGCCATTCAAGTCACGCTCTTCCTGACGCTGGCGGCGCCGATTTACTTGCTCGTGCGGCGGCGAAGTCCGCACGCCGCCACGTTCGCCGCGGCCAGCAGCTTGGCCGCCGTCATCTTGCTGAGCGCGC
>JBGSMO010000157.1:0-10374 GCA_041740115.1 Pirellulales bacterium
ATCAGTGACGGCAACCGGCCTGCGGCCGGCTGCCACGATCATCCCAGTGTCGCAAATTCGAAACAATGCACGGTTGTGCGCTACAGAAGCTGGGCGCCAGACCTCCTGCCGGGCGCTACGTTTTTGGAATGGCGGTCACACCCTTGGGTCCGGTGAAGGCTCCGAGAAGTCCTGTAACGTCTTCGATGCTCTCGTCGACGATTTTGTGCTGAATGTCGTCAATGTATTGCTCTTCGGTCATGTTGACCCCTAGTTTCGATGATCCCGCCGCTGGGCGAGCGAAGTCGACGACGAAGACTTTGTCCGTGTACATCAATTCATAAGCGAAGTCGCGCACGACGACATCCAGGTCGACCGGGACCACGCGCTGCTTTTCGTTCTCCTTAGCCGGCGTTAAGCCCAGATAATGCTTATGAAAAGCGTACAGTTTCACGTGAGTGGGAACCTTGAGCGTAATGGGAATGCCATTGAGGCAGTTATGCCGTTCCCATACCTGGTTGGACTCGTCGCGCGTGACCATGGTTGATTCCACCGACGTGCAGCCAATGCACAACGACAGAAGGGACGTGACCACGATCGGCCAGTGACATGAGTAAGCCATAGTAATTCGGGCGAGCGTGATCATGAGTGGACAAGGCCCCATTTCACTCTGTCGGGTTGGTGAGTGGATCCAGTACAATTGGCTCCGGCACAACCAATTCCGGCACAACCGTTTCTCGTACAACCGTTTCCGGCACGGGCGATTCCGGCACGGGCGATTCTGCGGCCGGAGCGCATCCAGGGACGGCAGGACCTTCGTATACGTTCAGTGACGCCTGGCCTGCAATGAGATGGGCACGGTGTACGGAAGTCACGCCGGGAGGGACGACCCAGGCGTCATGCGCTTGGTTGAGGTGACAGTTGACGAATGCCGTCATTTGTTCCTCGAAGTCAGGAGCGTCGATCTCAAACATGCCCACCGCCACGACAGATTGAATCTCGTAGTAGTGCTTTTCGAGACCGCTGGCAGTTTGGGCCCGCAACCCGTTGGGCATTAGGCTTTTGACGAGCGCACTCACTTGGTCAATTGTATTATCCGTGACGTCATGTTGGAGCTTCTGAATGTATTGGTCGTCTGTCAGATCGAGGTTCAGGTCGTACGACCCAGCCGCGGGACGTTTGAAGTCGACAGTGAATATCTTTTCGCTGTAGAGGAACTCCTGGGAGAAATCGCGGACCGCATAGGGCAGCTTAAGGCGGTATGTGCATCCTTTGCCGTCGTCCACCATGAAATACCGCTCGAACACCGTAAGCTGCACATGCGTGGGCACCTTGAGCGTGATGGGCACGCCTTTGAGCCCGCCCTTGCGCGTCCAAAAGTTATTGCCCTCGTCCCGAGTGAGCATGGTGGAACTCATCGAGCTGCACCCGATCAGGACGACCAGCGTGAAAGCCGCGAGGTAACAGAGTCTTGCTTGCATTGGACAGCCTTAAACATAGCCATTTTCAGATGGCCAGAATCCGATGCCGGCCAGGTGCGGCCTCTAGAAGAGTACGGTCATGATCGACTAGATGGTCGTTAGACTTGCGTTCTCTGGAGAATTCCTATGTGCTAGCGGCGGATTGGGCAGAGGGGGCAACAGGGATAAGTGCCCAACGAGATGCCTAGATCGTCTGCTGGCGTGTTGTATCGGCAGGCTACCAGTACTAAATTACAAGGTCACCAACTCCCTTTATCTGGCGAGTCAAATAACATATTTCCACAAGATATGGCGCGGTGCAATCGCGCCACGGCATCTTTCCCACAGAGCATTGAACTTCACGGAACCGGCTCAATATCGTAACGGCGAATGGGCGCTGCTTCGACGCATTCTACTGGCATTCATTATCCGCTGCTTATGCGCAAGTGACGGTGCAGGTTGGAAATGTCTCGCGAGACGACGAATGGACTCGGCGTCGGCCCAGGCTCGGCTCCTATCGCGATGGTTATCTTCGATGGCCCATCATTTGGCAAATGGCGGTGGTAGCGGGCATTTAAGACCGTTGTGTGAAAAACACAACACCGCTGGTGGTGCTTTGCGCTTCATTCACGGAGAAAAACCAAGAAATCAGCTGCCAATGGATTGCAATTCCAGTAATTTGACCACTACGATGGCACGAGACGGTGGTTTGAAGCGGCGTCTGTCGCGGCCCGGCGTCTCTGCAGCTGTGACGGAGCTAGAAATGGTGACGCCGCGGGTCTCATCTCTCGGCATTCTTTTTGTCAGTTGTCACGCATAGCGGAAGGAGACTTAGGATGGCCAAAAAGCGAACCGTCAGGAAAAAGCCGCTACGAACGCAAAGAAATCATCCGGCCGATCGGGCAAAGGCTGTACGGTTACGCCCGCGCGGCGCATTTGCAATATCATCTCATCTGTCGGCACAGAAAATGACTGGACCTATGACGAAGCAATCGGGGGCGGGGCCCTTGGTGCTGTAGCGGCTCTGCCGGCTTCCGTCGACTTGCGCGAGTCGCCATGGTGGACGATCGAGGATCAGGAAGACACGGGCTCGTGCGCGGGTGGGCGGCTGTGGAGTGAGTCGTGCAGCGCCACGCGGCATGGTGAACGAGAGTAACCACGGCTTTGGAGC
Source organism: Pirellulales bacterium (assembly GCA_041740115.1). Lineage (GTDB taxonomy): Bacteria > Planctomycetota > Planctomycetia > Pirellulales > Lacipirellulaceae > Lacipirellula. Next base: position 2,611 of record JBGSMO010000157.1, read on the forward strand.
CGCCATTTTTCGCTGCGGATGCTATGACTTGCATCTTTGCATATCAGGTAAGCCGGGCAGTGTTGAATTGCGTCGCTTGACTGGCCGACGCGTTCGCTCTTGAATGAACTACGGGTGGGAACTTATGCCCGATCGCTTTCAGAAAATAATCGGGATCCTGCTTCTCGTCAGCGGAGCGTACCTTACTGCACCGCTAAGCCGATCTGCGGACGACACGGAATCGCCGCTGCCTATCAGTCCAGAGGAAAAACCGAGTCCTGTATCCATTATCCTTTGGCCTCGAAAAGAATCGCCTCAACCTGTCCCTTATCTGACGCCGCTCTGCGCATTTCTCGGCGTCCCGACACAAGGTCTGACGGAAGATGACGCCATCGCGAACTTGAAGAAGAACATCAATGAGCGACGGCGAGTCGAGGAGCGAAGGCGAGCGGCAGCGCTGCACTTGTTGCCGTAACTGATGTCGGAAATGCCGCGAAATGAGGGGCTTGAATCGCCGGAAAATAGTTCGCAACATATTATTATCTACCGAGGGCCGTAGGCCTAATGGCTTGCTCCAATAGTTTTTAGGCCATTCTTGGAGACCATCAATCTCTCCGTTCAAGATGCTGTGGAGTCTCTCCACATGGACGATCTTGCTTCTGCGCGTCAGCCAAGGCCTGCACGTTTGACCGAAATCCTGCCTTTGTCGGCCTGTCATCGTTGGGGCTCACTTTTAGCTGGCCCCAACGATGATTGGACGGAAGAAGACGCCGGTAAATTCCACCGCCGGCCGTTTCACGCCGTTTTTCGATCTTCCATCGCCTTGGTTGGTCCGAATTGGCTGGGAGCTCGTCCGCCAATGATTAGAGTCTTTTGGATGTCGTGTCACCGACCGGTAAGGCGGCGAAACCAATCCAACACCTCATGGGGCATTCCGAGAAAGCTATATAGTATTAGCGCTGTTCGACGGCGCTAATACTTGCCATGTGGAGTTACCCGTTCGCACCCTCCAGCAGTTTGCGCGCATCCGCCTGGCTGCTGGCCATTTTGGCGGCGCATCGAATTTGGAGAATCGCCTTCCAACTTAATGCGGACGAAGTGGTAAGTCGGGTCGTGGGAACCGATCCTAACAAAGTCACTTGGAATCTTGATTTCGCGAAAACGATGTTGATGTTTGTAGGGCCATTCGCAAGTCGCCGCCGTCAAGTTGAGTGCTATGCCCTAGGTTGACGACCGTTGTCAAAGTTAAAACAACAATCGGGCCGAGCCCCCGCCACCATCTTCTACGGCGCGCTTCGTCAACAAAAGCTCTTCAAGCTTCGCGACTCGTTGTGATCGCTCTTTTGTCAACGGTTGATGACGGATTCGCTGCCAAAGCATTTCTCGAGGAGCATCTGGATGCTCAGATCCGGGGCCGGCGTCCGGATGGAATACCTCTTTGAGCGGCGTGTTGCGGAGCTTGCGATACTGTTCAAATGGAAAAGCATGCGAGCATTGGATGCGCGCCGGCTCACGGTGCCCTCGCCCATCGTCGATGATGGCAAACGCCTGTCCAAACGTGGCGCTGGCGTCAAGAATCTCATTCTTCCGCAACGTCGAGGTGATATACTCCGCCTCCCCTTCCTTGGCACCAGTAAGACTCAACTGCATCGGCGTCGTGCTTTTGCTGTAGAGCAAATCGCGGTCCTCACCGCTAAACGTCTGCAACTCATCGATGTCGCGCTTGCCCGTGACGGTGAAGTAAATCTTCGCCAGCGTGTTGTCGCGGACGATGTCGGCGATTGACAGCTCCTTCGATTCCAGCTGAGTCGTCGTCTGATTGGCAAGTATGAGCGACAGCCCAAACTTCGACGCCTGCGCCAAGAGGGCTGAGAACGCTCGCCCAGCGATCTCCTGAAACTCGTCGCAGAACACCCAACAGTGCGGCAGCGGTCGATCACGATCCGCTGCCGGCCGCTGGGAAGCAAGTTGCATCGCCGCATTCACCGTCGTGTAGAGCCCAAGACCAGCAAGCTGCCTGGCCGTCGAGGCCTCCCCCATCGTCGGCGTAAAAAAGTACACGACGTGACGCTCCGTAATTGCACGGGCCAGATCGATCACATTGACGTCTCCCGCCGCCGGCATCAACTGTTCGTAGCGCAGCAGAAACATGAATGCCATGCGAATCGAGTCCTCGTCCTTCTCGCGGTGCGAATCAAGGTACTCGGCAATGTCGCGAAGGCCGGTAGTTCTTCCTGCTTGCCGAGCCTGCACGGCCCGGTCAGCGACGCGCAGCAGTCCTGCCAAGTTCCGCTGCGTGTAGTAGCTGCCGCCGTACACCAAACCGTAGTCCAGGTGCATCGCCTCGACCAAGAGGTTGCAGATTCGGATCACCCGCAACTCGTCGCTTTTGACGCTCTGAAACGGATCGAAGTAGTGGGAACATTTGGGATCGAGCGAGAAGTAGCTAAACGTCCGGCCAAGCGTCTTGGCCTTCTTCCTCACGGCGTTAAAAAGTGCGAGATCGCCGCCAAGGTCGAACACAAAAATCGCGTCGCGCTCGGTCTCCGCATGCGATTGGCCCTGGCTGTCGGTCCACGACAACTCGTATTCTTCCATGAGCTTGAGCGCCAGCGGGGACAGCATGAGCGACGTCTTCCCCGATCTTGTGCGCCCGCGGACATGAACATGCCCTTGCTTTAAGAGATCACGCGTCACAAACACGGCGTCTCCCGCATTGCCGCCGCCCGCTCCCTTCTCGTCGTCGACGCGAACGCCAAGAATTAGATCGTCAGGACCCGGCTCTGGCCGCACTGCGACCGGCGCCTGTCCGAAAAAGGGATGCTGGTAAAAACCCAGGGTCATAGCTCGCTCACTGCCTGAGAAACGTTGCTTGCGGTCGGCGCCAAAGCGACTTCGATGCGGGCCAGATCGGCCAGCGCCCCCGCCCCTTGGCGTTTAGAGGTGACGGCCGCGGCGACTCCCTCGACCTTCTGGGGATGATCCGCCAAGACGCAAAAGCCGTAATCCCCGGAGTCGATCCAATCGCCGAGCCGATGCTTGGAGCGAGCCTCGTTGATGAACTTTTTTAAGTTTGCGACGGTGGCGCTGACGTCGACCGACGAAGGGTAGATCCGCGAGACGAACGGTCCATCCCCCATGTCGGCGATGACATGCCGCACATGATGGTGAGGCGGCGTCGGAAATAGCTCCCGAGTCTCGCTTAGCGAGAGTCGATAGGAGCGAGTCTCTGAAAGGGCGCAAAGCCAGAGCGTCTGCAAATCAAAATTCACCCCCTGGGCGTCGCTCGACTTCTTGGACGACTTGTTTGGCGGCAGGACGTAGTAGGTTTCGCCGATCGAACTTCCCCGCGCTTGGGGAAACTTGCGGGCGACAAGTTTCCCGAGACGAACGAGGACAGCAAGAGCGTCGGCGGCTCGCTGTCGCCCTTGGCCCGGAAAATTTTCTTCCGGAAAGTAGAGCCGCTCCACGGCCGGCGCGATCGTGAGCCGGTAAAGCTCGACATGGGCGAGAATCGCCTCGTCGCGCTGTGGCCGCTCGCCTAAATCTTCGACAGTCATCAGGTCACCAAATCTCGTAAGGAAGGTGTTGCATCTCAGTGTGGAACGCCGCGAGCTTTTGTTTGCCGTAGGAGCCTCCAAACTCGATGAAGCGCACTTCCGTTCCGCCGCGGCGAATCACGGCGTCGGGAAGTCGACTGCGCAAACCCCGTCCTTCAGCATAGAGCTGCGCTTCGGGAACCCAGGAGGCTACATCTTCGGGACGATGCTCCCGATGCCAGAGAAACACTCCAGCCAAATTCACGTCGTGAGTCGTCTCGCTCGCCCGCGGCCAGCGTCCGCCCAAATAGCCGCCGTAGCGTCTGGCAGCCTTTTGACTTGCCTGGACGATCTCGGTCGGCTCGACCGGTTTGCGCCACCTCGCCTTCAAGCGATAGGCCGTTTTTCCAAACGCGGGGAGCTCGTCTCCTGGCCGCCAGACCAGCACCGGACTGGTACACGGCAGCGCCGGTCTGGCCAACACCGTTTGGCGCTCGATCATCCCCTCCTCTTCAAGCTCTCTCGCTAGCGCCTCGGCATCGGCGCCGCCGCCGCACAACGCGTTGGCAATCTGCGCTAAGGTCATCACTCGCACGCGGCGAGTCAGCAGGTCAATGAGTTCGTCGTTCATGATTTAAATACTCTTCTATCGTGTTTACTGCCCATAGTCCTACCAACAGAGAGGATGGTACGCCAAACGAGTAACCCCCGCTTCGCGCGCTGCGTTGGGCCTCCCTCCCCCTACCTGGTCAGCACGCTAAAGGCGGATTGAATTTTGTGAATCAATTCTTTCTCGCTCCACGGCGGATGAGCGTTGGTTGCATTCCACTCACCCAAGATCGAGAGCGCTTCCGTTGGCGAAAGCCCCGCGTCGCGAAGTTTGCACGCCGCCCGAAAGGTGGCGTTATGCCCTCCTTCGCCGGAGGTCGCCTGAATGCGACGAATGTAGGCCACGACATGACGAACGGCGGACGTAGGGAGATCCGAAGCCAACGAGGGGGCGGGCTGCCGGGGATCGACGAGCCAAGCAGGATCAAACGCCGGCAGCGGCTGATCGAGATCGATGACATCTGCTGTCCAGGCGTACCGATGTCCACTTGGATGCCGCGAAGGAGGCGCCGCGACATATCCCCCCTCGCCGCGGACATCGATCAGTCGGCGATGAATCTTCACGCGGTTGCCAACGCCGAGATTCTCGGGCGCTTGGTAATAGACGTGGAGGCCGCCCCCTCCGGTCTTGACACAGAGGGGCGAGGATGGAAAGCCGTCCCGCCAATACGCCGCATCTTCGGGCGTATCGCAATCAACGACGACAAGTCCCGAAAGCTTTCCCGTGACGACGCCCACTCCAGTGAAGGCTGGATCGGCAAACCACGCTGACGCTTCTTCCGCCGTCGGCAACCGAAGTTGAAACTCTTTCCAACGCCGGACGGCGGGCCGTTTTCCCATGAGCGGAATGAACGACCAGCCGCGGCGAAAGTACGCCGACGCCACTTGGCTAAGCAGCTCTCGCGCCGGGAGTCGGCGTTCTTCATCCAGCTTGTTTCGTGCGGCGAACATCTTATCGGTCAATAAAAAAAGAGCCCCAGCGATGCACAAGATCGTGGGGCAAAAAAAGGGTCGAGGCAATCGTGACGTTAGAAGTTGTCGCTCTGATCGACTTCGTTCTTCTCCGCCTTACGACTTTGGTAGTCGGCTTCCAGACGCGATTGAACAAAAGCGTCGGCGGCTTCAAGCAGCTTGGCGCCTCGCAGCAAATCGCTGGCGCTGAGATAGTCAGTGGTTTCCCACTGCGACGTCTCGTCCCGTCTGAACGATCGAGTGAGCTTCACGCTAAAATTCGGCGGCGCATCGATCGTTCCGCTGGGGAACTGAAAGACCGCGACCGTCAACGGAAACCCCCTCTTCGTCCAGACCGGTTTCTGCTTCTTCGGACTCGTCGTTGCCGTAGCCATCATGTGGCTCCTTTTCAACATAACCGCACGCGAAAACATCAACAAAAACCCTCAAGCTCGCGTGCATCGCTTCGGGCTGGCCACTGCCGCGGCGAAAGTCGGCAGTCGCAAGTTCGGCGAGCTATCGTCCGAACCATATCACGACTGAAAACGCTACTCAAATAAATGTTGAGGGCTTGCCGACGGCGCTCATGGCCCGGTTCGTCCTCCGGCAGACGTACTATTTTACGAGGCGGCGAAGCCAATGAGGGGAACCGCGCGCTAGCGCGTTGCCGCCGATTGCCAGAGAGCGACAACTGACGACACCCGATCGAGACGACTCGCTCCATCGGCGAAGTGTCCAGTGAATAGGAGACTGCGCGAGGTCCTAGAAAGACGCCGGCAAACGATATCTCCCGACAGAGAGCGGCGCCTGGAAGGAAGAGGTTTACGGAACCGCATTCATCTCCAGCCATGAACAACGCGATCGCCGCAGTGACGGAGTTCCGCGGCGACTGGAGTTATAGGTAGTCGTTTCTCTCCAACCAATCGAGAAGCGCTTCCTCGACGATTTCCTGTTGCGTATCGGGCTTCATGTGCCGCAGTCGTTGTTCCAAATAGGCCCGCCGGAGCGCCTGCGCCGTCTTGTGCTGAAGTCGCGTCGTCAGCGGCACCAGCACGAGTGACAACACCTCGCTCGCGGCGGGCGCTTCGCTTCGCGACGTCGGTCGCCGCTTTCGCTTGCGCTCCGTCTCGCCTGAGCCATCGAAGGCTCCGGCTGACGGCGTTTGACCGCTACGCTTCTCTGCTGACGCTGCTTCCGACACGTTGGGTTGGCTGGGAAGCTGCATCTCGATGGTCTTGGCCTTCGGCGGTCTTCCTGGCCCTCTCTCTTTCCGGATCGCCTCAGCCGGCCGTTCGGCCCCACCCTGAATGAACGCTAGTTTTTCGGGCGACAGCGTCATCGCCTCTCCTAAGGATCTTTTCTCAGCCATTTTCTACGATGCCTCCCTGTTTCAATTGCAATTGTTTGATGTCGTCGCCGACAAGTTCCTCGAATAACGCATCCGTTTCGGCGGCGGCGATTCCTCCCTTGCGTCCAAATCGCGAGACGACCGTTCCCTGTTGGGGCGCATCGCAATAAATCTGTAAATCACGAATGACGTTCGACGCCACTTGCAATCCCAGGTTCGGCGCCGCCTCGCGAAGCTGCCGACTAATGGCGCCGCGGGTCTTCATCTTGTTCAGCACGAGCCGCCCCTCGGGCTTCCCGCCGCGGATCGCCTGGGCGTACCGGAGGACTTCGGTGGCCCCTGCGACCGAGCGCACATCGAGGATCGAAGGCGAAATGGGAAAAATCGCCAAATCGGCGAGGATCAGCAAGGTGCGACTCAGGTCTTCGAGCCCGCCGGGAGCGTCCCCTACCACAAAATCGTGGCTCTGGAGTAATTCTTGAACGCTTAAGACGCATTCTTCGGGGGTGTTTGCGACCCGAACCGTGATTTGCGGTTCCGCCTCGGCGATCCACTCGGAACTCGAACGTTGTTTGTCGGCGTCCAATAACGCGGTTCTAAAACCACGGTCATGGAGCCAGACGGCGAGGTGGACGGCGAGGGTGCTCTTGCCGACGCCCCCTTTAGAATTGGCGCAAACGATCATCATGCGTCGACAGTCGCACGAAAGCCGGCAAGCTGACAAGCATGTTTTTTTGCCGACCTGCTTTTTTTCTGGCTGGCCGGCTGGCATGGCGGCTATCTTTCCAGCAGGCCTGCTGGAAAGGCTGCCGGACTGTCTGTTTTCAAGACGAATAGCAGGCTTTCTTCATGGGATGCCTGCAAGCTTGCTGACATGCTTTCATGCTTGCCGATTGATTGAGAAAGACTGCTCACGGAGAATGCGGAACTGGCCCTACGCAATTCCCCTAGAGGGAAAGCGTGCAGAGAACAGAACCTGACTACGGTGAATCGAGACAGCGTTTGCCGCCGTTCGCAACCTCGCCTCATCGCTCGCTACAGTGAATCGAGACAGGAAACACGAAACGCCGTCGTTGGAGGAGCGTTCCGTTGCCGGAAGCTTGGTAGAGTGAAACGAGACAGACTCTTACGGTGAAGCGAGACAGCAATGGAGCCCCGCCTACAGGGAAATGAGGCAGGTATGTGCCGTGAAACGAGGCAGTGGTCTTCCCCCCTCAAACTGAGCCAGCGTAGATGAGAGAATCCCGTCCGGGCGGTCCCCGGTTTTGGAGGATTCTTGAGATGAAGAAGACGCGACACACGACGGACCAGATTATCGAGAAGCTGCGTCAGGCGGAC
>JBGSMO010000158.1:0-24456 GCA_041740115.1 Pirellulales bacterium
ATCAGTGACGGCAACCGGCCTGCGGCCGGCTGCCACGATCATCCCAGTGTCGCAAATTCGAAACAATGCACGGTTGTGCGCTACAGAAGCTGGGCGCCAGACCTCCTGCCGGGCGCTACGTTTTTGGAATGGCGGTCACACAGGTCTGCTTCACGATATCGTCGATGACGTCGTAATTGATGTCCGCGAACAGGAGCAGCTTCGTCTCGACACCGTCGACCCGAAAGGTTGCTTGCATCACGATCGCGTCGTCGTTGCGAACTTCCAGGTCGCAATCGTCCTGGCGGGTGGCGAACGGGCTATGCACGAAGAATTCGACGCCATGCTCATCGAGGTTGAACTCAGGCGCGAGCTGGCCAGCATCGGTAATTAGGTGCCGAACGTCGTCGAGCTTCATGCCGTTCTCTTTGAGCCACCCCTCCAGCCGTTCAGGAAGGGAGAAAATGCGGATGCCCTTTTTCTGCTTGAGCCGGTAACGCGCTTCGGCCTGGACGACCTTCGATTCCTCTTCTTTCATCTCTTCGGTGATCACCGCCGCCGGCACCCACATCGTGTTCATCTTGATCCGGGCCTTGCCATCGACCTTCCCCTGATAGGCCGTGTCATGGTCCAGATAAAAGAAGTCGGTCATGCCGTCGTAATGGTCTTGATCGAGATGAGTGAAGGCGACCACGTCGTAATAGTCGCGCGATCCGAGGTCGAGCCGCAGTTCTGCGGGCAGGTCTGCTCGCTTGTCGTCCTTGTCTTCCGGGTTCCGCCGATTGGCGTAGTCGAAGAGGATTTTCTCGCCGTTGGTCAGGTCGATCAGCGTCGAGTCAGCATTGCCGAGGGGGTAGAAAGTTACCTTGGGCATTAGTCACTCCTAAGAAAAAACGGCTATCTCGCGGCGCCGGACTTGCTCATTTCTCGTATTTGAAGCAGGCCAGGAGATCCCACAAGTACGTGGTTTCACCTGTCCGGCCTCAATCCGGCGGCTTTTGGGCCTATATTTCATTGTTCGATTAACGAACAAGAAAGTCAAGTTCTTGATAATTGCTGTCGATTATGAGACAATGCCTTGCGGTGGATGGCGTGGCATGGCAAGCCCCGATGAGGGGCGGCGCTAGAGTTACGCCCATAGGAGGGGAGCTATGAGTATCGATCAGGAGAAACTTGCTGCACGGCTAAAAGATGCCCGAGCTGCGTCCGGTTTGACGCAGGAGTCTGTTGCCACTGCGCTTGGGGTGCCACGAAGCGCCGTCGCGCAATTCGAGGGTGCGAACCGGGCCGTAAGCACGCTTGAATTGGCAAAGCTCGCCGATCTCTACCGGCGCACGATCGCGAGCTTCTTTGAGGACGCGCCCCCCTCTAAGGAAGAGGACGTGCTCGTTGCGCTCTTCCGCGCCGCGGAAAGCGTAAACGACCATCCTGAATGGCAAGAAGAGATCGCCCGATACGTCGCCATCTGTCGGGAAGGCGTTCAGCTTGAGCAATGTCTGGACCGCCCATCACAGGCAAGCTTGCCAACCTATCCAATGCCGCATCCGCAGAAGATCATGGAAGCGGTCGAGCAAGGAGCATTCGTCGCCGAGCAAGAGCGAAGAAGGTTGGGACTTGGGCACAATCCGATTCCAGACATGTCGGATCTCATCAAGACGCAAAGCATATGGGCGTCTGGAGCGAGGTTACCGGACCAAATGTCAGGACTGTTTCTACGACACTCGTCCATCGGCCTTTGCATCCTGGTTAACTATGATCACGGACGCGCGAGAAAGCGATTCTCTTACGCACACGAGTATGCTCATTCCCTGCTGGACCGGGATAATTCAGTCACTGTATCGCTAGAGCAGAATCGCGCGGATTTGTGTGAAGTTCGCGCGAACGCATTTGCAGCGTCCTTTCTATTGCCGCGCACCGGAGTTTGGGCATTTCTCAATGCAAGAGCGAAGGCTGGCCCAAGCCTCGTTGAGCAGACCGTCTACGATCCTTCTTCTGAAGGAGACGGCGACGAGGTACGAGGTCAGAGACGGGCATCTCCAGGCTCGCAAGAACTGACCTTTGAAGACGTAGCCGCGCTCGCACATCACTTTGGAGTGAGTTATCTCGCAACGGTTTTTCGATTGAAGAGCCTTTCAATCGTCAACGCGACGGAGTTTGAAGAACTCCGTGACAAGGAGACGTTCGGCCGGAGTTACTTGGAGCTTCTCGAACAGTTTGAAGACTTGGAAGGGAAAGATAATCGTAAGCCAGATCGCGAGATTGTCAGCCAAGTTCTGCATCTGGCGCTTGAAGCATTTCGCCGAGAGGAGATTTCTCAGGGCAAGTTGAGAGATCTCAGTTCTCTACTTGGCATTCCAGCAAAAAAACTCTTGGCCCTGGCTGAGGCGGCTTAGCCATTCGCATTTTTCAGGCAGGGTCATGGCGGACCAAATCATAGTCATCACGGACACGAGCTTGCTCGTGAATTTCCTGGCTGTCGATAAGATTTGCCTCCTGACCTCTCTGCCCGGGAAGCAATTCGTGATCACAGATCATGTGCGTAGCGAGGTGACCGAGCACTACGACGAGCAGTTGCAGCGGCTCGGCCAAGCCCTCAATGCTGGGGAGCTGACGGAGATTTCTGTCACCGACCTGATTGAAGTCGGACTTTTTGCGAATCTTGCCAGCACGGGCCTTGGCGTGGGCGAATGCTCGGCCATCGCCGTTGCCGCCAATCGCGGCCATGCAATTGCCATCGACGACAGGACTGCACTAAAGCGAATTGGGAAGCTCTTCCCATCCATGCCAGTGCTTACAACCAAGTCGATCATGGTTGAGCTGATCAAGGTGGGAGTGATGAATGGCACGTAGTTCTCACGTAAGTTGTTGCTCTGAATTGCTATAGATGAAAAAGGCCTCTCTTGCCTAGATGGAGTTTCCACACATCCATCACCGGCAAGGAGGCCTAGAATGCGATCCTGTAATCACGGACGGTTTCGTCAACAGGCGAATTTTCTGCGGCGTCAGTTCCTGCAGGACGGAGACCTGCCATTTACCGATACGTTATCTGAGAGAACGGTAGCGCAAGCATTGAAAGCGTTGGATGCCGTCTGGCTGGATCGAATTTATTCGCCGCTAGTGACGCTGTGGGTCTTTCTCGGGCAAGTGTTGAGTCGTGATCATTCTTGCCGCGCCGCGGTCGCTCGCTTGATCGCACATCGCGTCTCGCGTGGCGAGCGAGCTTGCTCTGCAGAAACGGGCGCGTACTGCCAAGCCAGGAAGCGATTACCGGAAGAGTTCTTTGCAGCAGTGGCTCGTAAAACGGGACAAGTGTTGGATGAAGGCGCCCAACAAGGTTGGCTTTGGAAAGGCCGCCGCGTGCTGGTCTACGATGGCTCAACCGTGTCGATGCCCGATACTGCGGACAACCAACGAGTTTATCCGCAACCTCCCCAACAACAGCCAGGCCTTGGATTTCCATTGGCGCGGATAGCGGCTTTCTTTTCACTCTCCTGTGGAGGCGTGATTGACCTGGCCATCACCCCTTACGCAGGCAAGGGCAACAGCGAAATGGGAATGCTTCGCAAGTTGTGGGGAGTGTTGCGCTCGGGCGACATTATGCTTGCCGACCGTTACATGAGCGCCTGGCACGAAATCTATCTGCTCAAGCAGCGTGGCATCGACACGGTCACTCGTGTCCATCATTGCCGCAGAGTCGACTTCCGGCGCGGTAAGCGTTTAGGCAAGGACGATCATGTTGTCGAGTGGCGCCGCCCTGGTCGCATTCGCTCGATCGATTGGCAAACCCTTAAATTGCTTCCCGAGAAACTCACGATTCGTGAAACGCACGTGCGAATTCAGCAGTCCGGCTTCCGCTGCCGAAGCATGATCGTCGTTTCAACGTTATTGGACGCCGAGGCGGTCTCGGCCAGCGACTTGGCAGAACTATATCGTGCACGGTGGAATGCCGAGCTCGATCTGCGGTCACTCAAGCAAACGCTGCAGATGGATATCTTGCGTTGCAAGACGCCAGAGCTGGTGCGAAAGGAAATCTGGACGCACATCCTCGCTTACAATCTCATTCGCACCATCATCGCGCAGGCTGCCAACGAGCACCATATCGAACCGCGTACCATCAGCTTCAAGGGAGCGGTTCAAACGCTGGAAGCGTTTCAGCCGCTGATCGCCACGCACGGTGACCGTGACATGGCGCACCGACGAAATCTCTACAAGAAGCTGCTCAACGCTGTCGCTACACACCGAGTCGCCAATCGGCCTGATCGCTTTGAGCCACGACAGAGAAAACGCAGGCAGAAGAAATACGATCGGATGATGAAACCCAGGAACGAACTCAAACGTGAAATGCTGAACCGAGTTACGTAGATCTACGTGCCATTCCTCACAGCCCCCTCAGCGCCCGCCTCGCGCTATCCCGCGAAACGTGGCCGACGGTCACGCCTGCGGCTCGCAGCGCGTCACGGGCGATTCTGTGCGGTCGTGTTCTCACCGGCTTGCAATTGGCATCGCGCCGAAGGAAATTGGGCTGCATTCAACTCAACTTCCAAACAAAAATTGCAATGAACGTTAGGCAAGAACCAATAAAACAGGCTGCAGACTTTCAAGCCAATTGGCCTGCGGTCATCCCTTCTTTACGAAAGGGCAGATACTTAGTTGAAAGTCCAGAGTCACGATCCATCCACGGGGACGCGCCGAAAAGCATCATCAAGATTCGCGAATTCATCCCGGGGCATGCCAACTCTAAACGCCAAAGATGGCCAGAGTACATCGCAAAGGTCGGTTCCAAGCGTTACCCAGTTGAGTCGATTACAGAACACTTTCTCACAAGAGTAGGCGAGTCGCTTGGCATCTGCATCGCGGAATCGAAACTGATGATTGTCGCAGGCCAAGTTCGATTCCTATCAAAGTTTTTCCTCAAACTTCCGAAGGAATCTCTCGTGCACGGCCTGGAGATTTTTCGACGTCACCTTGATGAAGAACTTGTAAAAGCGATTGAGGACACTAGAAGAGAGCGAGAATTCTATACATTCCAGACCGTGCTAGCAGCGATGGCCGACAGCTTTGGTGAGCAAGCGAACCACCTCATGATTGGGCTGGTCAAGATGCTTGGCTTCGATGCGGTCGCCGGGAACAATGACAGGCACCCTTTGAATTGGGGCGTCATCGTGCCTGTGTCGCTATCGCGGCCAGTTCGGTTCGCTCCAGTATTTGACAGTGCTCGTGGACTTTACTGGAATCAGGATGAGAAGAACCTGCCGAAGTTCTGCGAAAGCGAAGCAAGTCGCGAAGCTTACATCCGCAAAAGTTTCCCACAAGTTGGCTGGGACGGCGTTGATCGCATCGATCATTTCCGCCTAATCCACGAGATTTGGCGAGCCTACCCGGAATATAGAGAACCCCTGGAATCTTTGGGGGAAAGCGCTGCCATTGACCGGTGTGCTACGATATTAGAAGAAGAATTCAAGCACCTTATGACCCCGACTAGGCGGTATGCGATTAGCACATGCCTGAAACGCAGGCACGAACTATACCGCCAGGCATTGGCGTAAGGAGACATGCAATGAGTAAGCGAGATGCGTTGTGGAGCAGGCTGAAGAAGCTATGGGTCAACCCGCAAGGTGAAAAAACTTCCCCTGCGCCGATCAGTCACGCCTACAGCAGATTTGCGCTATTCTACGGACCAACTCGAATTGGCGAACTGTCGTTCGATCAGGGCTTGTGGACGTTCAAGTATTGCGATGAATTCAAGTCGTCACGCCTCCGGACGATCACTGAATTTCCAGACACCGATAAGACGTACACATCTCACGAATTGTGGCCTTTCTTCTTAATGCGAATTCCAAGTCTCCGCAGGGAAACAATTAAAGGCATCGTCGCGAAAGAAGAAATTGATTCGAGCGATGAGGTCAAGCTCCTAGATCGGTTTGGTCGGCGTACAGTATCTAACCCATTTGAGCTCATTAAGATCGCAGAGGGTGCCGAACTGGGTTGCGCGTTGTCCCATTAGACATCCCGCCACCTGTGACCGCCACTCTTCCCGTTTCTTGTCCGTTTTGTGTACTCCACTCGCCAGATGGACTACCGTTTTCTGCGCCCGTGGATCGTCACCGGCATGGGAAACGAGCCACGCACTCCTGAAGAGCAGTATCGCCACGGTGATGGTGGCAGCAAGTATCCGGGACCACCGGTGAAGAGCGTCGTCAGTACGACGAGATCCACGAACGGATAGTGGCTCGGCTGAAGGAGCAAACGAAGGGGCGTCGTTCGAGATGGCGACCACCGGAGCCGGGATCGCTCACCCTCTCATCCCTGCGGGCGGCGAAGGCGGCGAGAGGTGTTTGCTTAGTCAACGAGAAGCTACTCTGTTAACTCAACTTGGCTGTTGCATTTAGGGCAATCAATCCATCGCCGTTCGCCAGCGTACTCATCGGCGTCGTCGTATTGCGGCTCGGTCAGCACGTCGCCCTTGGCAAACTCTAACACTGCGTTGCAACGACCGCACGTCACGCGACGAACGTACTGTTCACTGTGACCGACGATTCTCACTGCCATGGTGCGCCTGCAGGGATCTGCCTTACTGCATGATGATATTTTAACGCCCGTCACTATACCCGCTGTTGCGGGCGGGGCGAAAGCTGGCCGGTGAACTCAGCCCGGGGACGCAAAAACTCCCGATCGAACGAACATTATCGCCAATCCGATGATCGCGGTCGGCACCAGTATTGCCCCGACCGTAAAGCCGATTGCAAATCCACGAGCGCCGCGAAATAGGGCGGCGACCGCGCCGAAGACAATGCCGCCTATGAGAGCGAGCGAGCGCAAGTCGCGGCATTGGCTCGCGAGGTCCAAGAAGTCTGCCAGCAGAGCGTGCAAGTCGCCTTCGTCGACCAGGGCTGTACGGGCCAAGACGCCGCTCAAGACGCCGAGGAACAAGGGATACGCCTGGAAGTCGTCAAGCATACCGAGGCGAAGCGAGGATTCGTCCTCCTCCCCAGACGATGGGTCGTCGAACGAACCTTCGCCTGGCTCGGACGATTTCGACGACTCGCGCGTGACTACGAACGACTCGGCCAAACTCTCAAAGCCTGGCACTGGGTCGCCGCACTCGCCCTGGGGCTTCAGAACTACTTCTCAAGTGCATAACAGGCTCTAGGCGAGTTTGGCGAAAACAAGTCGCGCGGTTTCGTCCGGGCCGAGGTCGTAGGTTGCCCAATGCTCGCGTCGCCGTTTGAGGCGCCCGTCCGAAAAGCTTTGATCTCGCCGTACCCTGGCTGTTGGATGACAGTTCCGGCGGCGGCAATCGGCTGCTCATCCAACTCCATATCGGTCCCCGTCGGACCAGACGACCGTGATCAGGTTGATGCCGCGGACGATGGCAGACGGTTCTCCGACAGGTGCCAGCCGACCAAATCGATGTGCCCAGCCTTCGGCTTGGTGCGAATCCTCAGCCGCGTATTTCGCGGCAAGTTCATCGCCCGTTTGAAGCAGGCCTGTCACAGTGGACAACTCGGTTCTTCGGCAAGCTGCACATCCTCGCAGACGGCCGGGCGTTCGAACGATTACTCGATCAAAAAGCCAGCCATCCTGCCCGATTCAGTTCTCAAAGGCGTGTAGCATGTGGCCGGCTTCAAACAGGTCGTTCGCCGATACAAGACAATGACGGAAACTTCAACTTTCTATTGATCTTCCTTACGGACTATTAGTAGCAGCAGCCGTTCACGAATCGGGAGACGATTTATATGAGCAGCGGCGACGTCGCTTGGCCGCAGCATTAATGAATTATCCCAAAGGAAGTCGACGATTAATGGTGATGGTGTCAGAACCCGAAGCACGTCGCCAGTCTATTTGTTATCTCCTATCAGCACGACAATTCGCCCCGCAAGGGAGGTAGCCAATTCGCCGATGCCGTCGCCATTGAGATCAGCGATGATGGGCCGCGACAGGCCGATTGGGCTTTGCCAGAGTAGCTTGCCCTGACGCTTCTCGTTCACGCCAATACAGAATGGGCCGCAGAGAAAATCACCGCGTCCATCACCGTTGAAATCTGCTGTTATCGAGCCGCTGTTAGGAGCGAACGGCAGCTCAAGTCGCCACTCAATCGCGCCCGTCCAAAGATCGCGGCAGACAAATTCGCTGCTGTTCTGGGCCGCGTAGCCGACTTCGAGCCTGCCATCTCCGTCAACGTCGATAAAGCCGATGTTTGGAGGGACGTCGTAGTCGAGATCTTCGCTCCACACCCCTGTTTCGGGGTCTTGATTCATGAGGCCGAACGGACCGAACCCGGCGGAAACAAACCAGTGCGGCCGAGTTTCCACAGGTGTTCGAAATAGCGGGCAGTACGTATTGTACAGGTGACCGGCGAAGACGGCCCCCTCGCTGCAAATGTTGTGCGTCGGACGAATATAGGCGAATGTGCCATCGCAGCCCCGGATGTAAGCCATATAGCTCATCAGGTCCATTCCGATCTCATCAGCGCCATCGCCGTCGATATCGTATGCGGTCGGAAAGCCGTTCGGCCGATAAGGCATTGAAATGGCCCCATCGCGATAATGCTGTTTCGACCAAAGAAATGCGCCGGTCTCGCCATCTAGCAAGTACGTTCCTTCGTGCACGCGGCGATCGTCCTGTAATGAGACCGCGACAGCCGCGTGGTTCGCGGCGAGGAATTGTCCGGGATGGAGAACAACCTCCGTGATCTGCTCAGCGGTGACGTCCAGCGGCGTCTCCCACTCAGTCCTGCCGTCTGGTTTGAGCGCTCGAATCGCCAGTCGGCCCTGCCGATCGTCGACGGCAGTGATGATCGCGAGGTCGCCAGATCCGTCAAGGTCATAGACGACCGGTTGTCGCAAACGTATCGCGGAGACCGGCGATGGAAACGCGCGCTCAGCGGTACTGCCGTTGTCATTCATTGAGAAGACGCGCAAGCGAGCATCTGGAGTCGCCGCGACCAGCTCGGCTCTGCGGTCGTGATCAAGATCGGCGGCAACGATCGTTGCCGCAGCACCGCCACGCAGCGGCGTCGTCCACTTGACGTGGCCTTCCCAATCCAACGCGCGCAAGTCCCCCTCGTCGCACTGCAGAAAAATCCGGTCCGCGCGTTTCGCGGCGTGAATCGCGCCAACAAGCGACTCCGATACCATGCCGACCGCCGCCGTTCGCTCGTTCTTGACGAGTTGCCCCGCCTGAATCGTGTAGCAGGAGATGCCATCCACTCCTTGGTCGTCTGGCTCTCGGAACAGAAGTTCAGCGTTTCCGGCGACTTCGATCGAAGCGAGACCACACGAAGCGACCGTCGGGAGCGAGGCGATCAATTGCGGCGCTTGTCCATCGCGAAAAAGATAGCAGGAAAGTTCGCCGCCGCTGGGCATTGCACCCTTTGGTGCGCGGAATGCGAGCAGTCCGTTCGATTTTTCTGCTCCAACGCCTCGAAAGATTCGGGCTCCCCAATGATCAGCCAACTCGAACTTGATCGCGCCGGTGTCGATCGCGCGAAATCTAACGAACGATCGGTAGTTTTGCTCCGGATCGCGCACCGAGTAGGCCATTTCATCAATGCCGTCGCCGTCGTAATCAAAGAGTCCATGGCTGGCTAGAGCGACTCCAGGCTCGTCCTTATAGACTTCTCCGTAGAAATGCTGCCAAGCGAGTTCGCTGTCGCCGTCTGTGCGGAGGCGAATGGCATGAACATGAATTTGGACGGATTCTCCAAAAACGCCAGCGAACTTTTGATCGCCAGCGCCCCGGCCAATCTTGACGGGCCCATAGTTGCGTCGCTGAGCGCCGCCCACGTCATAAACGACGGAACTGATTAGTTCGCCAGTACGAGCGTCAAATCCGCGGCAGCGGTGGCGGCGAATATTCCAGACCACCGGTTGAGAGGGCATTGAGTCGTCCAGTGCGACAACGCCGTTGTAATGATCGTAGCGTTCGTTGAAATCGCCGCTGACGACGGCTTGAACTCGCCACACGGTTGATGGCTCGCCTTCTGGAGGCAAATTAATCAACATTCCCTCCTCTGAATAGTTTGGGAATAGCATGATCTCTTGCCCTGCGCGTTCGGGCAACACGTCAGCGACGGACGCCCACTGCACCGATGCGTACGCTGGGTCGCAGTCGAATCTCCACTCCGTTGCACCCGACTCAAGATTGATCAGCGTCAACGTTCGGCCGGCGCCAAGCAACGCGTGCCGCCCGCCGTTCTGACGAAGATCGCCGCAAGCTAACATTGATCCGGCTGATGATCGGGACCAGAGTTCGCGCCCATCGATGCTGAGAGAGCGCAGTTTTCCGTCATCTAGCAGAATTCTTGGTTCGCGATTGGGCGTTTCGACGATGCGAATGCCGTTCAATGTTCCCGCGGTGACAATCTCCGCGATGATGCGCGGCGCTGCCGACATCTTGCATGGTAATGGCGAGAAGCCGGTGGACAGTCGATCGTGCATCGCTCGCGGCCAATTCGGATCATTGAGATCGGCGGACCGGACGCCAGGCATGAGCGGGTGGGTCGCCGCGTCATCAAGCAGCGTCTGCCCGCGGCCTCCGGTCGCGACGCCTGCGCACCAGCATAGCGCTGCCAGAAACGACCATCGCTTCAAGTCACTTGTCATTGGCGACTACTCCTGACGCGTCGCGGGTGGGACAGGAGCGTTCGCGGCGTCCAATCTGACGGCTGCTCTTACCGCCAAGCCCGCTATTGTCCCGCCTGCGCCGTTTCGATGGGCTTCAATTTGATCCAAGAGCACTGTGTTACGAGCTGATTCAGCGCCGCGAATGAGATATGAGCGTTGGTGGCGTACCGGGGAGTCATATTGGCCGGAAACGTCGCGAGTGTTGCATCGCCCACAAGAAACACGTTGAAGTCTTTCGACAAGTTGTCGTATCCGGCGGTCGTCGCCTTAAAACACATGTCGGTCGCGTATCCCACCAGGAGAATGTGACGCACGCCCTTGGCTTGGAGAAATGCTTTCAAGGGGGGGTAGCCGTCGTCGTCGTAAATGACAACGTCGTCCCGATCCATCGTAATATCGCTCGTAACGGGAATCGGCATCTCCCAGAAGCCGTCGTTGTCGAAGTCGGGGCCAAATTGAAGGCCTGGGAACTGCTTAAAATAGTCGACGACGGGCCGGTCGGCGGACACTTCCAGCGTTTCGGGAAGGTCACGGCCCCGATAATCAAACGCCGCCAGGATCGCTTGCTGCTCGCGTTTCCCCTCTTCGCGTTCGACATCCGTTGGATTGTAGCGCAGCGAGCGGTAAAGCTTCTTGTGAACGGGGTACTCTCCGCCGCGCAAACTATACATCACCTGCGCCACCTGAGGTCGCAGACGTTTCAATAACGGATCGATCACTTCGCGCGTATGGCGACCTGCTAGGTGGTTCTTGTCGGGCGTGCAGAAGTCGGCGACGCCGGCTGGTTCAGGAGTTTTCCAACCTTGACCATCGTCGATGCCCCAGGGGTGAACAACGATCACCGCCGTCTGATCGGCGCGCAACCGATTAGGCATTTCGATCACGCCGCGAGCGTTATAAGAGAAACGCCATGCCCTCACGTCCAGGTCAGCCCCTTCGTCGTCGACCAGCGTTTCGCCCTCGTAACGCGTGACTTCCTCGATCGGCTGCACAAACTCGGGGTAATCGCCCAACAGCGGAGCCGGATCATCGAGTTTGGTAAGCTTATTCGAATATTGTCGGACCGGCGCTTCTTCAGCGTCGGCGTCGTACCCTTGAATCGCCAGCAGCGCGGCGAGCGCTAGGTGCCAGTACTTCATCACTACTCCTGAGTGTCAAGTTGAGAGCTTCACACGCCGAACGAGCACGTCGTTGCTCCGCGACGAAAAGCCCGACGGATTCACGACGGCTTTCGCTCCGGCAACAGTTGCGGCTTGGCCTTGGCGACGATGGCGTCGAGCGTCACCAGTTCGGCCTTGTCGGCCGATTTGGCGACGATGTCACAGATCAAGTCGATCGCTTGAAGGTCGCGATCAACGACTCCGAGGCAGGATGGATGGGCAAGAAAGTCAAACGCCGCTCGATTCTCGATGGCCCAGTTAACTCCTAGTTCCACCGCCTCTAAGAACGAAGCGAGTTCCCAGCGGCCTGTGCGAAATGCCCCGATGTCACTGATGGGGCTCATGGGCACGTCGATCAATCCCGTAGAATATCTGACCGGTTGCGACTCCGCCTGCGCTCGCAAGATCTCGTCGAATGCCAACTGGGAAGGTTTCCGCCCGCTGCCGTAGAGATCTTCCATGCCAGCGTGCGCCGGATAACGGCAACTGACCCAGTCAAATCCCAATCCAAGCAGAATGTTCTGAATATCTTCGCGATTCTCCAAACCCGTGGCGAAGCCGCCGGGAGTGCGGAACCCGTTGGTTTCCACGCCGACGCGTTCCTTGAGCGCGACGTTCGTCAGCGCAATATTCTCGCGAATGACGTCTGGAAGTTCGCGGCCGCCGATGAGCCATGGCGCGCGAGCGAAGCGATACTGTAGCTCCGCCGGCGATTGGGCGAGCACGTAAATGTGGTCGTACGTGTGATTGCCGATGGGGTGACCCTCTGCCGCAATCTGCTTCAGCCAGTCGACGTTCTCTTGTTCGAAGACCTGTCCGACGACGAAGGTATGAATTCGTCCGCCACGCTCCTTCACTCGCTGGCACGCGGCGACCGTATAGTCTTTAGCCGCCTGATTGAGATTTCCTTTCTCGTAGTCCCATTGCGTGTCGCCCCACTTGGGAAAGTTGCGCGCCATCTCCAGATCGAGCGTAATGGCGATCTGCGCCTTATCGTAGGTTGGATAGGGCGGCGTCGGCGCGGCTGCCATCGCGTCGCCCCGTAGCGCCATCGCGGCGGTCCCGGCGAGCGTCGAAGCGAGAAACTCACGACGACTGGCACTGTACTGCTTCTGCGGCATGGCGGGACTCGCTAAGGGACGTAATAGGGACAGGAGACTAGCCCAGGAGACGTCGGGCGTTGGCGCCGCCGATCTTGCGGCGCACTTCAGCGTCAATCTTCAATTCGTCGAACAGCGAGAACTGGGGAAATTCTCGCTGCGTCAAGTCGTAGTAATCGGTGCCGAACAGCAAGCGATCAGCTCGGCGGTGGAGGAATTCGCGGCCAAAGGCGGGGTCGCGCGTCATGGCATGAGCCCCGCTGGAAGAAAGGTCTCCGTAAATGTTCGGATAGCGATCCATCAGTTCGTCGATGGCGCCGCCGGGGATGACGTGGCCGCGTGGATACCCCACATGCAGATCGGCTTTGGTCAGACCTCCGGAAACGGACGCCCACCAACCTTTGCCGTGCCCGATGAACGTCAGCTGGGGAAACGCTGCGAGGGCGCGCGCTAGCCCCGGCAAACCCGGCTCGTCGATGTTCGCTAAATTGTCGAGGTGGAAGAGTAGCGGCAGCCCGACGTCGCTGCATGCCTCATAGAGCCGCATGTTGAGCGGGTCGTCGATCGGTAAATTCGGCTTGTGCTCGCCGAAGCCGACAGCGCCGGCGTCTTGGTAACGTTTCAAGAGATCGACGACGTCTTTCTTCTGCGGAAGGTGACTGGCGAGCGTCCGCGGATCGACGGCGCAAAATGGCAACAATCGATCGCGGTGCGCGGCGGTTTCTTCTAAGACGTACTCCGTCGTCACCGGATACCAGAACGCTTCTGGGGAAACCAACGGCAGGACGGCGGCTTGCGCCACGCCATGCGCGTCCATCCAGGCGAGGAGCTGACGAGCGCTAATCGGTCCATGTTCCGGCCCGTACCACGCCTGAGAGAGGTGCAGATGGACGTCGAACAGCCCCTCCGTCATGGGCTCCGCCGCCGGGAGCAACTTGGGCACGAGCGCGATCCCCGCCAAGGCAAGCGAGGCCCGGGCAAATTCACGTCGGGTCACTCCCATTGAAGAAGGCATCGTTTCGCCGGAGTGGAAGGTTGAACCAAGTCGGCTGCGACCGGAGGTCGCAGCAAAACGGACGCAAACTGACAGTCACGGTCTCACAAAATAGCCACCGCCTCGATTTCGAGTTCTAAGCCAGGAATGGCCAATTCGGGAGTGCCGACGGCAGTCGACGCAGGGTAGGGTTCGACCAAGTAGTCCTTGCGAACTTTACGAAAGATCTCGACGTCGCGGAGCATGTGCACCCAGTAAGAGCGAATAATCACGACGTTGGCGAATGTGGCGCCGGCAGCCTCAAGCAGCAATCCGATACGATCGAACGTTTGACGAATTTGCGTTTCCATATCGGCCTCGATATCGGCCGGCCCCTGTCCCGAGATGAACAACAGCTTTTGGCCTTGCGCCAAAATCGCGGGCGAATAGCCCACGTCGGCCGAGGGTGCACCGGCGGGGCGCAGCGCGGTCTTCGTAAACGGCGCGCCCAAGGAGCCGTCTGCGGCGGGCTCCTCACTGGGGACTGCTGCAAATGCCGAGCGTCCGGTCATGGCCAAGACGCCGGCGGCCCCACAGACCGCGGCGCCCATCAGATCGCGTCGTCCGGCCTGCGGCGAGGTGGGGCGGGGGTGGGAGGTACTCATCGTCGCTCCGGGGTGTTGCTCGACAGTTACGCTAATAGGCAACGCGCTGATGCCATGCGCTCTGCAGTCTCCGCCCGCGTCGGAATATACAAATAGTGAATTTAGATTGCAACGTTTTTTTTCCTATGCCATTGATTTCAGCGAAGTTTCACCATAGCCTGCCGTCTGCGGGCAGCGAACTGCATTCACATCTGCCGTTAGAACGAGGCTGGGCGGCCAAATTTCACGGAGCCGTTTCTTGACCCTCTCTGCGACCACAATTGTCCCCGTGGACGTTTCCACGCTCGATACGCAGCTCAGCGCTCCCTCCGATCGAGCCGTTTCAGCGCTGCAGCGAATGTCGGGCGATCTGTTGGTGTTGGGGGCGGGCGGGAAAATGGGCCCCTCGCTCGCTCGCATGGCGCGGCGTGCGGCGGATGCGGCGCAGCGCACCTGTCGCGTCATTGCAGTCAGTCGTTTCAGCGATGAACAGGTCCGCCGTCAGTTGGACGACGCGGGCGTCGTCACCCTGAGCGGAAACCTGCTCGACACGCAATTCCTCCGTTCACTTCCCGAGTGTGAAAATGTGATGTTCATGGCGGGATTTAAGTTTGGCGCCACCGGCTCCCCAGAAGCCACCTGGGCGACGAACGCCTATTTGCCCGGCGCCGTGATGAACCAGTTCCAGGGCAGCCGCATCGTGGCGTTCTCGACCGGAAACGTCTACGGAATGACCGACGCTACGAGTCGAGGGTCGGTCGAGACCGACGAATTGCGACCCGTCGGCGAGTACGCGATGAGCGCTGTGGGTCGTGAGCGCGTCATCGCCTATTTCAGTAAAGCGCAACGGACTCCGACGGCGATCTTGCGTCTGAACTACGCCGTTGAATTACGCTATGGCGTCCTCGTCGACTTGGCGACCAAGGTCTTCCGAAATGAGCCTATTTCGCTGGAGATGGGCTACTTCAACTGCATTTGGCAAGCCGACGCCAACGCGATGGCACTGGCCTGTTTTGACTTGACTGCAACGCCTTCCCGAGTCCTCAATCTGACCGGCCCCGAGATCGTCTCCACACGTGCGGTCTGCGAACAGTTCGGTACGCTAATGAACCGATCCGTTCGGTTCGTCGGGCAAGAGACCTCAAACGCATTATTAAGCGACGCGAGTAAAACGCTGAAGCTTTTAGGCCCTTTGGAAACGTCGCTGGAAAAGATGCTGACATGGACCGCCGATTGGGTCAGCCGGGGCGGTGAGAACTGGAATCGACCGACCCATTTCGAAGTGCGCGATGGCAAGTTCTGAGTTTATCCAACCGACGACGCCTACCAGCCGACGCTCCGAGAGCGTGGCGGCGCTGCGCCGCGGCTGCGTCATTCCCGCTCATCCCCTGGCGCTCGATAGCCAGCGGCGTCTCGACGAACGTCGTCAACGTGCGTTGAGCCGTTACTATCTCGCAGCCGGCGCGGGTGGCATGGCGGTCGGCGTGCATACGACGCAGTTCAAGATCCATGATCCTCGCTGCGGCCTCCTGGAACCCGTCTGGCAGCTAGCGCGGGAAGAGTTTGACCGCGCCGAATCAGCCGGGAGCGCTCCGCTGGTGCGTGTCGCCGGCATTTGCGGGCCGACCGCTCAAGCGGTCAGCGAAGCTGAGTTGGCGGCCAAGCTTGGCTATCAATTCGGTTTGGTGAATTTAACGTCGCTTGGGCAGAATGACGTCGAATCGATGATCGACCATTGCCGCCTGATCGGCGAAAGCCTCGGGCTGTTTGGCTTCTACTTACAGCCGGCCGTCGGCGGAATCGAGCTTTCCTACAAATTCTGGCGGCGCTTCTGTGAACTCGAAAGCGCCTCCGCCATCAAGGTCGCGGCCTTCGATCGCTATCGGACGCTGGATGTGGTGAGAGCGGTGGCCGACAGCGGTCGCCGTGACATCGCACTCTACACGGGCAATGATGACAACATCTTAATCGACCTACTAACGCCGTACGAGTTCGGCGAGAATTCACTCCGTTTCGTGGGCGGGTTGCTCGGCCAATGGGCCGTCTGGACGTCTCCAGCAGTTTCCCTTCACCGTCGTTGCCGCGAGATTGGCGACCACGGGGCGGTCTCTGCGGAACTCTTAGGTTTGTCGGCCAACCTAACGGATGCGAATGGCGCCATCTTTGACGCGTCCAATCGATTCCGGGGCTGTGTTCCCGGCATTCATGAGGTCTTGCGCAGGCAGGGACTTCTGGCGGGGACCTGGTGCCTGGATGAGGACGAACGACTTAGTCCAGGCCAAGCGGCTGAGATCGACCGTGTGAGCAAACAGTACCCGCACCTTTCCGACGATGAGTTTGTGCGCGACAATTTGGCCGCTTGGTTAACTGATTGAAGTCACGCGAAGATTGGGGCGCCAGCGCTCCGGTGACGTCCTCAAGCAGAGTCTATCCATCATCAATGTGAGCGCGTCGAAGGTTTCGCCGATGAATGCATCTAAAACGACCAAGCTTGCTGCGCGCGTTTGCTCCGCCGAGACCGCCTTTATTCCGCGTCGCTTGGCGACCCCGCTTCAGCTCAGCACCGGCACGATTCGAGAAATCACCGAAGCCCGCGTCACCGTGACGGTGGAGACCGGCGGAGGTCGACTTGGCGTCGGCCATGGATCGATGTATTTGAGCGATCTTTGGGCCTGGCCCGATCCGACTCTCTCCCATGCGGTGCGCGACGGCGTGCTACGACGGTTATGCGAGT
Organism: Pirellulales bacterium; assembly: GCA_041740115.1. Lineage (GTDB taxonomy): Bacteria > Planctomycetota > Planctomycetia > Pirellulales > Lacipirellulaceae > Lacipirellula. The sequence goes on from JBGSMO010000158.1 coordinate 17,216, forward strand.
CGGCCGCGCGCGAGTTGCCGAGGTTAGCGGGCCATGATCGACTCCATCCTCTGGAATTCGGCCTGCAGCTTCACCAGTGGGCATGCCACGATCTTGGAATTGAGGAGGATCCACCCTCATTGGCGCGGGCGATGTGCGTTAGTCCGTTCGACGCCGCGGTTCACGACGCCGTGGGCGCGGCCGTCGAACTTTCGGCGTTTTCCTTTTACGATGAGCTAGCGCCGCTGCCGCTGGCCGATCATTACTTCCCCGGTGGCGGCGCGGCCGCGTCCATTTCCAGACTCATTCAAAAGCCGCGACGCGAGTTGCCGGCGTGGTGGGTCGTCGGCAAGTACGACAATCTGACCGAAAGCTTGGAACCAGCCATCAAAAAACATGGCTATCAATCGCTCAAGCTAAAGATTACTGGCAGCGACCCGGTCGCCGACGTGGCGCGGACAATCGAAGTTTTCCAGTTCGCCAAACGCCTCTTGGAAGCGCCACCGATGATCACCGTCGATAGCAATGAAGCCAATCCAGACCTTTCCAGCGTGGTGGAGTATCTCGACATGCTCGAGGCCAAGGACGCTGGAGCGTTTGCGTCGCTCGCTTATCTGGAACAACCCACGGGGCGCGATATTGTCGTCGACCGTTATGATTGGCGAACGGTCACCGCCCGCAAGCCAGTACTGCTCGACGAGGGACTCACCGACTTGGACATTCTCCCGGAAGCGCAGGCGCAAGGGTGGAGCGGACTCGCCCTGAAGACCTGCAAAGGGCATAGCATGCTGCTTGCCTCCGCGGCCTGGGCGCGTGACCACGACATGCTCCTCTCGCTGCAGGATCTAACGAACCCGGGCGTCGCGTTGATCCACGCCGCGGCGGTAGGCGCTCACTTGCCGACGGTGAACGGCGTCGAATTGAACTCGCCGCAGTTTACGCCAAACGCCAACGAGGAATTTTTGCCGCGTCTTGCTGAGCTTTTTACTCCCCGCCACGGCGTCCACCGGCTGCCATCAGTTTGGCCAGCCGGCTTGGCGTCTCGCCTCTAGCGCACGTCATCTTCAAGCCAATAAATAGTTCACTTACCTGTGGCAGTTTGCAGGGAGTTGCCTCGCTAGGCGGACTGCGAGGTCGACTCCTTTGGCAGCGACTTAGAATTTCCCACCCTCTTGCGAATAGGGTCCGCCAATCATGTCAAAAGCACCTCGACACCCGCTTGAACCCCTCAACGCAGCGGAGGTTGCGACTACAGTACAGATCCTGCGGGATTCCGGTCGCATCACTCCAACCACCCGATTCGTGTCGGTGAGTTTGCTGGAGCCGGCGAAACGGTTTATTCATGCTCCGGCCGACCATCCAATGCCGCCTCGGGAGGCACAGGCGGTGCTCTTCGACAACGGTCAGAACGCCTGCTACGAAGCGGTCGTCTCGATTACCGACGGACGACTGGCAACCTGGCAGCATATTCCCAGCGTCCAACCAACAATGACCATCGATGAACAGATCGAGTGCGAGCAGGCAGTCCTCGCCAGCCCGGAGTTTCGCGACGCGCTCCTCCGCCACTGCGGGACTGATGACGTGAACCTCGTGATGGTCGACATATGGAGCGCGGGCAACTACGGCTCGTCCGAAGAAGGAGCCATGCGACTCGCCCGCCCTCTCTGCTTCCTAAGGAGCGATCCGGCGGACAACGGTTACGCTCATCCGATTGAAGGTCTTCGACCGGTAGTCGATCTAAACCTGATGCAGGTCATTCGCATTGAGGAGTATGGGGTCTGGCCGTTACCGCCGGAATCGTGCAACTACGCGGCTGACCGAGTCTCTCCGCAACGTGACGATGTTCGGCCGCTCCAGATCCTCCAGCCCGAGGGACCGAGCTTCGCTGTTGAAGGAAATCAGGTTGAGTGGCAGCGATGGAAGTTCGTGATTGGATTCAGCGCGCGCGAAGGGCTTACCCTGCACCATCTTCGCTATCTTGACGGAGCGCGAGAACGATCGATCCTTTATCGCGCGTCGCTGACGGAGATGGTCGTGCCGTACGGCGATCCGGGTCCGACGCAACGACGTAAGAACGCTTTTGACGTGGGCGAATACGGCATGGGCATGTGCGCTAATAGCCTCACGTTGGGGTGCGACTGTCTGGGGATCATTCGATACTTTGACGCCCACCTGACGACGAGTCGCGGCGAACCTTACACCGTGAAGAACGCCGTTTGCATGCACGAAGAGGACTTTGGCATTTTGTGGAAACATACGGATCGCCGGTTGGACAAACCGGAGGTCCGTCGTTCACGGCGACTCGTCATTTCCTCCGTTTCCACCGTGGAGAACTATGAATATGGATTCTTCTGGTATCTCTACCAGGACGGGAATATTCAGTTTGAAATCAAACTCACCGGAATATTGTCCCTCGGAGCGTTACGTCCGGATGAATCGCCGGTATACGGCGCGCTGGTGGCGCCGCAACTGTACGCCCCCAATCATCAGCATTTCTTTAACGTTCGACTCGACTTTGACCTCGATGGTCCGTCCAACTCCGTCGATCAGCTCGACGTCGTCCCGGAAGCGATCGACGACGACAACCCATTTAAAAACGGCTTCTACTCTCAAGCGACGCGACTGCTATCGGAGCGACAGGCGCACGCCAATCTTAATTTAGAATCCGCTCGCAGTTGGAAGATCGTCAACCGTAGTCAACTGAATCATGTTGGGCAGCCCGTGGGGTATCGCTTCCTCCCGGGCGACAATGCAACCCCTTATGCATCGCCTAGCTCCTCGTGGCGTCGCCGGGCTGGATTCGTGGAGCACCATGTCTGGGTAACTCCTTATCGCCAGGAGGAGCGCTACGCCGCCGGCGACTATCCCAATCAAAGCGAAGGGGGCGACGGATTGATCCGCTGGACGCAGCAGGACCGCGCTCTGGATGATCAGGACATCGTCTTTTGGTACACATTCGGGCATACCCATTTGCCGCGGCCAGAAGATTATCCGGTAATGCCGACAGCCTACATCGGCTTCCTCTTAAAGCCCGCGGGGTTCTTTCGCCAGAATCCCGCCAATGATCTGCCGCCATCGGCAGCGGTGGAAAAGTCTTCTTGCTGCCACTGAGCGAGGCTTACGGTTGTAAGGCGATTGGCTAGTTGCAGGAGAGCGTCCATGTGCCCGTTGTGTTGGATGACCGCGTTCGCGTCGATCTCCATGTTCGTCGCCGTCTCCGGGGCCTTCGTCGCGATCGGAGATCGAATAGCCATCCGCTTGGCCGGACTGTTGGCCGCCCTCAGCGTAGCGCGAGGTCTTCATGTCGCCGGCGTCTCGTCGCCAGTCATTTCGCTCATCGGTTGCCTCTTGGCGGCCCGCGTCGTTTGGGTCGTCGCCGTTAGCCCTCAGCGGATACTCTGGGGCGAGCTCTGGCTGCGCGCCAAAGCACGGGCTGGAAAGAAATGCTTTACAAAGAAAGCGCTCGATAAGCGCGAGGTAGATTCGACCAGTACCCACGCCGCAACCACCTGAATTTTCTTGGTGACTGCGATTGCCGATCGTCATCGGCTCGGGGGACGCATCGAGTTAAGTCGCAGGAAGTGATTGCGGCTATTGCATTCACTTTAGGTCATTCCATCCTGTGAATTTGAGCGACAACGATCGGCGTCATTCCGGCCTCCGACTGTGGGGGCCTCAGAATATATTTGAATTAATCGAGAAAAAGCTCAAATCCATTGCTCTTTCACGCCGCTTAACGCTTCGGAGAATCGCCGTGAAAGTTTGCAGAAAAAGTTTGACATTCGACCATTTACCGATAAACTGCCGTGAAGTGAATGCACGGTGACCCTGAGAAACCACTAAACAGGCAAGAAAGGAGGGCTGGCGACGAGCGGAAAGTCTCGTCGAAATCTTTAGGCGGCGGCAACAGAGAAGCGGCTATCAGCAGCTTGTCAGGATCCTCGCGATCGACGCGAAGCGTTCTTCACAAAGCTGAGTTTGGTATTGCCGGTGCCTCGCATAATTTGCGAGGAGGCCATGTTGTCGCCTCAACAAACACGTTGAGGCTGCCCATTCCTTTGATTTCGGCATCGTCCGGAAGAGGTTAGCCCAATGAGATTGAATCGTGTTGCTCTACTACTGCGTGCTACCGCCTTGGCGATCACATTCGCCCCTCTGAGCCAGGCAGCAGTCCTGCTGGACGAGAACTTTGACGATGACGCAGTTGGCACGATTGCCAACTCGATTGACATCGCTTTAGGCACCGACGGTCCCGGCTCCGATATGGAAGTCGTCGGGCCGGGCAGCAGCTACACCGACCCGTTCGGACCGTCCGGCAACCATAGTCTGGTGTTCGACAACTTCAATGGCGGTTCCGCCAATCCGAACGTCTGGCCTTTTGCTGTTTGGAACAATGAACTGGGTCAGCCGGGCAATACCTACCGTGAAGGTACGCTTGAGTTCGACTTGTACTTGAAGAACGACGTCGTCAACGGCGTCGATGAAAAATTTTGGACGTACGTCGACCTGCGGCTCGGATTTAACACCGCGTTTCCGAATACGGCCGGCGATACGATCGTGTACGGTAACTTTCGCGTTCAAGACGGCGTTGGCTACTACTTCTTCGACAACGCGTTTGGTCCGTCAAGCGGTCATCCGATCCTTCCTGACACGGCTCACGCGGTAAAGTACACCATTCTGCCGAACGAGACCTACACACTGCAGATTGACGGCAGCTACGTGGAGAAGGACGGCAGCAGATTTGTGCCGTGGCGTGCGACTGGTGCGACCACAGGCTTCAATGTCTTGGCCATCGGCTCGGCGTGGGGTCCAAACTTTCTCACCAACAATCCTTTCTATCTGGACAACTTGAAGGTAACCGAGACGCCAGAGCCAGGAGCGCTTGGCTTGGGGGCAACAGCGGTGGGGGCGTTTGCCGCCGTCGGGCGCCGGCGTCGTCGGTAATCAATCGAGTCGCTCGCGGGACTGGCCGTTTGCGTGGCCAGTCCCGCGGGATTTTCTTAGGTCGTCGCACGTGTCGCCGAATCGACTTCAGGAGCATATATCGTGGCATACTTTGATTACCAGCGGCGAGGCGGCTCACTTCTTGGCAAAATGGCAATTCTCCTCGGGAGCTTGATTTTTAGTTCAACCGTCAATGCAGCGAGAGTGATCCTGTCTGAGGACTTCGAAAGCGACCTCCCCGACACGTTGCCCGCAAGCGCTGACTTCTACGCCCGTAGCGTCGTCGGATTTGTGAACCCCGATACCGAACCGGCGAAAATTGCCGTCTCCGGCGGCGCCTTCCCCGATCCTTTCGGCGTTGACAATCAAAGCCTTGTGTTTCACAACCCGAATAGCGCCGCCCAGATGGCAATCACCTGGACTTCGATTTTCGACGACGATCCGGCTGACTTTCGCAATGGATCGGTCGAATTCGACCTTTGGATGGCGAAGCCCCTTCCACAACTTGGCGCGCCCGGCGGCAAATTCTGGTCATTCCTCGATGCGCGTATCGGCTACGGCGGCGCAGAGCGCTCGGGAGTGACCACCATCGGCGATCTGACAGTCTGGAATAACGTTCGCATTCAGAACATCTTTGGCCAAGCGGAACCAGTCGAGAGCGTCGTCGACGCTGGCGCCCAATACACCGTGGGACTTCAGACGACATACACTGACCCGTCGCCCGGCTTGATGGGCCCTGATCTCTCGTTCCACGTGAAAATCGAATTCGATGGAACCGCTGGCAGTGAAAAATCGACCTTCTACATCAATGATATGCCAGTCACATGGCTGCAAGATGGGGAGACCGCCCATTCCTGGGTTCCGGGCGCGCCTGGCGTGAATGTGGTGTCGTTTTTGACTGACGCCAGCGCGTTCTTCTCGGGAGGAGCTACCAACGTCTACATGGATAATCTCGTCGTGATCAACGACGACCTTTCACCCCTTGGCAATGGGGACTACAACGGCGACACGCGAGTCGATGGCGCTGATTTTCTCCTCTGGCAGTCGCTACTGGGAGCCACGGTCACGCCAGGAACGAGCGCCGATGGCAACGGCAACGGCATCGTCGATGCCGCTGACCTTAGCCTCTGGAAAACGAACTTTGGTGCAGGCGCTGCAACCGCTGCGATTTCGACGATCCCTGAGCCGACCGGAGTTTGCATGTCGTTGCTCGGTTTGGCATTCTTCGTCGCGGGTCGTCGCCGAATGATGTTCGCGGCGAGATCGCTTGGCTGACGACTAGCGACCTCCCTTCTCTGCCCGGATGGCAATGATTTGGAATCGTTCGGCCGCATGAGGAACTGGAGCCTGTTAAAATGAACAAACGAACGAGCCCCTTGGGGAATGAGTTCGGGAGTCTGTTGGCAGCTCTGTTCGCATTCACGCCAATTTCGGCGGGACTGCTCGATACGAGCCGCGCCTCAGGCGCCAGGGTGATTCTTCGCGAAGACTTCGAAAGCGATCAGCCTGACGCCCAACCGGCCAGCGCCGACCATTATCAAGTTGGTTACGTTTCCTTCGTCAATCCGGCGACTGAACCTGGACGGATCGTAGTCACCGGGGGAACCTTTGCCGATCCGTTTGGTTCCAGCAACCAAAGCCTGGTGATTCACAATCCCAATAGTGCCACGCAGTCGCGAATTGCGTGGACTTCGATATTCGGCGACGATCCGGCGGCATTTCGCAATGGCACTATTGAGTTCGACGCTTGGATGGAGAGGCCGCTGCCCGTCCTAGGAGAGCCCGGTGGGAAGTTTTGGTCGTTTTTTGAAGTACGAACCGGCTTCGGCGGTCCAGGTCGGTCGGAAGTAACGTCGGTCGGCGACGTCACCGTGTGGCCCAACTTTCGCATTCAGAACATCTTCGGCGAGCCCGCACCTAGGGATCAGGTCGTCGACGCGGGAGGACGTTATTCAATAGGCTTCGAGCCCACATTTACCGATGGAGACGACAACGTATTCGGTCCGGATCAATCCTTTCACGTCGTAATAGAAATTGACGACGGAGATGGAACCCCGACGAGCGAGCGTTACGGCATTACGATAAACGATGTTCCTATCATGTGGTCGCAAACCGGCGAGTCTTTAAATTATTGGGTTCCGGGCTCACCAGGCGTTAATATTCTTGCGTTCTACTCCGATGCCAGCGCTTTTTTCTCCGGCGGCGCGTCGAACGCCTATATCGACAACTTGGTAGTCACCAACAACGACCTGCCGCCGTTGGGAAATGGCGATTACGACGGCGATCTGGACGTCGATGGAGCTGACTTTCTCGTCTGG
>JBGSMO010000160.1:0-20566 GCA_041740115.1 Pirellulales bacterium
ATCAGTGACGGCAACCGGCCTGCGGCCGGCTGCCACGATCATCCCAGTGTCGCAAATTCGAAACAATGCACGGTTGTGCGCTACAGAAGCTGGGCGCCAGACCTCCTGCCGGGCGCTACGTTTTTGGAATGGCGGTCACAATTCGTTGCATAGTCGTCGTAGACGAGTGGATCGCGCGTGAGCACCTGGCATCGCCCAATTTCGTTGAGCTGGAGCGTCGCAGCTTGCTTTCGACTGAGGTCATTCACGTCGACGCGATAGCGTACGGCTCCAATCTCAGCGATCGTATGACGGGCCGTATGTTTCAGCCAGTAAGCTCTACCAGGAAGGAGAGGCTGTTCGGACATCCAAATGAGCATCGCCTCCGCTCGCCGATCAACTCGCGGCAGCTCAACCGGTCGGGCAAACATATCGCCTCGGGACACGTCAATCTCGTCCGCTAAAGTAAGCGTCACCGCCATCCCGGCGCGAGCCTTCTCCAATGCCCCGTCAAAGGAAACGATCGACTGGACGGTGCTGTATTTCCGACCCGGTAACGCGACGATTGTCTCGCCAACTTGAATCGTCCCGGCAGCGACAGTGCCGCTAAAGCCTCGGAACTCCGCATGCGGTCGATTGACGCGCTGCACGGCGAATCTGAAATCGCCCGTCGTCTCTTGTCCTGGAACGGCGCAGGTCTCTAGCAGTTCCAGGAGCGATGGGCCTTGACGCCATGGCATCTTTGAACTGCGCCGCACCACGTTCTCTCCCAGAAGCCCTGACAACGGCAAGTAGTCGACGTGAGGAATCTTAAGCTCCGCCGTGAACCTGGAGTAAGCGTCGCAGATTTCCCGAAAGATCGCTTGATCGTAGTTAACATGGTCCATCTTGTTGACGGCCAGGATGACGCGACGCACGCCTAATAGAGAGACGATGAATGTGTGTCGAAGAGTTTGCGGCAGCAGCCCCTTACGAGCGTCAACGAGAATGATCGCCAAATCCGCAGTTGAAGCGGCGGTGGCCATGTTGCGCGTGTATTGCTGATGACCGGGGCAGTCGGCGATAATGAACTTTCGCCTGGCGGTTTGAAAGTATCGGTAGGCGACGTCGATTGTAATTCCTTGTTGTCGCTCGTCCTCCAGCCCATCGAAGATGAGAGCCGGATCGACTCCGATTCCAATCGTCCCGTGCTTCTCAGAATCTCGCAGCAGGGCGCCGATTTGATCGTCGTAAACGGCTCCCGCGTCGAGTAATAGCCGTCCGACGAGAGTGCTTTTGCCGTCGTCGACGCTGCCACAGGTGACGAATCGAAGCAAGTCCATCTGTTCGCGATTGTCAAGGAATGCGGCGGTGGCGGCGGGCGTGGGCGCAAGAGAGCTAGGGGACATGGTGGAGCCTCGAGAATGATTTGACTTAGAAGTAGCCGTCCCGTTTTTTACGTTCCATCGCCGCAGATTCGTCCCGATCCACCGCACGCCCCTGGCGTTCGGAGAATCGTGTGGTCAACAGCTCGCCGACGATATCAAGAACCGTCGTCGCCTCCGAGGTGACCGCGCCGGTCACCGGATAACATCCGAGCGTGCGAAAGCGAACGACCCTCGTCTGAGCCTCCTCGCCCTCACGCAGACGCATCCGCTCGTCGTCGACCATGATCATGTCGCCATCGCGCTCGACCACCGGCCGCGGGGCGGCAAAGTACAACGGAGCGAGCGGAATCTTCTCGAGGTGGATGTACTGCCAGACGTCAAGTTCGGTCCAATTGGAGAGGGGAAACGCCCGCATGCTCTGGCCGCGATGAACCCACGTGTTGTAGAGGTCCCATAGCTCCGGCCGCTGGTTCTTAGGATCCCAACGATGCTGTTGATCGCGAAACGAGAAAATTCGCTCTTTCGCACGAGATTTCTCCTCGTCTCGTCGGCCCCCGCCAATCGCGACGTCAAAGCGGTATTTCGTTAAGGCCTCCTTCAGTGGACGCGTACGCATGACGTCGGTGTAAACCTGGCTGCTGTAATCGAATGGATTGACCCCGTCGCGGACCCCCTCATCGCTGACATAAGCAATCACATTGAGTCCTAGCTCGCCTTTGACGTACGACTCGCGGAACTCGATCAGCTCGCGGAACTCCCACGTCGAATCGATATGGAGTAAAGGAAAGGGAATCGAACCTGGGAAAAAGGCCTTGCGCGCCAGATGCAGCATGACGCAGGAGTCTTTTCCCACGGAGAACAGCATCACGGGATTCTCGAACGCCTCGCTCACTTCCCGCAAGATGTGGATGCTTTCCGCCTCCAGCCGCCGTAAATGAGACAACGGGGCTAATGCAGATGGACTAGATGCAGGGAGCACACGAGCGCGACTAGAGTTTGAATGATGCATATCGCCTCAATGATGATTTGTGTTAAGACCGATACGACGCCAAATGAAGTGTGACGCAGTGATCTACCCTGTCGGCGGCGCCGCTCCATCGATGGGTCGGAAGGCTCGGCATCGACCGTCATATCGTAGATAAGCCCCGCTTTCAGCGATGTAGAACCCTCCTTGGACAGTGAGCTTTCCCGCGGCGATCGCCTCCTGGACAGCCGGCATCTCATGTAGACTCGCTAGTTGGTCAATAACAAATTCCTGCCCGCTCCTGATGCGCTCCAAATGGCGCTCCGCGCGTTGAACTATCGGCTCGATTTTCTTTCGGGAAGGGGTGCCGTCCGAAGCCCGCATCGTGTTGGTCATTTCGCATGCTGAATGTCCGCAGATGACGATTTCAGCAACGTGCAGCACGTTGACCGCATGCGCAATGACTTGACCAGGCCAGCGCTGACGACTTCCTCCGCCAAGTCCGTCGTCGCACGGCCGTCGCAGCACGAACGCCCCTTCGAGCGTCGAGACGCGTTCGACGATGCGGTCGACGGCCTTATCGCGACACGTCAGCCAGAGCGACTTTGGCTGGTAGTCGCCGCACCTCGCAACTTGCTGTCTTTTCAACTCCTGCAAATCTGCAGATATCCGCGGATCGATAAACCAGCTTTCCATTTGTCGAAAGTTGGCACGCATGGTTCCAGATTCGCTTTCTCGCCGACGCGGCGGAAGTTAGGCACAAATTGACGATGATCGATGACGCGGTACGCAATGCGCCCTTACGGCGCGTAGGATTGCCATTGGCCCAAAGAGTCGAAACGAAAGAAATCTCCTCGTTCCCAGGCCAGCAGCGTGATCCACTGATTGCTCGCTAGAGCTCGCAGCGTCTCGTGCTTGCAGAGCACGGTCTCAACCGACTGGCGGGCAGCCTGAATGATGACCAACAGTCGCAAAGGCTCGTGTTGGAGGCGGCGACCGTCATGCACGGACTGCCAGGCCAGGCCCGTCATGAGATCGCCGCCGTTTCCTGCCACGACGCCGATGTCGCCTACTGCGTTATGAATCGTCTTGTTGCCGCTGCCGAACGCGCGGTTATCGACCGTCGACGCGTAGTACTGCATGTTGATCCAATTCGTGACGACCAGCGGCCCGGTCATGATCGACTCTAGCGCGCTTAGCTCCGAGTCTTGCTCGTGATCGTAGCTATGGAGAAAGACGCGTCCCTTCAAGTCAATCTCCGCCGTACTGGACCGTGGGGCGATGACGAACGCAGCGTTTCCCGCTAGTCCCCACTCGGGCCGAACTTCCGACCAGTCCCGAGCGCGGCGGCGCGCATCGCAATGCATCCCAAACCGGTTAGATCGTTCAGCCTGGACCTCGCGAGACGCTTTAGTCGCAGTGTGACGAAGGGCGCCCAGTGCTGCCGAATTCGTCGAGGGGACCTTGTCGGAGTCGAGCCACCGAATCTCGTCAGTCGTGGTGTTGTGGACAGCGGCCGCAAAGAACGAGTCGGCGGGAATTTCAATGCCCCTAGCCGCTAACGACCGGCGCACGCGAACGTCGTTTAGTATGACTGCTGCGGCTCGCGCGTTGGCTTCCCCGGAGTGTCCTCCGCAAGCCCCGCAGTCGAGCGCAGCCTTATAGGGGTTGTTCGTCGCGTCGCTCTCGTGGCCGCATAACACTACCAAAGGGGCGAATGCGGTTGTCCACCCCATCGCACCGAGCATTCCGGCAGCGAAGTTGACGAGGTTCTCAGGAGCCTCTGGCGACTGCCATTCGATGACCGGGCCGAGCATATGGCGATTGGCATCCGCAACTCCGTCGTATCGCCCATCGTCATTGGAGGATCGCCAACCGGCGCTGGCGGCCAGCAGCTTGCCGGCGTATGTGAGGCCGACCGCCTCAACGAACGAAAAACACGACGTGGCCGAAGACTGAAAGGCCTTCCAGCCCTTTCTGCTTAGTCGTAGGCTACGCCGTTTCGCGAGAATAGCCGCTTCGATCGGCTCATCGCCGCCGCCGATGCCTTCCTTGATCGCGATGCTCGGCGAAATCAGCGCCGGGCACTGGCACGGGCCATGGCTTGCTCCAAGCGGCACATATTCCATGGGAACGCCGAAGAACCCCGCATAACCGAACGTTTCGAGATTTTTCGCCAAGTTCTCCAGGTGTCGACGGATTGGCTCTGAGCGCACGTCAATGCAGAAGACCATTTGCACTTCCGGACGAGCTGCACGTTTCGCAGACGAGCGTTGAGCGTCGCGCAGCTGAATGCAGAGCAATCGGCGAAATGCGACTTCGCTTGCTGTCTGGAAGAAGTAACACATCGAAGCATCGTCGATGACCGTAACTTCTTCTGAGGGGTCGAAGATGGACAGCGAATTCTTCATCGCTGAGCTTTCGGGAAAGCCGTCCGACAGCGCGGCGTCATAAGCGAGTCGAATCGCCAGCAGCCCGACGAGATCCTCGTCGTGGCCGCCGGCCATCGACGCCGAACGCACGCGATACTTCACGTACGCCGACCAGCCGTTGATCGACCACAGCTGTGCCAGTAGAAATTCTTGCCATTGCGATGGAGGAACGTCCAGCTGCAGTAGAAGTCGTCCAATCGCTTCCTGAGGAGATGCTGGAAGTTGTGAGGCGAAGTGCCTAAAGCCGATCAGGCCCAGCTTCTCGATGCGTCGGTCGCGGCAGGCCATCTCGCGCCAAGCGCTGTAGAGGCTGAGATGCTTCCACGGGCTGGGCCACGTTGCCTGAGTTTGTTCGAAATGTGCGGCGCAGACTTTTGAAATCTCCGCAATAATGGGAGCTGACCATGACGTGCCGGCGCGCCGGTCCATAAATGAGGCGACGGTAAAAGTTCCCGGCTTAGACTCGGGAATCGTTTGATTGGAAGAATAGTGCCTAAGTCGCGTCACCAGGTCGTTGACGCCGACCGCACCGTAGATCCCCGGGTGAGTCGCACGGCATTCGCTTAACGCGGTCTCAAGGTCCTCGTCAGTTAGGTCGCCGCGTGACAGCGACTCTAGGAAGTAACTGCTGGGCATGAGCAGCTCTGCGTCGCGCTGAAAGCTCATCGTTTGGTGAACCTGCAACAGGTCCTGGTCCGATACGCCTCCCAAAGGATTCACGGCGACAAAGTCCTTTAGTGGCCACAGCGGAACGATCGCCGCTTGCACATCAGCGAGAATCTGCTGTAAATCGGGCGCTTCGTGAAGCGGCGCCGCAGGACGACCTTTGGATTTTTGGGCGAGCGAGGCTGCTACCATCCGAGTTATTCCTTGACTGGGTTTGCCGGGACTGCGGGATGTCCCAAAACGGCCTTCGTGAAGCGGTGGGCCGCTAGATCTAGATAAAAGCCGTTCAAAACCTGCACGTAGAGCCATTTCATCAGCGGCGTGTGCGCCCATCGACGCCTACCGGCTAGAAGGCAACAGACGCCGAGGAATCCGCCGGCTGCACCTGCCGCTAGAAGGATGGTAAAGGTCGAGGGGGTTACGACTCGATGGGAGACGCTGGCCGCTAGAATCGCGTCGATGGCGCGAAACGAAACGAAGTACGCGACTGATACCGCAATAGCCGTCAGGGCCCCCGTCACGGCGACCCTCAAGCGACTGGTTTGCAAGGCGTTCCAGACGAGCTGAGTCAGTGCGATGACCAACACCAGCCCTAACAACAGCGCGCCCGGCTTGGGACTGTCGGCGATGCCGGCGGTCCAGACGCCCAACGCAACCGATCCTGTCGCCGCGGCGACGGCGAGGATGAAATTCGCCGTGGTCCGCCACGCTGTCGGTCGCGTGAGCGGAGCGCTGGAGCGGCGGGCGACTTCCTCCACCACCGATCCTGAATTGAGGAACGCATATGACTTGTATAGGGAATGGGCCACGATATGCAGCAAGGCCGCCGAGAAAGCGCCGAGTCCGCACTGCAGCATCATGAATCCCATCTGTGCGATGGTGGAGTAAGCCAATGAGCGTTTGACGCTCGACTGCGTCACCATCACAACCGCGCCGAAAAGAGCAGTGACGCCGCCCACTAGCCCCAGCAGCCCGAGTGCAAACTCCGAATGTGAGATCAATGGACTCAATCGGATCACCAGAAACCCGCCGGCGTTGATGATTCCAGCGTGCATGAACGCGGAAACGGGCGTCGGCGTCTCCATCGTCTCGGGAAGCCACGTATGCAAGGGGAACTGCGCCGATTTCGTCATCGCTCCCAATACGAATAGGGTGGCGATGATCGTCAGGCTCCAGTCGTCCGGTGCTGCATCCCGTCCCGCCGCGGCTGCAGCGGCGAAAAGCTCAGGGTATTCGAATGTTCCGTAGGCGTAATACGTCCAGCCAAGCGCCATCAGGAGCAAGACGTCGCCGCACCTGCTGATGAGAAACTTCTTGCGGGCGGCCAATATGGCGGCGGGCCGCTCGGCGTAGTGCGTCAGTAATTGGTGGAGGCCGACGCTGGTGCAAATCCAGGCAGCGGTAAACATTACCAAGTTGCGGGAGAGGACCAGCAACAGCACTGCTCCCAGGGTGCAGCTCAAGTACTTCGTGAACCGTCCCTGGTTCAGTTCGCCATCAAGGTACCGAGCCGAAAACTGGATCACCGTGGCGCCGATAAAACTAATCAGGAGCAACATCACGGCAGTGAGACTGTCGAAATACACGCCGTAGCGGACGCCGGCCGCCCGGAAAAAGACCGCGTCGAGGGGCCCGCGGGTGGATAGCGTCGTCGCGGCCGCGGCTCCGAGGACAAAGGTCGACGCGGCCGCCCCGACGCCGAAACAGCCGAGGAGGCGTGGCCGGCGATTGGCCCACGCGGCCGGAATGAGTCCGCAAGCTAGCAGTACCAGTGACGGTGCGGTCAAAATCCAAGCTATTGCTTCGAGCATGATTCCTGCCTAGGCTTCTTCCAGAGCACGTAACCAATATCGCGAAATTTAATATGCGAAACTCAATTCGTCAATTGCGTTACGGTATTTAGTTTTCGGTTTTTTAAGCCCGCCAAATAAGGCAAATCGCGAAGTCGCATGACATTTAGTTCACGATTGAGAAGACGCCCATTTGTGATAGGATAGATCAAATGTCCCGGCATCAATGAGCTTGGACCGCGCCGCGATGCAAGCACGACAGTCGGCGCAGCGTTCCTTGCGGACCGAAAGCATGCCGAGAAAACCGTCAAAAAATTCAAGTCTGCCGGCCAAACCTTCCGCCGCCGCTTCCACCAGAAAGAATGCTGGCGTCGCCAAGCCGGCCGCTCCGCAGGCCGCGCGGCCGCCTTCTTGGACCTTTCTAACTAATCACGCACATGCGCTCATTCTGTTGTCGCAGGAGCCCTCGATCATTCTGCGAGAAGTCGCCATGCGAATCGGCATCACCGAGCGGGCGGTGCAGCGCATCATCGCGGAGCTGGAGGAGGCTGGCTACGTCGAGAAGCATAAGGTCGGGCGGCAGAATCACTACCGAATCATGGCGTCGCAGCCGCTGCGACATCCGATCGAGAACCACCGCACCATCGGCGACGTCTTGGAACTAATCCGTGATGGAAGTTAATCCGCCAGAGGATCACAGCGGTCCGGCTTGGCAGATTGTGCGGCTGCTTTACCTCGCTTGGCCGAACCGACGCTCACGACGCTATGTCGCGACCACGCCGAATGAGCATGCCGCGCAGCGTTCTTCGAAGCAGGCAAAGGATTCCATGTTGACGAAGCGTGACATTGCTGCCGCTGCCAACACGCTCCGCCGGGGAGGAATGGTCGCGTTTCCAACGGAGACGGTCTACGGAATGGGAGCCAACGCGCTCGATGCCGCCGCCGTTGCCGGGATTTTTGAACTGAAAGGGCGACCGCGGTTTGACCCACTTATCGTACACATAGCCGACGCCGAACAAATAACGGAATTGGTCCGCTCCATTCCGCCGTTGGCGGTGGAGTTGATTACCAAATTCTGGCCGGGACCTCTGTCGCTGGTCCTTGGAAAGCGGCCTTGCGTCCCCGACATTGTCACCGCAGGCTTGTCGAGCGTTGCGGTCCGATGTCCGCAGCACGACGTGGCCCGGCAACTGATCCGAGCAGCCGGCGTTCCTGTCGCAGCGCCCAGCGCGAACCGGTTTGGAATGGTTAGTCCGACGGCTGCAGCCCACGTCATCGAACAGTTCGGCGATCGGTTGCCCATGGTGCTTGATGACGGGCCGTGCCGAATCGGCGTGGAATCTACGGTTGTCTCATTCGTCGATTCGCCGGACGATCGCCCCACGCTCCTGCGGCCCGGCGGAGTCACCCTGGAGCAAATCGAAGACGTCATCGGGAAAATCGAATCTCGCACGCATGAAAATACTCGGCCCAGTTCGCCAGGCCAACTGTCACGCCATTACTCACCCGCGACGCCGCTCGTGCTGTCAGGTGATATTCTTCACCAGGAGTTGCTAGAGTGCAAAGCAACGGTGGGTCTACTGAGCTTCCGGCGGCCGCCGTCGTCTGATGGCTTTTCCGCAATCGAGGTGCTCTCCGAACAGGGCAACCTGCGTGAAGCAGCGGTGAATCTGTTTGCCGCGATACGGCGTCTAGACTCGCTCGGTTTAGACCTCATCGTCGTCCGTCCGGTCCCGGAAGTTGAACTCGGCCGCGCCATCATGGATCGCCTCCGCCGCGCTGCGGCACGATGAGGTAACAAACCTGAAACAAGTCGAATCGTTTTCGAAGAGTATCAATCCTCGCGTTACACTATCGAGCGCCGGACACTGGACTATTC
Organism: Pirellulales bacterium; assembly: GCA_041740115.1. Classification (GTDB taxonomy): domain Bacteria; phylum Planctomycetota; class Planctomycetia; order Pirellulales; family Lacipirellulaceae; genus Lacipirellula. The sequence goes on from JBGSMO010000160.1 coordinate 9,078, forward strand.
AGGCGCCGTTCGCATCATGGCTGGTCGACGTTTGGCGACGGGGCGCTCAGGGCGACGCGTCGAGCGCCGGTGAGTTCGCCGGCGATGGCGGCATGGAGTTGCGCCGCGGCCATGAAGTAGTTCGCCGCGGCGTCCACGACGAGCGCCTCGGCATCGGCCGTCGATTGCTCACGTAGATTGACCAGCAGCAGGTCACTGTCACCCTGGGCGAATTTTTGTTGCTCGGCTTCTTCCATCTGACGGGCCAGCGACACGCTTTGCCGCGCCTGTTCAAGCGCCGCAAACTCGGCGGCGAGCGCTGTGCGTGCGCTCTGCACTTCGGCAACGATTTTTTGTTCCGTAAAGCGGCGCCTGGCGGAGATTTGGGCCAGCTTGCCCTGGGCCGCCTGCAGTTTACCCCGCGCCTCGCTCCGCTGCAGCGGAACTTCGATGACGGCGCCCGCCTCCATTTCAAACTGCGATTTGTCACGAATTTGCTTGGTCGGGGCGCCGACGTCTTGAGAGGCGAGCATCACGCCGTCAATCGACGGCAGCATTAGGTTGGAAGCCTGGCGGACTTCCACCCGCGCTCGCTCGCTTTCTAGCGTCAGAAGCCACAACTCCGGCCGCTGCTGCAGCGCCTGAGCGACCTCCGTGATTTCCGCGACTTGGTCCGTGCTGGCGGCCGGCGGAAAGTCGGCTGGCAACTGGTCGGGCGCCACTAGCAGCGGCGTCCCTAGCGGGTCGCGGAAGAACAGCGACAGCTTGATCGCCGATTGTTGAAGCTTCCGCTCGGCCTCGATCAGCTTCGCCTGCCGCGAGACGATCAGTCGCTGATTGTCGACCAAAGCGATTCCGGCAATCTCACCTCGCGCCGCCCGCTTCTCCAAGCCCTGCTGGCGATCGACGGCCAAATTGAGCACCTCTTGCGCAATCTTGGCCCGCTGGCCGGCGGCCAGCCAATCCCAGTAGGCCATTGAGGCGCTGCGGACGGCGTCGATCACTTCGAGCTGGACCATCGGCTCGGCGGCAGTCTGATCGAGCTGCGCTTTGAAGACGGCGGCACGACGCTTGTCGATGTCGCGATCCCTGAGGAACGGCAACGTGAAGCCGGCCCTGAATTCGCCCCCTTCGTTCGTGTCTCGCTCAAGGTACCAAGGCTCGAACAGACCGCGTCCAAGTTTGTAACCGGCGTAGGTTTGAGTTCCGTTCCAGTTGTACCGCTTGACGCCTACGTCGTACCGGTAGTTTTTGTAGTAGCCCAGCGGCTCGGCGATCGCATGGCCTTCGAGATTTGTGTCGAATTTTCCCAGGGCGGCAAGCTGCTTGCCGGCGGCAATTTGCCGTTCACGCGCCGCCGCGTCGAGCGCCGGGTAGCTGGCATACACCGAGGTGATGACGTCATCGAGCGTCGCGACGTTGGTGGCGCTCAAAGGGGCGGGCAGCAGTTCAGGAAACGCTGGCGCCACAGCGGCATCGGTCTCGGCTGGATTCACCAGGTTCACCGGCGGCAGTTCTTCCAGTTCGTACGCGGCAAGCTGGACGCCCGACGGCGAAGAGCTGGCATTCGCCGGAGCGTTCGAGGTCGGCGGCCTGGGAGTTTCCGGCGCAGACGCGCGCGCCAACGGCTCGACGCCGTCGCCGCAAGTAGCCAGTTTTGTGGGAGTGCGGCAGCCAGCGGCGCAGAACGCACACGCTAGAAACCAGATGAGAGAACGCGTCACATTTTTACCTTCGGAACTTTGCTTTTCTTCTCATCTTTCGGCTCTTCCTGCGAAACCACTGGCGGAAATCCATTCAACTGACGCCACACCTCGTAGCCGAGCTTTACCTGATTTAGCAGAACCCACCCGTTTGCCCGAACGCCCTGGCGTAAATAGCGCTGCGAAGGCCATTCGGCGCCAGCATCCGGCAGAATCAGAATGCGGAACTGCCCCTTACCGTTGTCCGTGGCGTCGACGTTGACCACTTCTCCGCCGAATGTGCCGACGGCGACTGACGGCCACCCAGCGAATTGAACAGCCGGCCACCCTTCGAACTGCAGACGGACATGGCGTCCTGGACTTATGAGCGGTGCGTCATTTCCCGAGACCCATAGCTCGACGGCCCGCTCCGCGGCTTCAGGGACAAGTACGAATAGTGGATCGCCCTCTTTGACGATGGCGCCTCCTTCATTGGCCAAGAGACGAACGATCGTGCCATCGCGAGGGGCCGTGACGAGCTGGTTCTGCTGTTTCGCTAGCTTGCCTTGAAGCTCCGCAAGCTCTTTTTCCGCGAGCGCCACCTCGCCCAGCGCCTTCTGATGCTCGGCGCGCGTCGTTTCCACGTATCCCTCAGCTTCCCGCTGCTTCTGAATCAACTGCGATTTCTTCGCTTCCAGGCCGCTGAGCGCTGACGCCAGGTAAGATTCGGCTTGCCTGAGTTTGGCGTCGGCCTCTTTGGATTTTCGGTCGGCGATCTCAACGTCCTGCGGCGAGCTCAACTGGTCTTTGGCCAATCCCTTTTTGCGATCAAGGTAGGCCAGCGCCTGAAAGCTCGCCGCCTCAGCAGCCGCCAGTCCCTGGCGCTCAGCCTCCACCTTCTGCTCGGCCATGACGACTTCCTGCTCTGCTGCAGCAATTGCCATCTTCTGACCTTCGGTGACCGCTTGAAGCTTGGCTTGGTAAGCCTGCGAGATTACCTGGGCTGAACGAAGCTTTTCCTCATAGGAGGCGCACTGTTGTTCCAAGCGTTGGAGTGCCGCTGGATCAATGTCGCGGAGTTCAAGAATAAGTTGACCTTTGCGAACGACGACTCCTTCGCGAATGCCGTCGCCCCACTTATGAACACGTCCCGATACATTGGCTTCGACAACCTGTTGCCGCTCCAATGGAGCGTACGCCACCACTTGTCCCGTGCCACGTACGGATTGCTGCCAGGGCGCCGCAAACAGTGCAACGAGCGTCAATGCGAGTAGTCCTAGCAAGACCTTGGCGATCCGACGCGGCAACCGCGGCGAAGCCACTAAGCGGATTGACGGCAAATTAAACGACGGAGCCGTTTCGACTGGGTCAATAGCGTTCATTCGCGATCCTTTGCCCTTATTGTTGCTTCGTGAGCAGCTTGGGCGGTCCTGAGTGAAGCGGGAGCTGCGGCGAAGTCGAATTCACTTGCCCGTCGTCTGAGATCGTCACGAGCCGCTCGCACGCCAGAAACACGTCCCGTCGCCCCGTAGCAATGACCACGGTGCAACGCTGACGAAGTTCTTGCAAACTATTGAGAATTCCGACGAGCATTTCATCAGGAAGTCCGTCGAGCGCGTGATCGATCAGCAGCAATCGGGGCTTGCCGGCAAGTGCGCGCGCTAAAGTCAGCCGCAGCGACTGGTCGGGTGACAGAAGTTGACTGTCAGTCTCCAACCGCAGACTTAATCCTTCAGGCGAAGAGAAAAGTTCGTCCGATAGTCCGACCGCGTTAAGCAAGGCGGCAACTTCAACCTCCCGAACGGTCGCTCGCCCCAGGTGAATGTTTTCTGCGATGGTCCCCTGAAAAATCTCTGGGCCGCTGACGACCGCCGCTTGATCAAGCAGCGACTCTCGACAGAGCCGGCGAGCATCCAGGGCGTCGAGTTCGACGCGCCCAGTTAGCGGTTCCACCCGCCCGACGATGACTTCAAGCAGCCTTCGGCGGAGGGCTGCTGACCCGCCTGCCACTGCGACTTGCTCGCCAGGAGTGATGGCCAGGGAAACCTGCTTCAGCCGATCCCCGCTGGGCGTCGGCGGTGATGTGACGTCATGCAGACGGACACTTATACCGAGATCTTTCTTTGGCGTCTCGACGCCCTCTAAGCGTTGCATCGGCATGTCGAAGAGATGACCGAGCTTGTCCATCGACGCCATGACGTCGTAATAGCCTTCGAGGAATTTGCCAATCTTCGCGAACGAACCGACGATGACCGTAACAATTAGCTCCGCGGCCACGAGTTGTCCTAGCGATAGTTCACCTCGAATGACCAGCCAGCCGCCCAGGCCCAGTAGCACGGTGCTGGCGATAACTTGCAGCGCCAGTGAGGCCACAATCTGCCGCATTAACACACGAAAATGTGCCATGCGAGCGGATAAGTAACCAGCAACTCGACGATCCGTTTGCTCAACGGCGAAGGCCACTGCGGATCGAGAACCAAACGCGCCTGGGAATCTCGCTAAATCTTCGAGCCACGCCGCCGTCGCGAACTTTTGACGAGATTCATTCACGCTAGTGTCAACCGCCCCCCTCCCCAATACGAAAATGATTCCCAAGATGAAAAGCAGCAGGAAGGCATCGAACCCTAACAAGATAGGGTGGTAAAATGCGATGACGGCCATACCGACAAGCGTCTGCAAGAGTAACGAGGAGCCTTCCAAGAGCAGCTGGGTGGTCACTTTCTGAACGGTGACTACTTCGAAAAAACGGTTGGTAAGTTCCGGGCCATAGTGACGATTCCAAAATTCGCTTTTGACTCTCGGCAGCCGGTGCGATAGGTCCCCGGCGATACGGACAAACAGGCGGCGTTGAATGATTTCGGCGATGTACGTTTGGACGGCCCGCATTGCCGCCGCGAAGGCCAGGAAGACGCCTAAGATCGTCGCGAGCACGATGACCGGCTGCACAAACTGTCCAAAAGCGACGGTATTGACGAGCGCCTCCACTGCGATCGGGGAGGAGAGGGCGAGAAGGCCAATCACAACAGCGAAAATCAAGATTACGCCAATGTCGCTGCGGTCGGGCGATAGGAGCTTCAGCAGCCGAGAAAGCGGCGTCCTCCCATGTTCGTGTTCCAGCGGAGTTGACGAGCAGGGCAGTAGTGGCTGCATGGAAAGCCACTCTGGAGCAGTCACAGCGTATTCACCGAGAAGTTCTTCAAGTCGACGAATCGACATCCACTTGAACTCAGTCCCCCATGCCGAGTCGAACACCTTGACGCTCCGGCCGCGATGGTCCGTTAGAATCGTCCAGCCTAAGGAGCCGTCGCTGTTTCTCCGCAGGAGTCCAAGGGGAGCCTGCGGCCTGACCAAACCAACTGCCTCAGCCGCCGCTAGCGGAATTAAATCGACTCTCATCTGAAAGCCAGGCGCCGCCGCCACGACCATGGCGTTGAGTTCCGGCAATCTGTCGTTGCCAGAGCAATCGCCACGCAACTCACCCAAACGTCTACGCGCCGCAGCACGGTCGAACGGCAGGCTCATCTCGTGAGCCGCCAAATCGAGGAAGATCGTTAGTCGCTGTTGGTCGTTCTCCGCGCGCTCGTCATCAGTCGCTGCTGGAACGAGCGCCCCATTCAGCAGTTGCGGGTTTGATGCACTCGCGGAGTCTTCGGTAGGAGTCATAAACATTGGAATCTACACGGGCGTGCCATAACGGCAAAGTGTGCACAGTTATAACCGCTGGTTTGCAATCTTTAGACGGCACGCAAGTGATCGCCCTACGCGGGACACGGCATTGTATGCGGCTAGAACGGGGTCGGAGTGTCGAGTTTCTGCTTCGATTGGCCCCAGTAATGGCCAATCAATGATGACGCGACACGCGATGTCGAGCCCTAAGGGCGGGGTCGTTTCTTTCGAAATACGGATCTTGATGCGACGCAAGTTGTCGGAGAAGCGGGATAGTTCAAAATAGGCGTGCCGAGTAATCGCCGCCTCGGCTGTCGGAGGAAGCTGAATCCCGGCGGCAATGATATCGATTTTCATGTTCCACTCCATGCCAGCGACAGTTCGGCTTTTTCACGCGACTGATAACGCAATAGTACGGTATAATTAACCGTCAATAGGAGTAGATTTATCGCGTTGATACGTAGAAAATTTCTACAGATGGAGCCAGCAGATGCAGTGGCTGAATTATCACCACCTTTACTACTTCTGGTCGGTCGCCCATGAGGGATCCGTCACGGCAGCGGCTGACAAATTGCAATTGTCTCGACCGACAGTGACAAGTCAGTTGCGCAGTCTCGAAACGTCGCTTGGGAACAAGCTTTTCCGTCAGACTGGTCGTCGCTTGACGCTCACTGAGTTCGGGTCCACAGTCCTCGCCTACGCGGACGATATCTTTGCGACCGGCCAAGAACTTCAGCGAACTGTACGCGGCGTTCAGGGCGATTCACAGAGATTGATCATCGGAGTGCCTGATGAGATGCCCAAGCTAATCGTGTTTCGGCTGCTCCAACCCGCGTTCAAACTACCAGAACGACCGCGCATCGTTTGCCGCGAAGGTAAACGCGACGATCTGCTAGCCGACTTGGCAGTGCATCGATTGGATCTGGTGCTGTCGGATGCGCCGCTAGATGCCTCGTCTAGCGTCAAGGCGTTTAACCACAAACTCGGCGAATGCGGGGTAACCTTCTTCGCCCGCCCCGATCGGGCTAAAAAGTTGAAGCGTAACTTCCCTGTGTCGCTTACCGGGCAACCAATGTTGCTGCCAACGCCGTCGACGACCATGCGTCGCCTCATCGACCGTTGGCTTGATGAACGCGAAATTCATCCGCTGATCACGGCGGAATTTGAAGACAGCGCGCTAATGAAAGTGTTTGGACAAGCTGGCGGCGGCGTTTTTCCGTCGCCAAGCGTGATCGAGAGCGAAGTAAAGCGTCAGTATGGAGTCCAAGCGATCGGTTGCGTGGAAAGTTTGCGAGAACGATTTTTCGCCATCAGCGTCGAACGCAAGGTGAAGCATCCAGCGATACTCGCGATCACGACCGCAGCGAGAGACAAGCTTTTCGGCTAATGCACGGCCTTGCTCCCAGCCAGTACGGCAACAATAAAGATGACTTTCTCGCTGCTGTTAGTCACGAGCTTCGCACTCCGCTGAACTCGATATTCGGGTGGGTGCAGCTGCTTCGCCAGCACGACATGAGCGCAGAAGAAACAGAACTCGCAATGGAGTCGATTGAGCGAAGCGCGAAAATTCAAACGCAGCTTATTAGCGACCTCATGGAGCTTAGCCGCATTCGCATGGGCAAGCTTCGCATCGAAACCGAGCCGGTGTGCTTTTCAGACCTCGTATACTCCGCGATCCAGACAGCGCTCCCCGCGGCTAAGGCCAAAGACATTGAAGTGTGTGCTCCGCTCAGGCCGTCCGTTGGGCCGGTGCTTGCAGACCCAGCTCGTTTCCATCAGGTCGTATGGAATCTCCTTTCCAATGCCATTAAGTTCACTCCCAGTGGCGGCAAGATTCAAGCGGTCGTCATTGACAAGGGTAGCGAAGGGGAACTGACGATCACCGATACTGGCGACGGCATTGATGCTTCGTTTCTGCCTTCGGTCTTTGACCGCTTTCAGCAGGAGTCGACGAAACGCCATCACGGCGGTTTGGGGCTTGGTGCTCCATCGTCAAGGAACTGGTTGAAATGCATGGCGGCAGAATCGAGGCGTCGAGCCCCGGTAAGGGCTTAGGAAGTCAATTCAGAATCATGTTGCCAAAGCTTCAGGCGCCTGCTGTCATCGAAGAGGCGCCGCCTGACGAGCAGTCGACGCCTTCCCGTGTTCCCGCCGACTCCTTATTCGGCAGAAATATTGTAGTTGTCGATGACGACGCCGAGGCGCGGTCCATGATCGAAAGCGTGTTACGGAAAGAGGGAGCTACAACGTTTTCCGCCGCGTCAGCCGTCGAAGCAAAAAAACTGCTCCATACGCAGAGGCCCCACCTATTGATTAGCGACCTGGGGATGCCAGAGATCGACGGATTTGAACTGATAAAAGCGGTTCGACTTCCAGAAGGTCGAACGCTCACCCTGCCAGCGCTGGCGTACACGAGCGAGGAGGATCGTCGTCGTGCATTCGACTCAGGTTTTCAGGTACACCTTGGTAAGCCGGTCGAACCACGCGCGTTGCTAGGCGCGGTGATAGAACTCACGAATAACCCGTGAAAGTCGTGTCCCCATTCATTTTTGAGAGAGCGCGGTCGCAACTCAAAAACTCCCCCCTCCGAATCTGCCCAACACAGGCAGGGGGGAGGGCGGTGCGCGTACCGAGGAGGCGGGACGGCTCGCCTTCTGACGCCCATTCATCGTCGGGGCCAGCTGGGGTGAGCCCCGACGATGAACGGCCGACGAAGGCAGGCAATCAGGAAGTGACGGACCGTCGGTGACCGAACGAGCTTCGCCAGCCTATAATGGCGAGTTCATGGAGGAGACGGCGTGGGAACTCTATTTGAATGGCACATCGGCATCAATGAGACGGGCGCCAGAAACTCTTCAGGCGAGGTCTTGTCGCCCGAAGTCTATGCCGCCGGCGCCGATACCTTGCCGACGCGAGTTCGGGCCGTTCCGGCGGATCCGCAGGCCAGTTGGACGCTCGATCAGGTTGCCGATTGGCTCCTCGGGCTGATCGAATCTGACACGCGCTTTCTGGTCGGTATCAATCACCGCTTCTCGTTCCCAGCATCCTATTTCGAGCAGCAGGGCGTCCGATCGTGGCAAGAGTTACTGGCCAATCGGGAAGCCCTAACTGACGAAGGGGAGGGGCCTTTCGTCGAAGCGGCCCGCTTTAACGACGGACTGCCAGGACCGGAGCGGGGCTGGCGAATGACGGAGCGGTGGGGGAACTCGCTGACCTGCATGTTTCAATTTGACGTGCGGGAACTCAACGACAGCTCGCATTCCGCCTTGCCGTGGCTACGCCGGATTCGTGAGCAGGCGGGCTCGCGCCTTCATGTTTGGCCCTTTGACGGCTGGATTCCTCCGGACGATCGCAGCGTCATTGCCGAGGTTCATCCGCTGCAGCCCCCGAACTGTTATCCGCGGAAGTGGCGAGGCCAGGCGGAGCAGAGTGCTTATACGATTTCTCGTTGGCTGTTGGAGGCTGATGAACTTGGCATTCTGACCGGTTACTTGCTGCCGCAGCTTCCGGAGCGAATCTGCCGAGCGGCGGCGGTGGAAGGTTGGATTCTGGGAGTTCATTGAGTCAATGACGAAGTGAATTGAAACATTGGATCACTAATCCAGTTGAAGAATGAGATTTACAACTGGGAAGAAAACGGGAAGGATGTTGGCCAGCGGCCACATCGACCAGTTCTATGTTCACCACGAATGGCAGGGGCGTGGAGTTGGCAAATTATTGATGGAGGCTATCGAATCGACTGCCCGGGCGAAAAATCTGATCGAACTGACCTCGCACGTCAGCATCACGGCTCGTCCGTTCTTCGAATCACAGGGGTTTTCTGTGACCGCCATTCAGGAAGTCTATTTGGGGACAATTTCCTTCACCAACTACAGTGTGCGGAGAATCTTAAGAGTTGTCTGATGACTAATGGGATCTCCTGCCTGCAATCTTCTAACCCGCTCACAAGGGCCGTCCTGAGATTGGGCTTCCCCCCTCAACATGAACCAGGCTAGCTGAGAGAATCGCCACCGGGCGCAGCCCGGAGAGGATTCTTTCGATGAAGAAGATTCGCCACACGACGGACCAGATTATTGAGAAGCTCCGCCAAGCGGACGTATCGCTTGGCCAGGGCCAGAAGGTTCCTGAAGCCTGCAAGATTCTGGAGATTTCGGAGCAGACGTACTACCGCTGGCGTCAGAAATACGGTGGGATGGCTCCGGAGATGACTCGCCAGCTGCGGTCATTGGAGAAGGAGAACGCCCGGCTGAAGAAGCTGGTGGCGGAACAGGCGCTGGACATGGAGATTTTGAAGGAAGCCGCCAAGGGAAACTGGTGAGCCCCGAGCGGCGCCGGCGCACGGTCGCCGAAGTCCGTCGCCGCTTGGGGCCTGAGCGAATATCGGAGCGCCGGGCCTGCCGAGTTCTCGACCAACCTCGCGGCACGCAGTGTTATGCGCGCCGTCAGGCGACGGACGAGGCGCAGCTGCTGGCGGAGATGCGTCGGATCGCCGGTCAGCGGCCTCGCTTCGGGAGTCCGCGAATTTCACGATGCGCTCCAGAAGCGAGGCTGGCAGGTCAACCACAAACGGGTCGAGCGACTCTGGCGGGAGGGGGGGATGCAAGTGCCGCGAAAGCAGTGCAAACGGCGGCGTTCTTCCGCGTGCAGGGGGAGCGAGAACAGCTGCGTGCGGAAGCGTCCCCTCCGGCTTAACCACGTCTGGAGTTACGACTTCGTCGAAGACAGGACGGAGAAGAGTCGCAAGCTTCGCATGCTCGTGGTGATCGACGAGTTCACTCGCGAGAACCTGGCGATCGAAGTCGCTTGGTCGTTCCCGGCGACGCGCGTGACGGAAGTCTTGCAGTACCTGTTCGCCGTCCGCGGCGCCCCGGCGTACGTTCGCAGCGACAACGGCCCGGAGTTCGTCGGCCGGTGTGAAGACGTTGTTCATCGCGAAGGGGAGCCCTTGGGACAACGGCTATGTAGATAGTTTCAATAGCCGCTTTCGCGATGAACTGCTCGACCGAGAGTCATTCCTCAGCCTGGCGGACGCCCGCTGGGTCGTCGATCGCTGGCGGCTCGATTAAAATCACCGCCGACCTCACAGTTCGTTAGATTATCAAACGCCGGCGGAGTTCGCCGCCCGCTGTGCTGCTTCCGCTGCGGAGATGCTTTCGGCTACGCCTCAACAGACGGAATCTACGCCCGTCGAAGAGCCGATCGAAGGCGAAGTCCATTCTTCAGCTTTGATTAGCGCGAGTCGCTTTCGGCCGTTCGAGACGTGGCCGACAACTTCGATGACGACGGGGCGTCTTGGTGCGCATGGGCGATGAGAATGCCCATAGCTACTCATGGCAATTGATCTTGGCAAGTTAAAGAGCGCGGCGCGCCTGCACTGCAGCGAGGACGAAGTGACCTGCCTGTGGATTAAAACTCGGCCGCATGCGATCCACGCCTTATTGGAGGCTTGGCCTCCGGAACGTTTGGTGATCGAGGTCGGCAGGGTCTCGGGTTGGGGGCGCGAAAGGTCCGGGGCGCGTCGCAGGCTACAACCCCTAGGGACTTGGCGCGAGCATCTGCCTGATGCGCGAGCAACAGCAGGAGCAAGACGAGATGCGACGTGACCAGTTCCCAGTCTGGTCGGACACTATCGCCGTGGGCGACCGTGCGCCGGTAGGCGTCCGCGTGCGTCGCTTCCGGCAGCTATTTGGCCCCTGTGGCATTGAGCCGTATGCTCCAGAGCGATTTCGTCGCTCCGATAAATAGCGTTTGCTTGTCAGACATTCCGAAGGAAAGATTGCCGACCGTTTCGGGCGTTAGAATCTTGCCGAGCATTTGGCCGGCTTGATTGAAGACCTGAACGCCGTCGCCCGCACCCACGTAGACGTTGCCATCGGCGTCGCAGCGAAAACCGTCGGGAACCCAGGGATAGATGTCGGCGAAAAGACGCGGATTGGAGAGGGCGCCGTCCTCACTGACATTGAAAGACATCAGTCGATGGGGGCGAAAGGCGCCATGGGTCATGCCGGTGTCACCCACGTAGAGCGGTTTTGAAGTAGGAGCGTTTGAGTGAAAGGTGACGAGCCTGTTGATTGAGCGAGTCGTGGACGGCCACATCCAACTCTTCGACGTCGTCGGGGACGTAGTTGGCGAGGTCGGAGTACTTGGCATGGCTCCACATTG
>JBGSMO010000325.1:0-8628 GCA_041740115.1 Pirellulales bacterium
CGACTGCGACGACGCCGCGCGACTGAAGTAGCTGGTCCCTGGTTCGCTCAAGATCGTCGCGAGGCGAACTTCCATCGGCCGCGAGTCGAGGACGAGCAGGTGGCCCGCCGCCTCTTCGCGCACGAGCGCCACGCCGCGCTCGACGGAACCGCAACCGATCGACGGATCGATCACCAGCAGCCGCGGTTGCGTCCGCCGGCAGCACTCAACCCCGGCCTCGATGCTGGTCGCCGACTCGATCACATCACAACCGACGCGATGTTGGCACCAGAGAGAAAACGATTCGCAATCAATCGGGCTCGGCAGCAGTAAGACGAGCGTCCGCAGCGGCGCATCAGACGAGCCGTTGCGAAGAGGAATCGGCCGGTGCATCGGTTGGCACTCCGTAAGAATGTTGGCCTACACTCCGCATCTCACTCAATGGCTGATGGCAAGGCCGCCATCGCTGCCCGCGACTGCTCTCTAGTTCTCTATCGGTATTGAAAGCGACTGGCGTGAAATGGGACCTCAGATAACAATCTCGCCCCATGACATGAATCGCGAATGCGGAAAGCCGCCATTTTCAACTGCCATTCGGATAAATCAGGGGAAAAGAGCGATTGGACGCATCGGTCCTGGTGACAAGCTTCTGGCACTTTGGAAAGCAACAGATTTTTTTGAGATTCACAAATCCGCATCCTGCCATGGGACGCCCCGCCGCGCCCCCCCGCCGGCAGGCGTTTTCTGCCGATTGTCGCTAGCCAAACATACTTAACTTAATAATGTGGCGGTTGCTCGTGCGGCAAGTCGTCTCCCTGCGAGTTTTGCGCGAGTCGTTCCACCGCCGTGACGTAGTTGGCCAACTCTCGGCCAAGCCGCTCGAGTTGCCGTGCTTGCCCCAGCACGACGTCATTCAATTGATCAATCAAATGCTGCTGATAAGTAAGCCGCTCTTCCAGGTCCGTAAGGCGTTGTGGATCGAACGGCAATTCGGGAGAGGTCATCTTTGGGCTCTGGCGGTGCTATCGTCAAGAAAATGTGCGCAACCGGCCCAGTTTACGGTTCGAGCGGCGGCAAGGCCACGACCGTGGGGGATTGGAAGGGGCGCCGCGACCGGAAATAATGTGGAGAACCGCCCGCGAAGCGCTCGCTGCTAGCAATCGTCGACGCCAGCGCTGGCGAATTAGTTTGGCCCTTTCGCCCCCTACCTATCGAGGCAACCTGCCATGAACGCCCAAACCCCCGGCGAGCTTCGCCAAAAGAAATGCCTCCCCTGCGAAGGAGGCGTCGCCCCCTACACGCTTGAGCAATCGCGCGAGCAACTCAAGCAACTCGACGGCTGGCGCCTCACCCACGACGGCCAGCGCATTCGCAAAGACTGGACCGTCAAAAACTTCATGGCCGGCATGCGCTTCTTCAACGAATGCGCCCGCATCGCCGAAGCCGACGGCCACCACCCCGACCTCCACATCGAAGGCTACCGCAACGTCTCGGTCCAGCTCTGGACCCACGCCATCGGCGGCTTGAGCGAGAACGACTTTATTCTCGCCGCGAAGATCGATGCGCTCCCGATTGAAGTGAAAGAATAACGTGCTGTTTAGGGCTTTGGGCTCCTTATCGAAGCGCTGTTTCTTGCTCCAAGCAGTTGTGGCAGGGCCCCTCCCGTATGAAGTCTTATTGCAATCCCAGGATTTTAACTCGCATCAAGTGGGGCACAGTCGGGTGTGCGGCATGGCGCGCCATACCAGCCATCGTCCACGCAGCATGCCGCGGTCGATCAACGCTGCCGCAGTCATTAATTCCATGTCGTCGGGAACCGCGATACCGGCATGTAACGTGCACGCCTAATAAGCTGCATCTCTCAAAGCATTCGGCAGGCAAACGCGGCGCTCGATTCATTATCGAACGTCTGGTTTGAGTGATGGTCCACTGGGAAAAGGCAACGGCGGTGTGTCGGCGGCAGAGTAGCGCCATCGCGTCTTGCCACTGGCGAAAGGGCGGGAGGTTTCGATGTGCCGCCCAATAATGCACGGGCGTTTCCACGGCTTGGTCTCGACAAGCGTTCGGCTGTCTCTGCTCGCGTCGCTCGTCGCCGCGACAATCGCCGACGCTCAAACACTCCCCGCTGAGAGGGGCAAGCCTCCAGATACTGCGGCCGCGCAGGTGCTGCAGTTCGATCTCTACGTGAGGCCCGATTCGCCGCTGTGCGATCAAGCGACCGAAGCCGCCAGGAAATTCTGCAAGGCGCGCGGCGGCGTCGAGTTAAATGTTCTTGACGTTGTCGCCGATCGATCGGCGCTCGCGAAATACTGGGAACTCATGAAGCAATACGGCGTCCAGAAGCCGGTGCTGCCCGTATTCTACGCCTGCCAGCAACTCAAAGTCGGATTCGCCGATGACGAAGGAGACGCCCGCTTCGCAGAACTCTTCACCATTCATGCCTACGTCCGCCAGGGTTGTCAGCACTGCCGCGACGCGACGACGTTCCTCAATGGTCTAGCACGACGATGGCCAGGCGTGCGCATCGTCTTTCACGATCTGGCGAGCGACTCCCGCGCTCGACAGGAAATGTCCGACGTCGCTCGCCGTCATGGCGTCTCAGCAATCGCGTTGCCAGGAATCGTCCTCTGCGGTCACTATATCGCGGGATACCAGACGGACGCGACCACAGGCCGCGAAATTGAACGGCTCCTACGGAACTCCTCGGTTCGCTCAACGGCTAAGCGCCAATCCCTAAAAGTCGGCGTCAATGCCGAAGACTTTCCAAGCTTTGTGCCCATGCGGCCCGAATTTCGAGTCACAGTACCAATGATCGCCGTCGCAGCCGTTATCGCCGATGACGAGCCGCCTCCTGCTCCTGACGCCCTCCCGCTGCCCGAAGAAGGGCCGCCGCCGCTGCCGTCCGCGGGATCAACGACTGACGACGACCTGATCGCCCTCCCGAAACCGGGCCGTGATAGCGTCGACCTGCCCTGGTTCGGACGCATCTACGTCAGCGACCTCGGCCTGCCATTGTTCACCATCGCCATTGGACTGATCGATGGTTTCAATCCGTGCGCTATGTGGGTGCTGGTATTCCTGCTGTCGGTGTTGGCGAACGTCAAAGATCGCCGGAAGATTGCCGCCATCGCGGGAACGTTCGTGCTGGTGAGCGGCGTCGTCTACTTCGCCTTCATGGCAGCCTGGCTCAATCTGTTTATGCTGATTGACCTTGCGCGGCCGCTGCAAATCGGCGTCGGCCTGTTGGCTGTCGTCATTGGTCTGATCAACGTGAAAGACTTCTTCGCCTTCAAACGAGGGATCACGTTATCAATTCCAGAGTCTGTCAAGCCGGGCATCTACGAGCGGGTCCGCAGAATTGTCGGGGCCAAGTACCTATCGGTCGCCATCGGCGCATCGGTCGTCCTGGCGCTGTTCGTCAATATCGTCGAACTGCTTTGCACGGCAGGTTTACCCGCCGTCTATACGCAAATACTTTCTCAGCAGCAGTTGCCGATCTGGAAAAATTATGCGTACATCGCGCTGTATAACCTCGCTTATATGTTCGACGACGGTCTAATGGTGGGAACGTTTCTCGTCACGCTTTCGCACCGCAAAATGCGCGAAGACGAAGGTCGCTGGCTCAAGCTAATCAGCGGTGGAGTCGTCCTAGCACTGGGCTTTACAGTCCTCTTTAAGCCAGAGTGGCTCCAATGGGGCGGAAGCTAAGACCATCACCCCGACCTCCAAATCGAAGGCTACCGCAACGTCTCGGTCCAGCTCTGGACCCACGCCATCGGCGGCTTGAGCGAGAACGACTTTATTCTCGCCGCGAAGATCGATGCGCTGCCGATCGAGACGAAGGGATAGCAACCCAGCGGGCGATTAAAGCACCACCAGCCTCCGGCATGCCGCCGCCGCGTCATCGGGCGTGCTGAACCTCTCCCCGGCAAAGAGCTTGCTGATCCCCTCCGAGCGACGCCCCGACTGTCCGGGGAGGTTGGCAGCGCTCATCGTCGCGTCGTAAAAATTCACTTCCCACGATGCCCCTGGACTCCGCTGCAGGTGCAACTCGCCCCCTTCGACCAATCGCATCGCGCTTGTTTCGGTATCGCTCATGAGGTTCTCGTTAGCGTTTGTGTTCCGTTGTGCAGTTCTCGCCGCCCCGTTCGGAGGGCCGGTGAGAACAGGAATACAATCCTGGCTTGTAATCAAAGCGCCGGAAAGGCGCCGATTGCAACACAATTCCTCTCCACGAGGGGCTGCCGGCCGCCGACCACGGCTCGCAAGTTCTGCGACGGGCACACGCCCTTGCGAGCCCCTCGCAGTGCTAAGCATGCGAGGCCTAGAAACGGCTGAATACGGGTGTCAGTTGCAGTTTCGAGACCGAAGTAGGAAGATTCATGAGATCGCGACGAACTACATCACGTCATCAACGCCCCACCGGCAGGGCCTACCTCATGCGATTCTACCTCTGCGCATTCGTGGCTTGCGCCAGTCTGTTGCTTCCGCTGGCAAGCCGTGGCGAGCAAGTCGATGGTCCGGAAACTGAGGGCCTCGTCGAACGTCTCAAGGGATGGATTCTCACCGATGACACTGGAGACATTACGGCTGTTTCCCTTCCGGAGAGAAAGTCCCAAGTCGTCTTCCATCCTCCGCAGACCGCCGATGGCATGGGGCCCACGATTCACGCCATCAGTGGCCCCGATGTCGAAGGGCGGGTGGCGTACCTGCTGGACTACTTTTTCGTTAATTCAGAAAAGGACAAACGCCACCTTCTGAAAATCGTTCTACTAGATGGCACGGGAGATACGGAACTCTTCTCCCGCCCCGGCTCTGCTATGTGGGCGACGACGGCTGCCGGAAACGGCGAGCTTGGCTCCCACGTCGCCCTTTCACCGGCCGGCGGGCAGGTGGCCTTCATCAGCCACACCGTCAATCGTCAGATGCCAATGGCGCTCCTCACGCTTGGCAACATCGAAATCTGGAAGGTGGCCGACAAAACAGGAAGCGACACGAAGGTCCTAGCGCTCGACCACCCGATGTCCTGGTTCCCCGACGGCCGACGGCTGGCGTACGCCACGCTTGTCCGTCGAAGCGAACTTCCGCCCGACGCCGGGGGACTCGAAAAGTTCGGCTCTTACTTCGGTGAGACCTGGGATGAGCTGCCGGCCGTCTTCATTTACGACCTCGAATCCAAGAAAAGCGCCTTCTTTCACGTCGGCTGGAGCCCGCTTGTTTCGTCGGATGGAAAATCAATGCTGGTAGGGGGATGGAAAGGCGATGACTACGGCCTGGTGCGCGTCGACGTCGCAACAGGCCGATCGACCGCGGTCAATCCACCAGGTCTGGCAGGGGCAGTTCTCGGAACCGAGAACGACCTGACTTACTATGTCGGTCTCTCCAGCAAGGGAACCAAGCTCAAGCTTACGGAAAACAACAGCCCATTGCGCGGCCCCAAGGAAATGCTGACGATCAAAGTCAGCGACGATGCCGGCGAGAAGTTTCAGACGGTCATCCCCGCCATCGACCCGCGCAGCCAGGCAAGCTTTGGATCGACCAAGTAACGAGACCTCCGCCAGGTCGTCGAGTAACGACTACCTTACCCCTTCCCCCCGGACTGGTTGCTTAAGCGGCCAGTCTGAATCCTCACTAACGCCCCCATCCCGCGCGGTGCAACTGCGATTTGCGATTTCGGCTGCTTCGCCGACGCGCTAGCCGACGCCGCCAGCTCGTTCAGCAACTTCTGCCGCCGCGCCATCCCCCCCTCCATAAATTCCTTACTGTCCGTACGTCCGCGCGGCAACTACGTCCATATTGGCGCCCGAGGGCGATACTAACAGCAAACGCCGCCCAACTCTACTTCACAGGGCTCTGGCAGTACTTCTTCAGACGCATTCAACACGAAGCCTCACTCCCACACGCAGGGCTCCATAGAGGAAGTGACTCGCGGCTGCGCGTCAAATATGGTCGATTCGAATACCGCCACGCCGATTTCGGAATCAGCTTTCTCGGAGGCCGAATTTGGCCCGAACCTGGCCGTTCAGCCGAGTATGAGCAATACAGCCAGAAGCACTCGTGACGGCGGATCGAACAACCTAGCTGAAGACGCCTCGGTACATGACCCAACCGGCAAATAGCACTCCGCACAAATGGTAGATCAGCCCCCAATTATACTCGCGCGTGCCACGCATGTAGCGTGCGCAACAGGTGCTATCTAAGACCACTCCCGAACGCAGTTCACTGAGCACTAGGCTCACAGGCCCCGCCAGAATCGCTACATAGAATATCGCGGGATTACCGAGGGCTAGAGCTAAAAAATAGAACACCGCTTGACCCGCCAACCACCAGCGTATATCTCTGCCGTAGGACTGGCCTTGTTCGAATCGAATCATCGCAATGTCCTGTAGTTTCGGTGCAAGATATTGGTGAGCAGGCTGCCATCTAAATGGTTAGCCCGTAATCAGGGATGCCGGATGTTGATATTAATCAGCGTCCCCGTTACACGCGGCCATTCATGCACGGCACTTAGTTTCCCTTGAAGACTAGCAGTTTTCGTTTAGTCAAATTCCTTGCGCAACCTAGCGATGACCACCACGTTCGCCACTACTTAGGCGATGCAAACTGAAAGGCCGTCTTTGGACGCCAGGGCCTCTATCTCGCGCGGGGCAGTCGCAAACGCTACTCCGTCGCGCTCCCCGACGCTGCCAGTCCCGCCCTCGCCATCTCATCCAGCAACCGCTGCCGGCGCTCGGTGAGGCTATCCAAAAACTCCTGCCGATCGCCATACCCGCGCAGCGCATACTGCTCCGCCACCACGCCGCCATTCGGATCCTTCGCGTACCGAAACACGTTGTACTCCGCAAACGAATCGTCCGGCGGGCTGACGACGAACTCAATCACCGCGTCGCTTCCCTGGGGATCGTTCTGAATGTTCGTCGGCGCGCCCGGGTACTGCGCAGCCACTCCCTCCACCGTCGTCTTCGCGAGCGCCTGCGGATCGTCCTGCTGGGGGAAGCGGCGAATCGAGGCGAGATGCGTCCACTGCTCCAGCGTCTCCCCCTTGGGAATGAACTCGGCGACCGGCAACTCCGGATCTTCGCTCTGCCACGCCAAATTCAACTGCAGGCCATCGAACTTCACATACTTCGGCGGCGCCGCGATCTTCGGCGCCTTCGCATGAGCCGGCGACATGGCGGAAACGAGCGAAAGCAAACCGAACAAGACAATGTAAGGGTCGGCGACGGTCAATCGCATAAAACTTCCTTTGACGAAGCGACGGGAAAAGGGGCCGCTGAAGATCGACCCGAAAAGTGGATGTTCCACCAAAACTATGGGGCACGGCCGCAGGCCAGGGGAGAGTCGTGGGTCGCCGGCGGACTGATTTGCGGCGGAATCAGTGCGGCACAATCAAATCATCCGTTATCATTAGACGGAATGCTTGACTCGCCGTCAGGAGGCGAAGAACGTGAGTCATCAACACGATTTCATCGACCGCGGCTGCGGGCTGGCGCGCGACGCCCTCGCCGCGCGGGTGCGCTACGAGGTCGAAGAGGAGTTTCGCGAGCGACTCGCCCAGACTTCATGGATCGGCCGCTTCCGTCTTCGCTGGAAGATCCGCCGCGAAATCGACGCCCGGTTGGAAAAGTTGGCCCCTCGCCGCGCGATCTATTGGACCCAGTTCTGATGCGACCGGAAACGCTCCCCCAGCATATTCTCTGTTCTTTGCGGGAATGCCTCGCGTTCCTGTAGAGCGTTCCGCATCGCGGCTGCGTCTTTTGCCGGCGAGTTTGCGCTCACGGCGCCGGCAGCGGACGGAGGCGTCGAGTATACTGCGACCGGTCGCTCATCGCGCACGTTGATTCGCCCCTGATTGCCCTCTCCTGAACCTCTCGGCGCCCCTATGAAGTTTGCTCGTCAACGCTTCGCCAAGTCGCTTGTTCTAACGGCATTCATCGCGACCGCTGTGCATTGGCTCGCCTCGCCAACCGCCCACGCAATCGACGTCACCTGGAACTTCGACGGCGCCACGCCCCTCTCCGCCTCCCTCGGCGTCGGCACAATCACTTATCGCGACGCGTTCGGCACCGGCTGGGGTCCCTCGTCGACCGCGTTTGGTTCGAGCGCCTCCTTTGGCCTCCCCGCCTTCCCCAACGGCGGCGGCAGCGGCGTCATGAGCTTCCCCGCCACGTCGCCCGAGGAAGGCTATCGCGTCAACCACGGCGGCGCCGCGACCGACGCCTACACGATGATTTGGGACTACCTCTCGCCCGCCGCCTCCGACGGCCAGTGGCGCGCCCTCTATCAATCCGACCCCACCAACTCCAACGACGGCGAATTCTTCATCCAGAATTCACCCAGCGGCGGCATCGGCATCCAGGGCTCCTACCAAGGTTCCATCGCCCCCAACGCCTGGAACCGCATCGCCGTCACCCGCGAAGCCAACGGCACGATGAGCAAGTTCATCAACGGCGCCCTCGTCGGCACTCAATCATCTACCGACGCCCGCTTTGTCCTCGATCCGTCGTTCTACATCTTCACCGACGAAGACAACGAAACCGCCCCCGGCTACGTCAGCAGCTTCCGTTACGTCGACAGCGCGCTCCCCGGCGAGCAGGTCCGCCTCCTCGGCAACGTCAACTCCGCCGGCGCCACCGTCGCCGGCCCGAC
>JBGSMO010000338.1:0-2496 GCA_041740115.1 Pirellulales bacterium
CCCCCCGGCACGCGGGCGGCGGCGCTGCCTGATTCGATGATCGAACTCGAGAGCGGGTTGCTGTCGAAGCTCGGCCGCCCGGCACGCGAGAGCGGCTGCGAATGCGAACGTTCCAGCGAATTGCAACTCGGCCCGGTGATGGCGCTGCTGAACGGCCCGACGTTCGCCGCCGCGATCGACGACCCGCAGAGCGAACTGGCGAAACTAGAAGCGAGCACGCCCGACAATGGCGCACTCGTCGATGAAGTTTTCTTGCGGGTGCTCAATCGAGCCCCCTCTGCGGAAGAACGAGCCGCGGGCGTTGAGATGCTGGCGACGCCAGGCGATGAAGGGGCGACGCTGGCTGCCGCCGTCGCCGCCCGGGCTGCCGCGCTCGAACCTGGGTTTGAAACTTGGCGGCAAGCAAATCGCCCGGTCGATTGGCGCGTCCTGGCGCCGCTCGAAGCGACGGCCAGCATGGGCGCCGATCTGGCGGCTCAAGACGACGGGACGATCGTCTCTACTGGCGCCACTGGCAAAGGGACTTACACGCTGACGTTCGAGGCGCCGCTAACGGAACTTCGTTCGTTGCGGCTGGAGACGCTCGCTGACGATCGCTACCCGTCGCGCGGGCCGGGCCGCGGCGACGAAGGCAACTTCGTCGTCAACGAAATCCGGGTGTTTGTCACCGACGCCAGCGCTCCTGACGACCGCCGCCGCGTGAAGATTCGCGAAGCAGAGGCGGACTTCAGCCAGGGCGGATACGCGATTGAAGGCGCCATCGACGGCAAGCCGGAGACTGGCTGGGCGGTGGCCGCGGAGTTCGGTCGCGACCATGCCGCCATCTTCCGCTTGGCTCGTCCAATCAATGCGGAAGCGGGAACGCGAGTGGCAGTCGAGATCGACCAGCAGTTCGAAACGGGCAAGCACATGCTCGGCAAGTTCCGCATTTCAGCCACCGACGCCGAACCGCCGCTTGCTCGGCCGGCCCATCCAGCGTCATGGCGGCCGTTGCTAGCTGCGCGGAAGTTGAGCACGGCGGAGCGGGCAAGGTTGTTCAATTATTATTTGGCGTTCGATGCGGAGTACCGATCGCTGCAGCAGGCGGGCAAACTTCTGGAGAACCCGCGTCTCGCCTCAGTACAGGACTTGGCTTGGGCGTTGATTAATAGCCCGGCGTTCTTGTTCAACCATTGATTTGGGCCACTGGCAATTCCAGCCCCTGGCTCCGCCAGGGGGTAGCGCATCGCGGGACGATGTCTACCGTCATGGTGACCGACCCCCCGGCGGAGCCGGGGGCTGCAAGAGGCGCGTCTCGTCGGCATAACCGTTAAGGTTTACCGCGTTCTCAACCCGCACGACGCGTCCGTCCGATGACTTTTCGGCAGACGCCGCGCCATGGCGTCGTTGCGCCGCCGTGCCTTCGTGCGCGCCCCCTCCCCGCTGAGCGCGTTCCAGCCTACGCCCTGCCAAGCTCCCCCGCCCTCAACGCCCATGTCCCACTGCTCGCCAGCGTGTCGCCGCGCTTGTCGCTTTGAGCGGATGGAAACGCGGCTCTTGATGGCGGCTGACTTGTCGCCGCCGCTGTTGGAGCAACCTGCCGGCGAAATCATGCTTCCCGACGGCGACTTGTTCTTGCCGGGAAGCATCGCGGGCCGCGTGTTTGCCGCGAGCGCCGACGACGGCGTCTACAAGGTAGGCGATGACGGCATCGCGGGAGTTCGCGTCGAGTTGCTCGCTAGCGACGGACGCCTCCTGGCCGAGGCCTTCACCGACGCCCTAGGACGTTACGACTTCCCCGCGCTCGAGCCGGGCGTCTACGCGATCCGGGAGACGCAGCCGAGCGGTTTCGACGACGGACCCGATTGGCTCGGTATCGACGGCGGCTGGGTCGAGGCGAACGACCTCCTCAGTCAGATCGTCGTGCTGCCGGGAATGGATCTGACCGGCTACGATTTCGCGGAGCGACTGACGGCCGCGCTGCCGGAAGAAGAGACTCCTCCGACCGAGCCCGGAACGGAGCCGATTCCGAATCCGACGCCGCTGCCGATCGACGAGCCGGTCCAAACGCCGCTGACGGGCTTCGTGCCGCTGCCGACGGTTGAATGGCGCCGCTCCGTTAAAGTCGTGCAGGAGGAGACGATCACGGAGCCGACGGCATCGTCGTCGCTTCGTTTGGCGCCGCTGACGCAACGTCCGGCCGAGCGGATCTTCGGCAGCGGGGGTCAGCCGATCGACAAGCAGGCGCTCGACTTCGACGCGGTCTTGACGGAAGGATACGACCTGCTCGCTGCGTTCTTCTGGGAATTCGGCGAGGCGAGTGAAGTTGTCACCGGCGCCCGCGAGACGACTGCGGCCGCGACGCAAGATGAGGGGATCTTGGCCGAGGAGTCGCGGAACGCGGCTCGCGAACGGGCGTTTGAAGCCGATGAGCCTCAGCCGATCGCCGATGCGCCGACGCCCGTGCCGCAGCCAGCGACGTCGCCTGGTCGCCGCGTCGACGACTCGCATCAACTG
>JBGSMO010000361.1:0-12361 GCA_041740115.1 Pirellulales bacterium
GCAACATGTCTTGCAGCAGCACGCCGACTGGGTCGATTTCGTTCTCGCTAAAGCGTCGGACAGTAATGATATCCATTTCAGCGATCGGTTTGAGCATCCCCGGCGTTTCATCGCCATGGATCTGGGCAAACCAGAGACCGCCTGCATTCCACGCTTGCCACATTTCCTCAGCCGAGTGATTCACGAAGACGCCGACGCGAACGATCTCCGTTGCCGCCGCAATCTGCTTCGCGACATCAAGCTCAACGCACCGCGGGCTCTTCTCATAAAAATTCAATCCAATCGCATCGGCGCCAGCATCGACGGCCGCGATGGCGTCTTCAACGTTCGTGATGCCGCAGATCTTGATGCGAAACATTTTGCGTTTGTCTGTGGTCAGTGGTTCGTTGTCAGTGGCGATGAGGTGGCGACCGTCATTCTGAGCGCAGCGAAGAATCTAGAAACTCGTTCGTCACGCCAGATCCTTCGCTCCGCTCAGGATGACACGCTAGCTGGTTCGCCAACCATTCACTCCACCCCAATCCAGCAGCCGTTACGACCCCCCAAATCTTCCCACGGGTCAAACTTCCGCTATCACTTGAAGCCAGCTTACTCCGGGCGCCGATCAAACGCCACGGAAGGTTAACTTCACAGGATGGACCGTCGCCGACGCTGGCTGGTTCGAGATCGCCCGCCCCGATCTTGTCCCGCTGCGAAGCGACGCAGCGATAGGATGCCACGGATGACCCAGCTGACGACCCCCGCAGAGCGGCGCCCTTTTCTCTCAGCGCCCAGCCCGAAACGTTACTTCGCCGCCGCCCCCATCGAGGAGGCCCGGTTGCGAATTGTACGCGCCATCGCGCGAAACGAAGGGCCTGCGATTTTGGTCGGCGGCGCGGGGACCGGCAAATCGCTGTTGTTGGCGGTGCTCGCCGAGCAGTTCGCGCCTCGCGTGGCGGTCGTCACGCTGGCAGGCGCTCAGCTCTGTACGCGGCGAGCTCTGCTGCAAATGATCCTGTGCGAGTTGGGACTTTCCTACCGCGGCATGGACGAGGGCGAACTCCGGCTGTCGATTCTCCAGCATCTCCGTGGGAAAGAGGGCCCGCGACGATTGGTGCTGCTGGTGGACGAAGCCGATTCGCTCCCCGTGCGGCTGTTGGAAGAGCTGCGCGTCCTGACGAACGTCGCCGCCGAGGGCCTGCCGCTGGTGAGCCTGGTGCTCGCCGGCGGGCCGATCCTCGAAGAGCGGTTCGCCGAGCCGGGGCTGGAGAAATTCAGCCAGCGGATCGCGGCGCGCTGTTACCTGGCGCCGTTCGGTCGGGAAGAGACGTTGCAATACGTTCGCGCTCAGGTGGCGGCCGTGGGAATGAAGCCGGAGAAGTTGTTCTCCGCCGACGCCCTCGAGGCGATCTACGCGGCCACCGGCGGGGTGCCGCGGGTGATCAACCAGTTGGGCGATCAACTCGTCTGGATGGCGGAAGAAACGGGATGCGCTCCGCTCGATGCGACGCTCGTGCAACAGGCATGGTCTGACCTGCAGCAGTTGCCGGCGCCCTGGAACCACGACGGCGCCGCGACCGCGAAGAACGCATCGGTCGGCAATTCGGTGATTGAGTTCGGCGAGCTCGACGGCGACGGCGCATCATTCGACTACGAATTAGCCGACGAAGACGACTACGAAGCCGACGACGAAATGCCGGCGTCGATACCCATCGCGTCGGGCCGGCCAGGTCGCCACATCCTCGCGGTCGATCCGCTCGACGTGACGCTCGACACGGCGGAACTGCTGCTGGAGAGTTTTGATCACTTCGAAGAGTTCGGCACGCTCGAACTGCGGGCCGCCGATCCGCCCGAGCCGGCGCCGGCCGAGGAGCCTGATCAGCCGGCGGCGTCGAACCCGTTCGCCGAGCCGTTCGACGAAGAAGAAATCGTGCTCGACCCCTACGCGGCGTTCGAGTCGGAGCTGCTTCGCTCCGCGCCGCAGGTGATCAATCGGCTCGATCGGGCGTTCGCCAGCGAACTCCACCGATGCGTGCAGATGGCGACAAGCAAACCTGAGCCCGGGGCGCGGCCGAGCAGCGCGGCAAAACCGGCGGCAGCGGCAATCGCTGCGGTCTCCGCGGGAACCGCCCTGTTAGAGCAGCCGATTCGACTGCACGAAACGCGGCAAGCGAACGTTGCCAACGCACCCGCTCCCAAATCGGCTGCCAGCGACTTGCTGATCATCGAAGACGACGACGCAACGACCGCGGCAGTCGTGCAGGGGCGGCAGTTCCGACGGTTGTTCAGCAACCTCGAGTCGGCGTCGAAATCTCACTTGGCCTAGCGAGGTTGCCATCTCACTTAGCACTCAATCCGGCCGCTTATAATCCGCAAACGCCGACAGCGGAACTTCGAAAATGCGCCCGGCCGCTTCGGCGCCGATGATCAATGTCTCGTCATCGGCAAAACAAACCGCTTCGACGTCGTCCTCATTCTCGAACGACAACCGCTTCACCGGCCCGCTCAACGGATGCTCGGGATCGGTTACGTCGAATAGCCAAAGATCTTCGTACGTATTGATGACGATCCGCTTACCGTCGGGCGTCGCGTCGGCGCCGGTCGCCTGGTCGAGGACATCGAAGCTGTCGACCAACTCGGCGGTCTGAACTTCCTCATTCGAATCGGGATCGAGACGATAAAGCTTCGTCAGCGTGTCGCTGCGATGCTTCGAGCAGAGGTA
Organism: Pirellulales bacterium; assembly: GCA_041740115.1. Classification (GTDB taxonomy): domain Bacteria; phylum Planctomycetota; class Planctomycetia; order Pirellulales; family Lacipirellulaceae; genus Lacipirellula. The sequence goes on from JBGSMO010000361.1 coordinate 2,702, forward strand.
GATCGCGTCGCCGATTGTGAAGATCGCCTCGCAGTCGTAGTTGAAGTCGTCCTGCGGCGCCGGGAATTCCACCTGCCCTGGGTAACGAAAGAAAAGCCGCTTCACGAACGTCGTCCGCTCGGCCAACGGCGCCGGCTCGGGGACGATGTAGAGCACCAAGTCGCGGCGATCGTTGCGATTGTTCCCGACGTCGGCGACGATCACGCGGCCGCGATCGTCGACGGTAATGTCTTCCCAGTCGACGTTGATGGCGCCTGCGATGGTCACGCCGGGGTTATCGGGCTCGCGTTCGCTCTTCTCGACTTTGCCATTGCGGTGGACGGGATAGATCCGCGGTTCGTCGCCCGAGTCATTGTGCATCCAAAACAGGTCGGGCCAATTGCGGCTCTTCACGATGCCCGAGTGCTCAGCGGCCGGACCGTCGCCCAGCTTCTTTCCTTTGCCGAGATCGAACGTCACTGACAGCGCCGCGTCTTCGGCGCAACCCGTCCGCAAATCGACCAGAACAACGGCGGCCAAGATCGCCGCCACGACAACCATTGTCAATCGCACGTTGACTGCGGACATGAAACGACTCCTCACCAGGACAACGCCAATTCTGACGACAAGCAACACTGTACCGCAGCCCCGCCGCACAGGCGAAGCTGCCGCGCCAGCATTGCCTGCCGCCGCGTCGCGAGCCACCTTGCTTTGCGGATCAAGAATCGCCCAAACGCGGCCGCTGAGCTTCACTCGGTCTTCATCTGGCCCGCCTCCCGCCCATGTTGCCGCCGCGAGCGCAACCGAATACGCTAAAGGGACTTCGGTCCGGTAGCTCAGCGGTTAGAGCAGGGGACTCATAAGGTAAGAAAACCTCGAAAACAGGCCGAAAAACGCTTGTTTTTGGGGTGTCGAGTTCCCGGCGATACCCTGAACATCCGCTCGCGGGTGTCGCTGGTGTCGTCGCTAGGCCAACGCACTTTTCTCATCTTTTTAGAGCAGGGTGGCTGCCGTTTCACCTGCTCTAAAACAGCGTTGCCCTACCCCTCTCTTTTCTGGAGACGACACCCATGAACGACACCCGCCAAGCCATCATTGCACAACTGCGTAAGCTCATCGACGCCCGCAAGGCCGCTATAAGGGTCCGCATCGTCGACCGGGCGTTTGCCCAGCTCGCAGCCGTCCTGATCCTGATCGGGTTCGCATCCTCGACCGCCAGCGCCGCGCCCCTCCAGCATCGATCTTTGCCCATGCGGCAGGTCCCGCCGCCAGCTCGGCCAACGTACTGCGCTCCCAAGACGATCATCATCGTCGTACCCGCGCGTCAGTCCCGGCCCGTGTACTACGGCGGCGGCTGGTATCCAATGGGACGATGAGCGCTCCACAAACGACAACAGCCCCGCAGCTTGAAAGCTGACGGGGCTGTTTTCATTTCAGCAGCTTGAGGTCTGCCGGCGAATTCCGCGGCGGCCGCAAAGCCGCCAATTTCTCGGTGATAAGGTCGACGATTTTGTACATCTGCTCGTCTGGAAGCTCAGCCCGTAGTACAGCCACCAGGGCCTTGATGACCTCGCCGACGTACTCGTTAACCGCTCCCGCGGTTAGCGTCTCGTGATTTCTCAAAGCGCGTTCTTCATCCTGATAGAGCGTCTTCAAGAGCACAGTAACCAAACTCTGCTTAAGTTGCGCTGACGGGGCCTCATCGATCAACCGGCGAAGCAAGCGGGCCTCATTGGCCAGACTGTACTCTTCCGGTTCAAGCGGCTGGTTGGGCATCGTCGGCGCTCATCTCCCGGTCTAAATCTACATACGCTCGAACTAGATCGGCCAGCGAGACCGCGAGCATATCCTCGGCGAGTCGTACCCGCTCAGTGGGCGTCATAGTTGATGGGTCTATCATTGGTTTCTCCTATACGAAATTTGTGATGACGACTGCGACGCCCGGCGCACCGGCGATGCCGTCAGAAAAGAATCCATTACTGTTGGTGCGGCCGCCGCCGCCACCACCGCCGCCGCCATACTTTTGGCCGAAGCCAGGATTGACGGTAGCGATGATGTTCGTCGCACCGTTGGCGTAAATCGTCGAACCGCCACCGCCGCCAGCACCGCCCCAAGCCTTTAACGTGGTTCCTGCCAAATGGCAGAGGCCTTGCGAAGATGGGGCCGCCCCTGCGCCTGATGCGAACGACTCATTGAAGTTGCCGGGATTGCTGATTGAGCGTGTCCCGCGAGTACCACCAGAGTTGCCGCCAAGTCCGCCGAACGTATCAATGACATTCGATGAATTGATACCGCAACCACCGCCACCACCGCCACCGGCCATTGTGTTGCTGGTCGTAGGGCCATCGGCACCAAACGCGCTGGTAGTTGGTCTGTTCACGGCTGCGACCGTATCGCCGCCAACACCGCCATAACCACCGTTGCCACCATTGGCGACGTTGCCCGTTCCTCCAGTGGATGCAAGGCCCCCGGTAGTTCCGTTGTTTGTCCCAGCTCGACCGCCTTGCCCGCCGTTGGCTGTTAGGTGGCTGCCGAAGGAGGTATTGCCACCGTCGCCGCCGTTGTTGCCGTCGCTGTTGGCGGTGAACTGAGTCGCGCCAGCCGTGCCGCCGGCTCCGATCGTCACTGTTTCGGTGCTGCTGAGTGAAGACGCTGAGAAGGATTGCGACGAATAACCACCGCCACCACCACCGCCGCCTCCCCCACGAAGGGAGCTATTCGCACCGCATCTACCGGACCCGCCGCCCCCGCCGCCGCCGATCAAATGAACGGTGACGCTGACTGCGCCGGACGGTTTTGTCCAAGTGCCGCTGGCGTCGAACACCTGGATATCGGGCAGCGTCGCGTTGGAACCAGGCGTGCCGGGTGCGCCATCTTCGCCGTCAACGCCATTCTGATCGTAAAGAAGTAGAACAGCATCGCCGTTGACGAATGGGCTGCCTGATGCGACGACGTTGCCAAATACGTTGTAGTAGCCTGACTCAGGATTCACCTGGTCGATGAAGAATACGATCCACTTCGTGGGGTCGATCTTGTTGACCAACCGAACGTAGCCGGTCAATCCAGTGACGGCGTTCGCCATGTCGGCAATCACCGTCGACCAGTCATGTCCGTTCACATCGAGCGAATCGACGCGCAGCACGGTGGATAGGTTCTGAGTGGCGTTGCCGAGACGGAGGTTGCCGCTCCCGGGGTCGCTGTTCGTCGTGGTCGTCGAGAACAAATATTCGATGGCGACCGCTCCGCCGAATGCACCGTCAGCGCCATCGGCTCCGGGCTCGCCGGGTTCGCCTTGAATGCCTTGTTCACCCTGTGGCCCTTGCTCGCCTTGGGGCCCTTGCTCACCTTGTGGCCCTTGCTCACCTTGTGGCCCTTGTGGTCCAGGTTCGCCGCTGCCGCCTTCACCCGCCTCGACTCTCTTCACGACACGAGTGAAGTATTCGACGGTCTTTTTGTTGATTCCCGCGGCCGCGAGCAACGACCACCCGCGGCCGGGCGGTTCGCTCTTTGTCGGCGACGTGCAAACGAAGGCAGAATTATCGTGTGAAACCACGTCATTCTTTGCGTACTGCTGCCCAGACTTCCATCTTCCTCGGAAATTGAAACCTTCGCCGGCTTGTCCATCTTTCCCGTCCGCGCCACGCTCGCCATCGGCTCCGTCTTTGCCATCGACCGGAATACGGTCGAGTGCCGGATCGGGTTGAGATGCGGCCGGCTTTCGACCTTCAGCCGTCACGACCCAGGCGACGCCGGCTTCATCTTTGTAGATATCCCCGATCTGAGTCGCCTCGCTGGCGTCCGCAACGTATCTGAATCGTTTCTTCATCGGAGCCACCTTTCAGCTTCCGCCGACAACGGCTCCCCGGGGGCAAATTTTCTTATGATCCGCCGGATTTTGGTGAGGGTGGGACCACCCAGATTGACCTGGTCGGCCTCTGAAAATTCATAGCCGCCGTCTGCCGTTCTGACCGTACGACGATCGCGAACACGGTCTTCCTCGATAGCCTTTCGCTTCTGAGCTTCGGCAACGGCCTGCCGCTGTAAGGCAACGGTGGCCTCCCGCTTTTTGGCTTCCGCGGCGGCGGCCTGTTGTTCCGCCTGCCGCCTTGCTTCCTCCGCTGCTGCGCGTTCGCGTTCGGCGACTAGCTCGGCTTTCCAACTCTCGACGGCTTCGAGAACCATCGCGAGCTGGGCGCTAAGACGCTCTACTTCCTTCGATGCCTCCGCGGCGTCGATGAACTCTTGAGCGGCGAGTGCATCGGCCGCGACCGCCGCCAGCATCGTTGAACGCCAAACTTCGGGGGTGGCGTATTCAATGGCAAAGTCGCCATCGACTATCCGACTGATGGCCGCCTTGAGCTGTGCCTCAGACTGGCAGCCGTATGCGATGAGGCCTTGGCTAGTAGCGGCATGCCACTGGCCGTTGGCCGTGTAACAGACAATCACTCTTCACTCTCAACGGGTGGTTTAGGTCTCGGGAAATGGATTGGATGAGGGCCAGGGAGAGAGGGACCGTGAATCGGTCCGGGCTTAGGAATGCTGTAGGTCTTCATTCGCTCGCCAGTGCTGCTTCGACGGCAGCATCTAGGTTCTCGGCGTCAGCGGTGTACAAGGCCTGCCGATCGACAAGGCCAAGCTGACGATACCTATGAGTAGTAAGACTGAACCCGTTCTCGCTCGACGGCGTCGCGATTGATGCAACGGTATAAATGGACCGATCCTGGACGTGCTGCATGGTGACGCTGTAGGCGGATGCTTGCCGAAGCATTTCTGCCTCCAGCTTGGGATCGTCGGTGCCGAACTCTTTACCGGAGATTTGATCTTTCCAGCCGCGCTGGAGGCCGTTGACGATCGGGCTGATGAGTGGTTGGTACAACATTAGGTCTGTTCCTTTTCTTGGGGGTTGGTTGAGTCGACCCACGCGGCCGACTCGATTGATTTGATCTGGGCGTCTACTGCCTCCGCCTCTTGCAAGAGCCTGCCTTGCAACTCGGCTTTCTTTTGCTCGGCGTTGGCTTTGACGCGATCGCGATAGGCCTTGTCGGCCCCGCTGTATTGCTGCAAAGTTCCGTCTCTCGCTACTTGGAGGCGGCGCTCGACGGCTGAGATTTCCTGCTGGGGGCAGTCACTAAATGCAAGTTCCAAGAACTGCCAAGTCGCATGCTCAATCTGTGGTTCGTTGCGGGCGTAGCGTTCGGCCTCGCTCATCGCTGCAAGCTCAGCGGCTTCGGCTTTCTCCACGTCACGCTCCAGTTGCTTCTCGTATGTGTCGGTTTGTTTATACTTCCGGTATTCGTCGAGCGCGGACTGCGCGGCGGCAGAACCTGTTAGTAACGGCGACTGGTCACTTGATTTGGTGACCGTTGCGTCTTCGAGCGTCGCTTGATAAGCCCCTCTGATCTCCCTATGTTTGGGAGGGTATTTGAAGTCTGAGGGAGCGAGACTACGCTCGGCGATAAAGGACTCAAGCCGAGCGAGGTTCTCAGGTGTGTGTCGCCAGCGAAGTTGGACGAAACGCCCATTCAGTATCGACGCGGGGTAGTCATAAATAATGGCGTTGCCGGTTATTCGGATGCCGGCGTCAAGTAGAATCTGGTTCATTTTGTTCCTTTGGTTGTCGCTTCAGTAAAAATTCCATCGAGAGTCGCGTCATGGCATCCTCCATGTTGTCCAGCAGTTCAATCGTGTCGCCGTTCGGCGCGCGGACGATGTATCTGGTCGATACTTTCCAGCCTTTGGGCAATGGGTCCGCGCCGGCGCGGCATAGAAGATAAGCGACTCGTCTTGTGGTGGGGCTGAATGGGTATCGCACACCTGTGGCGACGCGGACCCAGGCGTTGCCGTCGAGAATGATTTGTTGCTGTCTCATTCGCAGAACCACCCTCTTTTGATGTCTTTCCAGCGCGCGATGACTGTCTCGGGCGCTTCGCCCATGCACGCGAGCGAGAACGTGATGTTGTGCATTACGGGGATAAAGTCACGTCGACAACCGGCGTCGACGAGTAACTGGCGAATTGCCGCTGGAGGCGGCGCGTCTTGGCCCATTTGTGGACCTCCTGGGGTGAATAGAAGCGGCGACCAGCCGGCTGTAAATGCGAATGCCGGCTGGTCGCCTAGATCGCCTCGACCTCGCTAAAAACCCGCGCGAGGGGAGGCGAAGCATTAAGTGGCGACGCCCCTCCCATAAAATCGGGACGCCGCCCGGCAGCTCGAATATCTGCCGTTTACAAAAATGACATCACGCCGAGCTAGCTACGCGACGTGATGCCGGCTGACGTGTGATGCCCCGCCACGTCAGCGTTTACGGATTGACAAGCCACGTCTGTCGGCCGCTTGGAGGCGGATGCTTTCGGCGATGTTCTCCGCGACTGGCTCACGGTAGAGATACCTTGAGCGACGGACGATGCCGCTGCGATGAAGCTCCATTTCTTCATCTTCGCCCAAGTGGGCGACCTCGCCTTCGTGGCTGAACTCAGGAGTGATGCCGAGTCGGTTGCCGATCTGGTTCACGAGCTTTGTGAATTGGTCTAGGGTCATGATGCCTTCAGGTATCCTTGTTCGGTTCTGTTCTTCCATCTCTTGCTGGGCACGTCGCCAGCAAGAATTGATTTCGATTCGACCATTGCAGGGAGAATCGCTTTGAGCGCAGCACGGTTGATCTTCGTCGCGGTCTCGATCGCACTGAGAGTCAGCCCGCCGTTGGCAAGTGCCGTTAGGATGGCTTGCTGGTCAGTTGCGAGTTGTTGGCGATCGTCGGCCGCTTTCGCCGCATAGTGATCGACGATCTCGACCTGCCAGATACGCCCTTCGCTGCGGTGACCTTCATCGATATCGACCTGATAGAGTCCACTGTGGCCCGCGCTGCCACCGGCGTTGAGCCACAACTCGTGAGGGCTTCCCGGCCGGAACTTCTCGCGGCGACCGAGCAGCCACCATTGGCGGGCGAACTCCGCGAACCCGGCCATCGCCATATCTTCGAGTTGCGGCGGCTCTTTGCTTTTGCTGACGCCTTTGCGATTGTGGTGGACTAGGATCAAAGTCGCGCCACCATCGGAGCAAACCTTGCCGATTCGTCTCAGCAACTTACCTTGCATGAAGACGTTGCCGTGCTCTTCGCCGCCCAGACACAGGTACGCGGGATCGACGAACAGCACGTTAATACTAAGTTGCTTCAGCGTGCGGCTGAGCTGCTCAAGCTCGGCGGGATCGTCGAGCGAAGGCAATTCGTCGGACCAGATAAGGTCGTCCAGGTCTCGGAGTCGAAGCCCGCGAGCCTTACACACTCGGCGGGCGGTCTCTTGCAGTGTGCCAAGTCCGCTCTCCCCGCTCATCACGAGGACGCGACAACGGCGGAGAACCGGGAAGCGTCCAAGGAACGGTGTGCCGCTTGCAAGTGACACCCCAGCGTCAATGCACTTTGATGTTTTCAAGGTCTTGCTGGTGCCGGCCACCAGCATTGGTTGGCCGGCAACGAGCATGTCTCGTATCAGGTACTCGACTTCATAGTCGCCTTCATCAAGTTGAGACGACGTTAGTACGCTGAAAATGTTGTCGTTAGCGGTCGGCCGCTGAAGCTGCCAGCCATCTTCATTCGCGAGCCGGAACAAGCTGTTGATGGTGATGCCGTTGTCACGCTGTTTGAGGTTGCCCCAAAGCGTAGAGGTCTCCCCATACTTCGACGACTGCTTTGACCACGCATCAAAGACAGGGAACCACTCCTCTCCGAGCGAGTGAAGCGCGGCGGCGACGGTAAACCAATCGTTGTAGCTATCGATCCTATTCGGCTTGAGCGCGGCAAGCGCTGGGAAGACGAGAGACAGATTGACTGCCGTCTCGTCAAGGAAGGGGTCGGCAACCGTGGTCGCCTTCGGACGCCGGAGGCCGGCAATGCGTTCGACCACGTCGTCGGGGAGTACGCTAACCGGACAGTCGGTCAACCATTCGCGGCGGTAGTCGCCGGTGACGCTCGGCGGTATAGCCGTTTGCGCCGCGGCAGTCCCGATGCGTAGCTCCAAGTCAGGGTATGCGTCGCGGATCGTTGCCGGCAGATGGCTGAAACGAGGATTGTACTGATAGAGGTCATGTCGCCCCTTCGCCGAGCGGAACGATAAGGTTTCGGGCGCATTGCCGCCGAACAAGAGACGGCGGGATTCGTCGGCTGCGGGGCCATCGCCCTCAATGTCGATCAAGTTGGTTTTCGGCCCAAGCAACAGCCCGACGTTCATCGTCGGGAGCAACCGGAGCTTGGACTCGATGATTTCGAGCGAACGGCCCTTATTGGGCCAGTCGGCGGTAGTGGGCCCTTTCTCCCCGGGTTCGATGGGGAGAAAAGGCGGGGACGGACAGTGGGCGGCGAGCTGCCGCATGGCGGGATGAGACAAATGGAAACTCCGAGACGAGAGTGAGACTAAGACAAGAGACCGCCCCGGTGGTGTCTCACGTCACCGGGGCGGTTTGAGCGGGGGCGACCCGCAAGAGCTTCCGTTAGGAAGGCGAGGATTAACGGAGGGCCCAACGGAAGGTGTGAATTCCTCGGTCGGCTACTTTCGCTTCTTCCGTTTCTTAACGAAACGGAAGAACGAAAGAAGCTTTGCCCGACACCGACTTGAGCTTCCGTTATTCCGTTGGAGGGCCGTTTAACGGAAGCAACGGAAGCTCAGACGACATTGGGAGAAGCCTCTCACGCATGAGGGGGAACAAGTTGCCGATATGTGCCAAAATTCTACGAAAAAAGTCCCAAATGTTGCGATCCTGCAACATCGGGTGTCGAAATCCCGTGAAAATTCGACAGGCACGCTGATTGCTGAAGCGTTCGGCATGGATACTCCACTTTGGTCTGACGTTCTGCGCGTTGCTGATTTCACTGATCCCGTATTCGCGGAATGGGTCGCCGGGTTCGACGGCGAATGGGGATCGCCGGTTTTTGTGGACGACCACGCGACGCTTTTAGAAAAGCTCCAAGCGGAGGCGAGAGCGGAAGCGGCGGGGCATTGGACGAATCACTTCTTTCCGGCACCGGCAGCGATCAAACTGTATGGCAATCACCCCCACGGAATTGCTCCCCGAGGCGACCTGCGCGCTTCAATGTATGATGAGGGAGTATTCTGGGAAGCAAAGGTGTTTATGCCTCCCGGCGACTACCGCAATCTCACGTACTTGCTCGCAGTCTCGAACGTCATTCGTGGAATCGCGCTGAAGAAGTACAGCCGTTCTCGCAGCCTCCGGGGATGGTGCGAGGCTGATGCAGAGGACATCTTCGCCGCCGGCTTGGCGAACGCAGTTACTGCCTTGCCCCAAGGAATCAATGCAGCGAAGCCAGCCGCCTACCTCGTTAAAGCGGCTATTCGTGGGATGGATGAGTGGATGGAGTGGCGAGGCCGGTCGCATGCCACGGCGGACTTTCAAAAAGTCCATCGATCGTCGAGGGACGAGAGTGAACTGGCTCAAAAACTAACTGACCGTGAAGGTGACCCCGCCAAGATTGTCGAACTCGCGGACGAGCAAGAATTCATCCGAGAGCTGATATGGCGAATGTGCAAGAATGTCAGCGAGATTCGGATGATGGAGCTTCACCTGGACGAGCCGCTGATCACCCAAGCGGAGATTGGCCGGCAGGTTGGTGTCTCTCGCGAGCAGGTCGCCAAACGCACCAGAGCGATCCTGAAGCAGGTCGCCGAGTTG
>JBGSMO010000389.1:0-27584 GCA_041740115.1 Pirellulales bacterium
CGGTCGCGGCGGACCCAGCCGAGCAATGTTTGGCTCGGCGCCCAGGAGGTTTGGCTTTCGCCTTCGTGCGGACCGTCGGCGTAGAGGGCTTCGGTCCGCCATCGCGACTCCTCGAAGCGGAGGACTGCCGCGGCGTCGAGGCCGACGATTTTCACGGCGGCGCGGGCGGCTTGCTCCGGAAAGTCATGGGTGTTTGCCGCGCTTTGGAAAACGCCAAGAATGGTTTCGAGCCAGCGGAGGAGTTTCGTTTCCTCGAAGGTGGCGCCGAGCATCGCCACCGAAGCTGGCGGGGCTTGCTTGCCGGGAGGGATCGTGCGCTCGGGCAGGCCCTCCAATTCGAGTTGCTCATCCTCCGACGGATCGACGCGGACGGCGTACTCGCCAAACTGGACCAAGGCCGGCGGCACGACGAGCGTCTCTCCTCCTGGCTCGAGCGTTTGATTGGGCGAGACCCGCAACGGTTGGGTGGCGCTCAGGTTGCGGACGCGAACCTGTCCCCCGGCGGCTCGAGCCAGTTCGACATGGGAGCGGGAAATGGCGACGTCGTCGATAGGGGCGAGGATAATGCGGGCGCCGAGCGCGTTATCGATGCGAACAACTGGAGCGGCTTCCTCCTCGCGCTGTCGGCCGATCTCCAGCGTCGCGTCGAGTTGCGTGGCCAAGATGCGCTGCCGTTGGCGGTAGCAAAGGACCGGAAACGCCGGCATCAGATCAGCGGCGTCGCGGGGGGGCGTCAGCATTGGTTCGGGCGATGTCATCGCGCGATTGTCGGACCATGGGGAGGTGTAAGACCGCAGCAGCCGCTAGTGTATCGAATCGGCCGGCGAGCGGAGGAGTTCTATTGCGCGAAACCGAGATGAAAATGGCTTGCCGGAGCGTGGCTGGAGGCTTCAGAACGGATTAGTATGTATCGATGCGCTCCTTTCTCCTTCCGCTTGGCGTTATTTTCCTGGTTGCCTCGGCCGTTCGTGTCACGAGCGCACAATCGTATGATGCCCCCACGGCTTACTACGCCACGGCGACAGGGACCGGGGCGACGCTCAGGTCGCAGCTGCATAATATCATCGATGATCACTCGGTGATTTCTTACGATGGCGCTCGCACGGCGTTGCAGGTGACTGATCGCGATCCCAACAATCCCAACCGAATTCTACTGGTATACAACCGTGTTTCGAACACGGCGGCGTGGGACCAAGCGGCGACTTGGAATCGCGAACATACATGGCCTGAGAGTCGGCTCGGTGCTGGCGGGCGCGCGGTAAGCGATCTTTTCAACCTGCGGGCCTCTTCGACGCAAATCAACAACGACCGCGGAAACCTCCATTTCGGCGGAGCGTTTGGCCAGTCGTACGGCGTGAAGACCGACAAGGGGGCGACCGTCTGGTATCCCGGCGACGCCGACGCGGGGATGATCGCGAGACAAGAGTTCTACATGGCAGTCCGCTACGACGGTTCCGACAGCGGTACGTCGGATCTGGAACTCGTTTCCTCGGGGAATGCGGCGACGGCTGCAAGGCTCGGAGATCTCTCTCGCCTGATCGATTGGCATTACGCCGCGCCTCCTGACGCGTTCGAGCGGCGACGGAATCAAGTGATCTACGACAACTACCAGTTCAATCGCAATCCGTTCACCGATCGGCCAGAGTACGTTTGGTCAGTATTCGTTGATCAGGCGAATGACAGTTCGGTGCGACTTCGCAACGGAGTTCATTCAGCTAACGGCGGTTCCACTCTTAACGTCGATCTCGGACGAGTTATTGTCAATGGAGCGGTTCCGACCACAACCGTTCCGATCGTGTTGGAAAATACAGGGAATGACGGAACTTATTTTGAAGTCAAGACAAATGATGCGCTGGCCAAGAGTTCAGTTGTGGGGAGATATAATTCATTTCCCCTAGGCGGGCCTAGTTCCAAGGTATTAGACATCGGCATGTACGCATATCCCGGGGTGACTGATCGACCTGGCATAAAAACGGGAGTCATTCAAGTCGACAATTTGGATGTTACTACTGGTGCCGGCAATGGGCGCGCGGCAAACGATGCGAATGACGTGATTAACGTCAATATGACCGTTTTAAGTCATGCACAACCTTCGTTTACACTAGAGTATTGGCAGCCTGTTATTGAATACGATTTTGGATTGCTGGTCCACGGCCAGAACGCACCTGTGTTTGAGTTTGATATTTACAACGCGCCTTCTAGCAACTATACGGCAAAGCTTGATTTTGATGCGGTCACCGCGAGCGGGGAGACGAACGCGTTCAGTACGAACCTCGCTCTATTTAGCGGAGACGATTCATTAGCGGCAAATGATTCGCGCGCATTTAGCGCGACGATCGACACTGATAAAATTGGTTCTTTTTCAGCCGTTTACACACTTGAGTTTTCCGACGAGGATTTATCAGGAGCCCTCGAATCCTTTCCGCTGACGCTCAAACTGCGAGGAACCGTCGGGTTGCCCGGTAACGCGGATTTCGACAACAATGAGTTCATAGATGGCGCCGATTTTCTAACTTGGCAGCGAGGATATGGCTGGCCTGCCTCTTTTGCGACCGGCGATGCCAACAGCGACGGAGTTATTGATAGCGCCGATCTAGCAATCTGGTCGGCACAATTCGGCGCCGCGCCACAGCTAGTCCAGCCTGTTCCCGAACCGGCCGCATGTCTCCTCACGATTATCGCCGTCGCGGCAGGCAGATCGTCGCACGTCAGACGGCGACGCAGAAACTAGAGCAATTTTCAATTCCGTGCAGCGTCTGCAGTCCTCGGCTCGGCCGGGAGGTAGCGCTCCGCGCGGCGCCGACCACCGGTAGGGGTACCGACCCCCTGGCGGAGCCAGGGGCCGAAGTCTTCTACTTTGCGTGCTGCACGACGCGAAGCTGGGCTCGCGTTTGTGTGAGCGTTTTTGCACGACGAGCCAGTTCGTCGTCGCCAGCTGCCGGCTGCGCGAGCAGCGATGCGATCGATTCCTTGATCTTCGTCTCATCGAGCCGCGTGGCCGGAATCGCCCGATTCGTGAGCACCGAGACGACGTTGTCGACGACCTGGACGAACCCGCCGTCGATGTAATAACGCTGGCCGCCGCCGTGGCCGATGCGCAACTCTCCGTAGCCGAGGCGGCCGATCATTGGCGCATGACTCGGGGCGACGCCCAATTCGCCGTCGTAGAGCGGCAGCGCGACGAAGTCGGTCGTCGCGTCGAGCACCGTTTGCTCCGGAGTGACGACGACGACGCGCAGCAGTCCGGAGTCTTGAGTCGCGTGGCTCGATGATTCGGCGTGAGCGGCCATGGTCGTGTGGGGTAAGGCTAGTTCGCTATTGAAGAAAGACTCCGCACCTGGAAGGTGCGGCTATGTGCCGGAAGGAACGTTTACTTGCGGGTCTTCTTCCACTGCTCTTCGGCTTGTTCGATCGGGCCGACGTACATGAAGGCGTCTTCGGGGAGATGATCCCACTTGCCGTCGCACAGCTCTTCGAAGCTGCGGATCGTGTCGGCCAGCGGCGTGATCTCGCCCGGCTTGCCAGTGAAGACTTCGGCCACGAGGAACGGTTGCGACAGGAACCGCTCGATGCGGCGAGCACGGTGGACGATGAGCTTGTCTTCTTCGCTCAATTCGTCGACGCCGAGGATCGCGATGATGTCTTGCAATTCGCGGTATCGCTGCAAAGTCATTTGCACGCGACGGGCGGCATTGTAGTGGCGCTCGCCGACGTACTGCGGGTCGAGAATCCGGCTGGAGCTAGCGAGCGGATCGACCGCCGGGTAAATGCCCTTTTCCGAAATCGACCGTTCAAGATAGATGAACGCGTCGAGCTGGCCGAACGCCGTGGCAGGCGCCGGGTCAGTCGGATCGTCGGCCGGCACGTACACGGCTTGCACCGAGGTGATGGCGCCCTTGTTGGTCGAAGCGATACGTTCCTGGAGGGCGCCCATCTCGCTGGCGAGCGTCGGCTGGTAACCGACCGCGGACGGCATACGACCGAGAAGGGCCGACACTTCGCTGCCCGCTTGCGAGAAGCGGAAGATGTTATCGACGAACAACAGCGTGTCGGCACCCGTCTTGTCGCGGAAGTATTCGGCCATCGTCAGGGCCGAGAGAGCGACGCGGAGACGCGAGCCCGGCGGTTCGTTCATCTGACCGAAGACCATGCAGGTCTGGTCGATAACGCTGCGGCCGGTGTCGCCGATCTTCGCTTCCTGCATTTCGAGCCAGAGGTCGGTCCCTTCGCGGGTCCGCTCGCCGACGCCGGCGAACACCGAGTAACCGCCGTGCGCCGAAGCGATGCGAGCGATCAGCTCGGTAAGAATGACCGTCTTGCCAAGACCGGCGCCGCCGAACAGACCGGCCTTACCGCCGCGGACGAACGGAGTGAGGAGGTCGATGACCTTGATGCCCGTTTCGAACAACTCGGTCTTCGTCGACAGATCCGACAGCGGCGGAGAATCGCGGTGAATGGGCCAGTACTCGTCGGCGTTAACCGGCCCGCGGCCGTCGACCGCGTCGCCGGTGACGTTGAAGACGCGACCGAGAGTCGCCTTGCCGACCGGTACCGAGACGGGGCCCCCAGTGTCGACGCACTCCTGACCGCGGATCAAACCGTCGGTGGCGCCGAGGGCGATGCAGCGGACGCGACCGCCGCCGAGATGCTGCTGCACCTCGCCGGTGAGGTTGATTTTCACGCCCTTGTTTTCCGAATTGATCTTCACGGCGTTGAAGATCGGCGGCAGTTGATCGTCGGCGAATTCGACGTCGAACGTCGAACCGATGACTTGGGTGATGTGACCGACGTTTTTGGCAGTTGCGGTGGACATGGCTCGGTTTTGGCTAGTTCGTAGGACGGAGTCTAACGAAGTCTCTTGGATTGGTTTGCTTTATGTCTCTCGCAAAGGCGCTAAGACGCGAAGGGAACGCAAAGGATATGCGGAGCAGGAGAAATCGTCGTTATTTCAATCAGTTCCTGGCCTAATGTTCTTCTTTGCGTATTTCTTTGCGCCTCTGCGCCTTTGCGAGAGACCTTCAACTTGTACTATTTCAAAGCTTCGACGCCGCCGATGAGGTCCATCAACTCGGAGGTGATGCGGCCTTGGCGAGCGCGGTTGTATTGCATGCTCAGCTGTTTGATCAGTTCGCCGGCGTTTTCGGTGGCGCTCTTCATGGCGACCATGCGGGCGATCTGTTCGCTCACCGCCGAGTCGAGGAAGCATTTGAAGAGGCGGACCTTGAAGCTGGTCGGCACGACTTCTTCGAGAATGCTCTCGGGCGACGGCAGGAACTCGTATTGGATTTGCGGGGCGCTCGGGTCCCCTTCCTTCGCGTCGGCGCCGAGCGAACCGAGCGGCAGCAGAGTCTCGACGGAGACGCTTTGCCGGGCGATGCTGTCGAACTTCATGTAGACGACGTCGAGCCGATCGAGTTGTCCGGTCAGATACTCGTGGAGATAACGAGTCGCCAGCAGGTCGACTTCGTCGAACGTCGGCTTGTCTTCAAAATGGGTGTAGGCGTGTTCGGCGATCTGGCCGCGAAACTTGAACCCGGCGATGCCGCGCTTGCCGGCGATTTCGAGCCGCGTCTCGGGAACTTCCTGGTTCAGTTCCTTCCAGCGGAGCAAGCCGGCGCGAATCAGGTTTCCGTTGAAGCCGCCGCACAGCCCGCGGTTGGCGGTTAGGACGAGCAGCGTCGCCTTCTTCACTTCGTCGCGCGGTTCGAGCAGCGGGTGGCTGACTTCCAAGCCCGTCTTGGTGAGGTCGTTCACCAGCTGGGTGATCCGCCGCGTGTACGACGTCGCCGCCGAAGCGCGATCCATCGCCTTCTTGAAGCGCGCCGTGGCGATCAATTCCATCGTCCGCGTAATCTTGCGGATGTTCTTGATCGACTTGCGGCGCTTGTCGAGTGCTCTGGGATTGGCCATGGAAACGCTGGAGGCTGTGGACCGAAGGCTGTAGTGAAAACGACTGACGGCGAGCTAATCGCTGGTTCCAGCGGAAAAGGAACGTTAGGCGACGATCGCTTCCTCGTCGACCACGACGAAATCGTGCTGCGAGTTGAATTCCTTCAGGGCCGCTTCGATCTGTTGAGTTGTGTCGTCCGAAAGATCGTTGCTGTCGGCGATCGCCTGGCGGATTTCGGGTTTTTGGTCCTTCATGAACGTCAGGAAGGTCTTTTCCCACTCTTGCACGCGGTTCACGGCGACCTTGTCGAGGTGGCCGCGAGTGCCGGCGTAGATCACGAGGACCTCATCGACGACGTTGAGCGGGTTGAAGACGCCTTGCTTGAGCAATTCGACCAGGCGGTAGCCGCGGTCGAGACGGGCTTGAGTCGCAGGATCGAGTTCAGTGCCGAGCTGAGCAAAGGCTTCAAGTTCGCGGAAGGCGGCGAGGTTGAGCCGCAAACCGCCGGCGACCTTCTTCATCGCCTTGATCTGAGCGGCGCCGCCGACGCGCGAGACCGAGATGCCGACGTTCATGGCGGGCTTGATGCCGGCGAAGAACAAGTCGGGCTGCAGGTAGATCTGGCCGTCGGTAATCGAAATGACGTTCGTCGGAATGTATGCGGAGACTTCGCCTTCGAGCGTCTCGATGATCGGCAGCGACGTGAGCGAACCGCCGCCGAGCGCGTCGCTAAGCTTGGCCGAACGCTCGAGCAGACGGCTATGGCAATAGAAAACGTCGCCGGGGAACGCCTCGCGGCCTGGCGGGCGTCGCATGAGCAGCGACAGTTGGCGGTAGGCGACGGCTTGCTTGCTGAGGTCGTCGTACACGATCAGGGCGTGGCCGCCATTGAACATGTACTCTTCAGCCATCGCCGTACCGGCGTAGGGGGCGACGTACTGCAGCGGCGCCGGCGCGCTGGCGCCGGAAACGATGACCGTCGTGTAGTCCATGGCGCCGGTTTCGCGGAGACGCTCGATGACGCCCGCCACCGTCGATTCTTTCTGACCGACGGCGACGTAAAAGCACTTCACGCCCGAGTCGCGCTGGTTGATGATCGCATCGAGGGCGACGGCGGTCTTGCCTGTCTTGCGGTCGCCGATGATCAGTTCGCGTTGGCCGCGGCCGATCGGCGTCATCGCGTCGACGGCCTTGATGCCGGTTTGCAGCGGCTGGGTGACCGGCTTCCGCTCGGCGACGCCGGTGGCGATCACTTCGACGTTACGGCGCTTGCTGGTGACGATCGGGCCCTTGCCGTCCATCGGATTGCCGAGCGGATCGACCACGCGGCCGAGCAACGCATCGCCGACCGGCACGCTGAGGAGCTTGCCCGTGGAGCGGACTTCGTCCCCTTCGTTGATCGACAGGTAGTCGCCGAGAATAATGATGCCGACCGAATTCTCTTCGAGGTTGAAGGCCAGTCCGATCGGGCCGCTGGAGAACTCGACCATTTCGCCGGCCATGACGCCCGAGAGGCCGTAGACCTGGGCGATGCCGTCGCCGACTTCCAGCACGCGGCCGACTTCGCGGACGTCGATTTGGGCGGCATAGTTCTCGATTTCCTTCTGGATAACCGACGCGATTTCGTCGCTATTGAACTTCATGGCGAATTTTATCTGTTGAATTGATCTGGTGATCGGTAGTTGTGCTGAAGGCGAACCGGATGGTCCGCCGGTGGTTTTTTACGCCGTGGTTTTGTCGAGGACCGTGCTTTTATCGACGAATTGTCGCGGGTTGCGCTGGATCGCGTCGACCGCGCGTTCGATCATATTAAGTCGCATCTGCTCCAAGCGGGTCTGTATCGAACCGTCGTAAACCCGGTCGCCGACGCGAATGACGAAGCCGGCGATCAGGTCAGGATTAACCCGTTGCGTGACGATCGGATCGGCGCCGAGGACGTCGCCGAACGCGACGAGGATTTCTTTTTCCAGCGTAGCGTCGAGCGGATTGGCCGTTTCCAACTCGACTGGAATCCGCCCCGAACGATCCTGCCACAACTTGCGCGAGACTTTCGCGACGTCGCGCAGCAGGTTCAGCCGTTTGTGCCGGGCCATCACCTTAAGGAGGTTGAGCGTCGTGGTCGACACCTTGCCTCCGAAGAGGCGGTCGAGCATCGACGTCTTCTCCTCCGCCGCGATCAACACCGAGGCGAATATCTGCTGCAGACGCGAATCGAGAGAGAGGACCTCCCCAACGATCGCCTCCAACTCGTTGACAACTTGCTCCTGCTCGCCAATCCCGCCGGCTGCGTCCAAACCTGCCGACGCGTAGACTCCGGCCAATTGCTCGGCGTCGACGTCGAAGACCGTATCTTGGACGCGGTCGGTATGGATGAATTCAGCCATTTGGTTTCCAGTTTGGCGCCCGTCGTTAGCGAGAGTGCAAAGCGATGGTGCTAAATGGGGCCTGCGGTACGAGCGGGAACCTAGTTGTTGGCAACGGACGAAGCGTGCATCTTGGCGAGCGCGGTGCGGACCAATTCCTGCTGCTTCGCAGGATTGATCGTTTCGCGAATCACCTTGCCGGCCAGTTCCACCGCGAGGTTGGCGCTGGTTTCGGCAATGTTCTTCATCGCTTGGTCGGCGGCGACGTCGATGTCGCGAACGGCCCGATCGCGCTCGGCTTGGGCGCCGGACCGAGCTTCGGCGATGATCTGCTCCTTCGTCCCCTCGGCGTCCTTGCGAGCCTCTTCGAGCATTGCCCGAACTTCCGCGGCGGCGCTGGCCAGTTTGGCCTCGTACTGAGCCAGCAACCGCTTCGCTTCTTCATTCATGGCCTCGGCAGAGGCGATGTTTCCCTCGATCCGCTTCTCACGTTCGGTGAGAGCGGCGCTGATCTTCGGCCAAGCCAGCGTGCCCAGGATGAGCAGGAGCAACATGAACACGGCGAAGGTATAGATCGCCAGATCGCCGCGGATTTCCGACGGATCTTCCAGCGCAAGCCCCGCATTGCCGTGTCCCAGGTCGTGTGAACCGTGCGCCTCTTCGGCGTAGGCGTAGTTCGACCCGGCCAGCACCAGGGCCAGCGTGCTCAACGTTACCCAAACAATCCCGCGCATTTCAGCTCTCGCTTCACGAGGAAACAGGGCGCCCCATCAGGCGGGCGCTTCGCAACTCCGCCTCAACGATCAGCCGGCCCAAGGATTCTGCTGCATGCAGATGAACAACGCAAAGAAGGTGAAACCTTCGATGAGTGCGGCCGCGATGATCATCGCCGTTTGGATGTTGCCGGCGACCTCGGGCTGACGGGCCATGCTTTCAAGAGCAGCGCTCGCCAACTTGCCGATGCCGTAGGCGGCGCCGATCGTGGTGAGGGCGGCGCCGAAAGCGCCCGAGAAGGTAATCAGCGACCAGTCGGTCGCAGCAGCCGGAGCCGTGACAGCCGGAGCAGTCGTCGCCTCAGCGCCTTCCTCTTCTTGGGCCCAAGCAGGAGTGGCCAACGCCAACGAGGCCACCAAACACAATGCAAACAGCTTCGCTACCTTGGTCACGACAGTAAGCTCCTTAGAAAATAAGAACTTCGTAAGTTCCAGCGACAACCCTGCCTCGAACGCTCGGCTAGTGGTGATGGACCGCAGCGCCGATGAACAGGGCAGACAAAAATGTAAAGACGTACGCCTGCAGGAAGGCGACGAACAACTCCAACAAACTAAACAACGCCGAGCCGATCACCGAGATCGTCGCGGTGAGATGCCAATTCGCACTTGCCGCCGCAGCGACAGCGAGCCCCATGATCGCCAGTAACACCAAGTGACCGGCGACCATGTTCGCGAGCAACCGGATGCTGAGCACCAAGTGTTTGATCAGCAGGCCAAGGACTTCGATCGCAAATAGCATCGGCACGATGAAGATCGCCAGCGGCAACGGCAGACCCATCTTCGGGACTTGGTTCTTCCAGAAGCCCACGATGCCGAAACGAAGCGAGCCGGCGACGATTACCGTCGCGAACGTCACCATCGCCAGACCGAATGTAACGCTAAAGCTCCCCGTCGGGGCGCCGACCCACGGGATCATGCCGAGCAGATTGCAGCCCAGTACGAACATGAAAACGGTCCACAGCAACGGCACGAAGCGGTCGGCGTCGTGATGCCCAATCGCGGGACGAGCGATGTCGTCGCGAATGAACAGCAGGAACGCCTCGAACATGTTCCACAGCTTCCCCTTCACCGGCCGGCCATTGCGTACTTTGGCGGCCAGGAGGGTGAAGACGGCGATCAGGATCAGTGCGACGACCGCTTCCAAGATCATGAACTTGGAAATGGCGAAGCCCGATTCAGGTTCGTAGTTGTTCTTCAGCGTGCCGAACGGTTGCGGAATGAGAATTTTGCCGTCCAGCTGGTGGTTGTACTCGGCGATCTTCTCGGGCGACCAATCGGGAGTCGTGTCGAGGAACTTTTGCAGGTTGTCGGCCTGGACCTTGATCTTGGCCCACTGCTGCTGCAACGGCTTCGCGGCGTCAAGGCGAGCGTTCCAGGCCTCGGCCGACTCGCCCTTCGCCTGCTTGGCAAACGTGCCGAGCGCGAGTTGTCGCTGGAACCAGGCTTGGCTCGGCGCCTCTTCCAGGAAGCGATCAAACGGCTTGGCGAAGTTGTGGTCGTCGTGAACCCAGGCATGGTACTGAGCCATCAACGACGCTTCGGCGGGCAAGCCTTCGAGCGACTTAAGCTTAGCCAGATCGTCGTACTGACGCTTCGCTTCCCAATCTTGGAACTCGGAATCAAGCCGGATGTAGTGTTCCGGAAAGTCGTCCCGCGTTTGTCGATTCGATTTCCACAACGCGCGCGGCACTTCGAAGTAGTACGCGTCTTTGATGTGGAGGATAGGGGAAGCCATGGTCTATCTGTTTCGTGGAGACGGTGCGTCTGGCAATCAGTCGGAGCGAGTCAACTTACCGCCGGCGCGGCGGGGAGTTTGATGTTGGCCGCCGAGGTCAAGCGAACGCTGAGCAACGTTTCGGCTACCAGCCCCAGCAGGTAGTGAACGACTAACAGTCCAACGATCCCCTCCGCGGCGAGGGGGTGATTCGATTTGCTGAAGTAGGCGATGGCGACCATGGGGAGCGCCATGCGGATGAGCATTCCCAGTAGAGCCGCGTTGACGCGAGCTTGCGGCGTGGGGGCGAGGGCCACGATCAGCAGCGATAGGGCGCCAACCGACCAAATCATCAGAGCGGAGATCGCGCTGGCGACGTAAGCGCCGTTTCCATACTGCCGCGCGGCGACGATTCCCGAGACAGCGGCGACCGCTGCCAGGAAGAGTCCGAGAATCGCGATGTATTTGGCCGCTCGTAGCACTTTGATGTTGCCGGTGCGATCGCTCGCGCCAGCTCCTAGTCGGTTCGTCCCGCGAGGGGGAGTCGCCGCTCCAACGTCCTTGCCTGGTATCCTCACTCGGGGTGAGGCGTGTCCTGCTTGCCTGGAGGCGCCGTTTTGGGAGCCCCAGTCGCCGGGGTCTCAGTTGCTTGCCGCCGCTCAGCGTCCGCCGCGCGGGTCGCGGAGATGAGGTAAGTCATGCCACCGATCAAACCGAACGCGAATCCAATCAATCCGATGAAACTCCACCCGAACCGATCGTCGAGCCACAGGCCCGCCAATCCGGGAAGAATCATCATCAAGGCGGCGGCGAAAATTCGCGCCACCCACTGCATCGCCGCCCCCATCGGATGCCCCCCATCGAAATCATGGGGGGGATCTGCCATCTCAGCCAATCGCCTCCGCCGCTGGGCAATTACAACCTGCCGCCAAACCAAGGCGACGAAATCGTAATCTCCTAAGTGCTTACCGAGTAGGCGTTTAAGAGGTCTTCGAGCCCTCTCCCCACGACGAGAACCCAGTTTGAGCTACTCAAGTCAGGGGGGTTAAGAAATCGTAAGACTCTATGCTGGCACAATTTATTTCGCGCGAAGTCGAGTGTCAACCACCTAGATTTTGAATTTGTGCTTTTTTTCACAAAGTCCTGCTAGATCGACGTAACACATTGTTGCTAAATAACTTGGGAATCACAGATACCCCCGTACCCGTCAACCAACGAAATGGAAGCAATATGCCGCGCGCGGGTGAAACTCTTTGTGGTGGGTGGCGATTTATTATTTTTCTTGTAAATCGTGTTATGCGAATGACTTACGTCAATCAGTACGCACAAAATAGTTGCAGAAAGAGACGGTAATATCTATTATGAGTGGTGTAGGGAGGCGCTCGATGGCGCCCGATTTGCCGGCGGGACGGGAAGGGAACCGACTTGGCGTGCGCTCCGACTGCGCACCTGAAGTGGTTCAATCTCACGGCTCGATGGAGCGCACGCCGCGCCTCTCTGCCTGCCGCTGCTTTTTCTTTTGCCGTTCAGGCCAAGAGGGCCGCTCTGGGAGCGAAGGGACGATCGCCGCGAAGAATCGCCGCGCGCTGCGCCCCTCCCCACCAATCTCGCCTCGCTCATAGGAAGCTCCGAACGATGACGGCGGCCACTCTCCGATCGTTGACGGCTAAAGATTTGGCTCAGATGGCCCGCGAACGGGGGGTCTCCGGGTGGCATTCGATGCGAAAAGAGGAGCTCATCGGCGCCCTCGTGCGTGTCGCCAAACGCCGGGCTTCAGCGGACGCCAAGGGAGGAGTGAACGGCAGGCAAAATAGCCACGTCGAAACGCCGCTGCGTCGCGATGTTCAGGCGCAGCGAAAGTTGAGCCAGCTCCAAGACAAGCTCGCGATGGTGCGCAATCTGGCATCGGGCTCGGACGAGGCGCTGGCCCGCCAAGACCGCCTCGTCGTCATGGTGCGCGATCCCTATTGGCTGCACGCTTACTGGGAACTTTCCCCCCGCAGCATCGATCGCGCCCAAGCGGCAATGGGGCAGCGCTGGCATGGCGCGAAGCCGGTACTTCGCGTTTTCAAGATCCAACCCGATTCCGCGGCACTGCTGGAACGCGATATCCAAATCCACGGCGGCGTCCGCAACTGGTACGTCGACGTGCAAGACCCCCCGGCCGACTACCGGCTTGAAATCGGCTACCTGGCGGTCGACGGTTTCTTCTACTGCTTGGCTCGCAGCAATGAAGTGTCGACCCCCCCGGCGGGGACGAGCGACGCCATGGATGACAATTGGAAGGCAGTCGCTGAAAACGCCGATCGGATCTTCGCAATGAGCGGCGGCTACTCGGCTCAGGGCGCCAGCCGCGAGCTCCAGGAACTTTTGGAGGAGCGGCTGCGACGCCCGCTCGGGACGCCGATGAAGACCCGTTACGGCGCCGGCGCTGGTGGTCGGGACGGCGAGCAGTTGGAGTTTGCGGTCGACGCCGAGATCATCGTCTATGGGGCGGCTAATCGGGATGCTCACGTGACGCTGCAGGGCGAACCAGTGCAGCTGCGCGAAGATGGCACGTTCGCTGTGCGGCTGAGCCTGCCCGACCGTCGTCAGGTGATTCCGATTGTCGCCAGCTCGTATGACGGCGTCGAACAGCGGACGACGATTCTGGCCGTTGAGCGGAACACTAAAGTGATGGAACCGCTCACTCGCGACTTCGTCGATAATAGCTTCTAAGACGGCCGCTTCTAAAGTCGCGGGCCGCGAAGCTTGCTTGCCATTGCGTTATACTTAACGCATGGACGATGCCCTAGCCTATGATGCTCGCCGATTGGTCGAATTCATTCGACCCTTGAGGCGCTGCATCGTCGCTTTTTCAGGCGGCGTCGATAGCGCCGTCGTCGCTTACGCCGCACACGCGGCCCTAGGCGAGGGAGCGCTCGCCGTCACGGGCGTCAGCGCGAGCCTGGCGAGCGGCGAACTGCAAGTCGCCGAGCGCATTGCGCGGGCGATTGGCATTCAACACGAGACGACGCCAACCGACGAATTGACCGACCCGAGCTATCTCAAGAATGCTCCCGACCGCTGCTTCCATTGCAAGACAGAACTCTACGCCAAGTTGGAGGCGGAAGCCGAACGACGCGGCATCACCGTCATTCTGAACGGCGCGAACGCCGACGACGTAGGCGATTTTCGCCCCGGCATGACGGCAGCGACGCAGCACGGCGTCCGCAGTCCGTTGGCGGAGTGCGGCTTGCACAAAGATGCGGTGCGCCGCATCGCTCTGGCTTGGAGGATCGAGGTCTGGGACAAGCCCGCGACTCCCTGCCTCTCGAGTCGCGTGGCGTACGGAGTGGCCGTGACGCCGGAGCGGCTGGCGATGATCGACCAGGCCGAAGCCTACTTACGCGAACTGGGCTTCAGCCGTTTCCGTGTTCGTCTGCATGAGAACTCGCTGGCGAGGATCGAAGTCCCTGTAGAGGATCTGCCAAAGCTGTGCGCCGACGCCAGCCGAACGAATATCGTCGAGACGCTGCGACGGATCGGCTTCCGTTACGTCGCGGTCGATCTAGAAGGTTTTCGGTCGGGGAGCTTCCAACAGCTTGTGCCCGCTGAAGAACTCCTCCGATTTGAGCAAGCGCCGACAAAGTAATCAGAACGGCCGTCCGCCGGGAGGTCCGACAGGCGGCAACCCGCGCTCTTGGCGGCGATCATTGAACATCTGAATGCCATTCTCGAATTTAGCCCGCTGTTCAGGCGTGGTGTAATCGAGCATTTTCTTGCGAAACTCGTCCATTTTCTTGGGGTCCATATTCGGCGGCCCGCCTCGTCCGGGACCGCCAGGTCCGCCCTGCCCTCCGCGAGCTTCCATCTCGTCGATGCGCTTATCCATTTCGCGACGCTGTTCCTCAGGCGACTTCGCCATGAATTCGTCATAGTTGTTTTCGAACTGCTTAGCCATCAGCGGGACGAAGACCGCCATGCTACTTTCCATGAACGCCATCCGCTGGTCGGGCGTCAGGCCCTCCATACGTTCGCGAAAGGCTTGGCCTTCGGTCCGCCGCTGCTCTTCCGGCATGTTCATGAACTTGTCGGCATTCGCGTCGCGTTCCTTTCGAGAGAGGCGACTTGCGGGTCGTCGCTGTATTCTTTGCCGTCGAACCAGCCGTAGAACCAGGCGACGAGGATCGCCAACATCGCAACGGCGACGATCCCGAAGACTTCCGACTTCTTCATGGCATTGATCCTTCTGCTATTCGGCGACGATGACGGCGTCGACGTGGCCGTCGAGATAGGCAAAATTACGGGCGCCGTTCTCGCCGGGAGTTCCGTGGAATGCGCCGAAATCGTAAACGACCCAGATTTCCGAGCTTCCTTTGTAGTCGAGAACTTCAGGGCGCGTTCTTCCGGCCAGCACGAGGGAGGGATACTCGTAGCTCAACCCTTCCTTTTCGAAGTACGTCTCATAGTTTTCGTTTGCTAGATCGACTGGAGTCTCATCTTTGTTGGGATCGAATTGGTTCGCAGCATAGATAAGCGAATCGCTCGGACACCGAAAAAGTTCACGACTGTTTTCGCAAAATGGCGCCAGGACGTCGTAGAGCGACGGCTTCTTCTTCGGGTTGCTGGTCCGCGGATTCTTCGCGACGTCGGGGAACTTGCCGCGTTCGCCTTGGCGATCGAGATATTGCGTCAGCGCCAGACCAATCTGACGCAAATTGCTTTTGCACTGCGTGCGCCGCGCCGCTTCCCGCGCGGCTTGAACAGCCGGCAGCAGCAGCGCCACCAAGAGGCCGATGATCGCGATGACGACCAGCAGTTCGATGAGGGTGAAGGCTGTACGACGCGACATGGCCCATGGCTCCGCAACTAATACTCGAAGCGCAGCGGTGATCTAGAGTATACCATTTCGCGGCGCCTTGCGCTAGCAGCGAACAAACCCCGCCCGGTGGCTAAAGTTTCGCTTTCCCTGACGGTTCGCCTTCGGGAGGCGGCAGACGCATTTCGCGGGCGAACGGTCGATATTGCCAGACTTCGGGAGATTTACCAAAAGATGACGTAGAGCGTGATCGTCATCGCCACCACTACGCCGCCGAAGAATTTCGCAATCGGCGAGCTCTCCATGTTCATTTTGGGGTTCGTCGGCAGCACTACCGGTTCCGGCAAAGGATTCAGCGCCGTCATGGCTGCTAGCACGGCCAGGACAATGGCAAAGCAGATTGCCATGCGGTCGAGGAAGGCAATTTGAGGCGCGGCGTATTTGAGGGCGCCGTAAAGTATCGGATTCAGCACGAGCCCGACGGTGCCGACCGACCGAGGCGCCCGGTGAACTAGCAGGCCAAACAGGAAGACGGCGAGGATTCCTGGGGAAATGAATCCCTGAAACTCCTGGATGAACGTGAAGATATTGCCGAACATCGGCTTGCCAAGTTGCGGCGCGATCATCAAGGCAATGAGGACGAACACGACGGTGGCCATTCTGCCGACTGTCACTAATTCTCGTTGAGCGCTGGCGCCGCCGCGAAGCTTGTTGTAGATATCCATCGTGAAGATCGTGCTGGCCGAATTGAGCATCGACGCCAACGAACTGACGACGGCGCCGAAAATCGACGCCAGCACGAAGCCCAATAGGCCATTGCCAGGCTTCAGCAGGTTTCGCAGTAACGTCGGGAACGCCGCGTCGAAGTCGTAACCAACCATCTCATCAGACGTCGGTATTTTGCTCTTCGCACCGCTTGCGATCAGGCGATCATTGGCTTGCGTGAGGTCGGCTGGCGATTTGCCGTCAGTGGCCGGAACCTCGCTTTTTAGCAGCGTCGCGTTGTGTCGGACGATCTCTGCGGCCTTTTCAGGGTAGAGCTTGGCGAAGTTCTCGCGGAAGGGAAACAGCTTCTCGGCCCCGGTTTCAAGCTCTTTCAATCGCTGTTCGTTCTTGCGTTGCCCCAACGACTGTAGATCGCCGTTGTAGAGGTTGAACGCCAGAATGCCGGGGATTACCACCACGAACGGAATCAGTAGCTTCAAGAACGCGGCGAAAATGATCCCCTTCTGCCCCTCCGCCAGCGACTTCGAGCCCAGGGTGCGCTGCGTGATGTATTGATTAAGACCCCAATAAAAGAAGTTGGGAATCCACAGACCGACGAATAGTGCGCTCAGCGGGATCTTCTTATCGTCCTGCTGTCGGGCCATATGCAGCTTCCCCTCTGGAAGGGGAGCGTCGTTGAGCGAGTAGAGCCTGGCGATAGGCCCCTGGTCGACGAGTTCTTCGACAGTCAAGGCGGCATTGCGGGAGGTCTTGATCAGCTCGTTCGGATCGGCGTCATTCAGCGCCCGCATGGCGAGAAAGGCAATGACGCCGCCGCCGACGATGAGGGCCGCGCCTTGGATCAAGTCGGCCCAGGCGCAGGCTTTCAAGCCGCCGGCAAAGACGTACACGGCGGCCAGCACGCCGATAATCCAGCAGCCGACAGTGATGTTGCCGAGATCGAGTCCGAGAACCGTGTAGTCGGCGAAGAAGACGCTGATGACCTTGGCGCCGGAGTAAATGACGGACGCCGTCGGCACGCCGACGAGGATGATCATCGTCGCCACGGCCATCACGGTGCGAGCGAAGACGTTATAGCGATACTCGAGGAATTCCGGGATCGTGTAGATGCCGCTCTTCAAGAACTTTGGCAGGAAAACGAACGCGACCACGGTGAGCGTAATGCCCGCCAGCCATTCGTAGCTCGCGATCGCCATTCCCAGCCAGTCCGCCGCTTCGCCGCTCATGCCGACGAATTGTTCAGTCGAAATATTCGCAGCTATGAGCGAGAAGCCGACGAGCGGCCAAGTAAGTCCTCGTCCAGCGAGGAAATAGTCTTGCGCATCTTTCTCGCCATCCTCCTCGCCGCTCTTGATGAGACCGACGGAGACGACGGCCACGACAAAGAGAACAAAGACCAAAATATCGACCAGTGCCATCTATCGATCCCGCCTGGCGCAGCGTGCCTAGAATGGAGCGTGATCGCGACCACAGTCGGCCGCGGAAAGACCGCCATGATAGTCGGCGACAACTCAGCCAGCTAGCGCAACGCGCCGCGGAAGGAATCTCTAGATGGCTTGAGAAAGCGACTGCAGGATCACGAAGCCTTCGCGCGATACAGGTAGATTAACAGCCGCCGCGAAGGCGCTGAATCATGCCGATGAGAATCGCGTGCGAGTTGATCGCTTAACGGCTGAAGTCTATTGAGTCAGTCGCTGATCAACCGGTACGACGTCATCGACTACTTAGCATGGTGCCGTCGGCGTACTTTGGCGCTCTTCCGCCGAGCTCGACCGCCGCCGGTCGCCCGATAGCCAAATTCCACCGCGAACCACTCGGCGTACCGCTCACGATCGGTGTAGCCGGTGTTGCGGTCGTCGATCAGATGGCCCAACTCATGGATCAGGATGTTGTTCAGGTAAAAATCCTCGATCGCGGCCTTGGTCCAGGTCAGGCGCCACGAACCATTGGTCGGTTCGTCCCAGCGGCCGCCGTACATCCGCGATTCGGTCACCACCTGCGGCTGCGGCGGGATGCTGAACCATTCTTCCAGCGACTCTTCCAGGGGATAGAGGTAGAGCGTGCTGCCCCACTGCATCCCATAGCAGGGGAAGCTTTGCTTCTTGCGGGTCATCTGACTGAACTGCACCACCTCGAGCCCCTTGAGGAACTCTTGGGGCACGTGAGCGAGCCGCTCGCGGACCTGTTCGGGGGTAATGACATGCTTGTAACCCTCGCCCGGGTCTTGGACGACGATGCGGTATCCTTTGCCGTCGTTGCGCGGTTCATGCCAATCTTCGGGCGGCGCGAACGGTGCGCGCACGTTCTGCGCGCCAAACTGAGGACTACGAGCGCGACGCGACCACCGGACGGCAGTCTGGGCGCGGGTCGTCTTCTTCGGACGGAGACCGTTGAGTTGCGAGCGACGTTGCGTTGACATGGCGAGCCTAACCTTAAAGAATTCAAACACTTGCTGCGCGTCACGCATCATGCGGGAGGGGTTCTGTTTCACCCCTGCGAGGCGAGCCGACCAAGGCGTCAAAGCGGGTCGGGACGGCCTTCCAGCTGCCACATCCATCGTAGGCTGCTGGCAAAAGGGGCGGCAAACAGAAGGCGTAAGACGTTGCCGAGGCGGGACTTGGGGAGTCTATGGACACCCCCCCGAGGAGGGGGCCGACGGGTATTTGGAGGCCTTCAGCAGCCACCTGTTTTGTGAACATCAGTCCACTATTTGAAGCGCTAATTGAAGCGTTGTCGAGTCTCGTCGGCGCGGCGATGAAGCGCGCCGTTTCAGCACGCTGAGCCAGCACGATGCATGTTGTGATCTATACTCGTAGTGGATGTCACCTGTGCGAGGACGCCGAAGCGCTCCTAAAAGCCCAGGGGATCTCGCCGCAGTTGATCGACGTCGACGCTGATGAGGCGCTGCGCGAGCGGTTTACCGAGTGCGTGCCGGTCGTCGAGATCGACGGCAAGATTCGCTTTCGCGGGCGGGTCGATCCGGTGCTACTAAAGCGATTGCTGCGTTGAACAGCCGCAATTGACGCTATTCGTCGCGCGACGCGTGACGCAACGCCTGTCGGGCGATCACCCAGAAGTTGCTCACGAGCAGGGCGATCCAAGCTCCCATGACGCCGCAACTTGCCGCGCCTAAGGCGAGACCGGGCCAAGTGACGGCGGGGCCCGCTAACTCATGGATCCCCCAGGCGCCGAGTCCGAATCCGGTCAGCACTCCGAGCCCCAGGGCCCAACGGCTGCGACGAGAGTCGTCGCTGTGACCGGCAAGCGACGTCGTTTCGGGGAGTTGCACGTTGGCGAGCGACACCGGTTGCGGCAGTGAAACGGG
Organism: Pirellulales bacterium; assembly: GCA_041740115.1. Lineage (GTDB taxonomy): Bacteria > Planctomycetota > Planctomycetia > Pirellulales > Lacipirellulaceae > Lacipirellula. The sequence goes on from JBGSMO010000389.1 coordinate 19,593, forward strand.
ACGGTCGGGGTCCGACGTGCCGGGGCGGGCCTTCCAGCGGACCACTTCCCCCGAGGTATCACGCAAGCGCGTCCCCAGAAACGTACCAAAGACATGGGCTACGATCAGGGCCACGATGCTCGCCAGGAGGATTGCCCCCTCCCCTTCGACGCGTGCGAACAGGGCGCAAAGAAGGACGATTCCCGAAGTAAAATAGAACCATTGCCGCAGCCCGAACCGCAACAAATTCGGCTCACGCTCGCCTGAGGGCGGAGCGGCCGGCGATTCGGCGGCGGCTTGAGGATCCGGCGGCATGGCGGGTCAATTATGGGACTTCTCGGCGAGTCGGGCAAATGGCCCGGCTCAGCTTCATCTTCGCCGCCAACCTCGGCTAAGATGACGAAATCCCGCGTTCGTTCCCTTTCCTGAGCTTCTCATGCCCCTCTATCTTGCCCTCGGTTCCCCGACAACGGAGCTTTCGCTCGACGACGCTCGCAGCGCCCTCAGCGGCGTTCTCAACGAACTCGGCCCGCGCCGACGAGTCTTGGCCGTTCCGCCCGACTATTCCCGGTACGCCAGCCGCGCTGGCGACCTGACTTGCATGGCCCACGATTACTATGGGGCGAACTTGGTCGACGTGCTGCCTGCTCTCGGCACGCACGAGGAGATGTCGGAAAAACATCGCACGAAGATGTTTCCGTCGATCCCGGCCGAGTTGTTCCGGTATCACAACTGGCGGACCGACGTCGAAACGGTCGGCACTGTCCCCAGCGAATTCGTTTCGGCGGCGACTGAAGGGATTTACCGCGAGCCGTGGCCAGCTCAGTTGAACCGGCTTATCTCACGCGGCGGGCACGATTTGATCCTTTCGATTGGTCAAGTCGTCCCCCACGAGGTGATCGGCATGGCCAATCACGCCAAGAACCTGTTCGTCGGCGCCGGCGGCGTGAAAGGGATCAACGAGAGCCATTACATTGGGGCCGTTTATGGGATGGAGCGGATGATGGGCCGCGGCGACACCCCGCTGCGGCGGATTCTAAACTACGCGCAGGATCATTTTTGCCGTGACCTGCCCATCCTCTATGTCCTCACGGTGATTGGCCCCAACGAGGCCGGCAAGTCAGTACTTCGCGGCCTGTTCATCGGCGACGACGCCGAATGCTTCTGGAAAGCGTGCGACCTCGCCTTTGCGGTCAATGTGACGGTCGTCCCCGAGCCGTTCCAAAAATGCGTCGTCTATCTCGATCCTGAAAAATTCCCGAGCACTTGGCTCGGCAACAAGGCGATCTACCGAACGCGCATGGCGATGGCCGATGGCGGCGCGTTGATCATTCTCGCCCCCGGCGTGCGGACGTTTGGCGAAGATCTCGAGATCGACCGCCTCATCCGGAAGTACGGCTACCTGACGACGCCCGAAGTGTTGGCGGCGGTCGAGGCCAACGCCGAGTTGCGTGACAACCTTTCCGCTGCAGCCCATCTCATCCACGGTTCGAGCGAGAAGCGCTTCCGCGTCACCTACTGCCCCGGCTCCCTGTCGAAGGCCGAGATCGAAGCCGCCTGCTACGAATACGGCGATCTGGCCGAGTACGCGCGCCGCTACGACGTGACGCAACTCGACGATGGCTGGAACGAATCAGCGGACGGCGAGCGGTTTTTCTTCGTCCGCGACCCGGCGATGGGGCTCTGGAAGTACCAAAAGTAATTGCGGTGTGAGACTCGCTGAATCTAGGCCAGCATGGCGCCTAAGCCAGCGCAGCGACTCGGCGTTCGACCCGAACTTCGGTTTCAAAGTCCGACGTCACGCCCGATCCGCGGTACGTCCCGGTGACTGGAGCCGTGCCTGCGGCCGTCGCCGCCGACGCGACGGCGACATGGCTTTGCGCAACCGCCAAGCCGCGCGACGGATCGTACCCGCGCCAACCGGCGCCAGGGATGTAGATCTCGGCCCAAGCGTGGAGCTCGCCCCCCTCGCCCACGCCAAGCGTCTCCGACTCTTCGTACCCGCTTACAAACCGGGCCGCGATTCCTAAGGCGCGACAAACGTCGATGAAAAGAGCCGCCAGATCGCGGCAGGCTCCGCGCTTCTCGCGCCATGTCCGTTCGGGCGACCAGACGCCCGGTTCCGTGCGGCGCACCGTCTCGAAGCGATCGAAGATGGTATTGTTGAGCGACGTGAGCAGCGGCACCAGTTCGCCGCGGGCGGCGTCGCGCATCCGCGAGGCAAAGATGGCGATTTGGTCGGGCTCGCCCAGGCCATGGGGATTGCGATGGAGGTAAGGCCGCAGCGCATCGGACTCGGCGGCGTAGAAGACGGGTAACCGCGACCGGCAGTTGTCGGGCAGGAAATCGAACGGGTTTTCCCGCAGCATCTCGACCGTGGACCGCGCGACGATCGTTAGCGAGCGGTGGAGCCCGTCAAACCAGACGTGCGTCACCGTGTTGCCGGCGGAATCGAGCGCTGCCGACATGCCCGCCGGCAGCGGATCAATGTCGAGCGAGAATTCCAGCGGCGTTTGGGCGCCATCGGCCCGCGGCTGAAAGCGGAGCACATGCGGCTCGAGAAAGACGGCGTCGGAAAACTCGTACCTGGTCGAATGCCAGATTTCCAATTCCATGACCGGGCTGCCTTGTTTACGTGGAATAAAACCGCTCGGCACTGGCGAGCGACAATTTCTGCACAACAAGCCGCCTGACGTGGTTTCCCTACCGTTGCCTACTATCTATTCGCGGACCAATCGGACCCGCAATCGCGTCGCCTCCTCCTGAGACGATGCTCTGCATTAACTCGCCGCTGCTGCCGCCAACTGAGCCTGCGTCTGCCCAAACGGCGCCTGCCGCTGGAAGGCGACCTCGATTGTACGCATGGCGAAAAACGTATCGGAAATCCCCTCGCCGATAGCGTTCAGCCGGCGCTGCAAATCGTCGACGAACTCATGCAGCCCGCGTTCGATGATCTGCTGCGACGAAGTGTACGCCAACTCCGCTCGCAATTGCCCAAGTTGCTGCTCCGGCTTATTCACGAACCCGCCGATGGGCGAAGCCGAAATCGCATGGAGCGACTCGTTCGCCTTCGTGAGGCAGTAGAGCACGGCGCGGGGAAATTCACGATCAAGAATCAAAAACTGCACGACAGAGGCGGGTTCAAGCCGGCCGTGCCGCTGCCGATACATTTCCAGCGCACTGGCCGAGCGGAGCAGCGCCGACCATTGAATGTCGTCGAACGGCGTGCCGATGTCGGCGGGACTTGGCAGCAGAATGAAGTATTTCACGTCGAGGATCCGCGACGTTTTGTCGGCCCGCTCGATCAACCGGGCCAGCCGACAGAAGTGCCATCCTTCGCCATGGGTCATCGTGGCGTCGGTGATCCCCATGAATTGCTGGCCCGAGAAACGGATCTGGTCGAAGAAGTCGTACGACTCTTCGTACGCGGCCGCCTCGGCGTTATTCTCTCGCAGCAGCAGGTAGAAGCGGTTGATGTGCTCCCACATCTCCGACGAAATGCTTTCGCGCACCGCCCGGGCGTTTTCGCGCGCCGCCCGAACGCTCGACATGATCGAGTTGGGATTCTCGCGGTCGAACGTCAGGAACCGGATGACGTTCTGCTTGGTCGCCGTTTCGTACCGTTCTTTGAATTGCTCGTGGTCGCCGGTGGTCACCACCAGCGGCAGCCACTGCTGCTCGCCGGCGCCTGGCATGTCGAGGTTCAAATTCAAGTTAACCGCGATGAACCGCGCAACATTCTCCGCCCGCTCGATATAGCGGCTCATCCAGTAGATCGATTCGGCGACGCGGCTGAGCATGTTCTTCTGCGATTGAACGGAACTGACGAGTTTTCTAAGCGGTCGAGCTTAATCTCTAGGAGACGGGCGACGATCGATCGCACATCACCCAAGTGTCTTTGCTGCCGCCTCCCTGCGAGGAGTTGACGACCAACGAACCCTTGCGGAGCGCCACGCGCGTCAACCCGCCGGGGAGGACGTAAATCTCCTTGCCGTACACCACGAACGGCCGCAGGTCGACGTGTCGGCCTTCCATGCCGTTCTCGGTGAGGACGGGGACGCGCGACAGATTGAGCGTTGGTTGGGCAATGTAATTGCGAGGCTTAGCGCGAATCAAATCGGCAAACGTCGCCTGCTCTTCCTTCGTCGAGCGCGGGCCGATGAGCATGCCGTAGCCGCCCGATTCGTTCGCGGGCTTCACCACCATCTTGTCGAGGTTCGCCAGGACGTGGTTCCGCTGCGTTTCGTCCCAGCAGACAAAGGTTTCGACGTTCGGGAGGATCGGCTCTTCGTCGAGGTAATAGCGGATGATCTCAGGAACGTAGGCGTACACCACCTTGTCGTCGGCGATGCCGGCGCCGGGGGCGTTGGCGAGCGCGACGTGCCCTTCGCGATAGGCCTGCATGAGGCCAGGAACGCCCAGCATCGAATCAGGCCGGAACGCCTGCGGATCGAGGAAATCATCGTCAATGCGGCGGTAGATGACGTCGACGCGCTCGAACCCGCGCGTCGTCCGCATGTAGACGTAGCTGTCGTGGACGACCAGATCGCGACCTTCGACCAGCGGAATTCCCATCTGCTGGGCAAGGTAAGAGTGCTCGAAGTAAGCCGAATTGAACGACCCAGGCGTGAGCAACACGACATGCGGCTGCCGCACGCGATGCATCATCTGGGCCTGGAGCGCATCGAGCAGCCGGCTGCAATAATCGTCGACGGGCAGGACGTGAGCCTGTTCAAAGATCTGCGGAAACGTTTGCTTGATCAGCTGGCGATTTTGGAGGACGTAAGACACGCCCGAGGGGCAACGGAGATTGTCCTCCAGAACGTAGAACTGCCCTTCCCGATCGCGCACCAAGTCGACGCCCGTGATATGGCACCAGATCCCCATCGGCGGATCGAGGCCCATGCATTGCTGGCGTAGCGTGGCGCAACTGCGCACCACAAATTCGGGAATGACGCCGTCGCGGACGATCATCTGCTTGTGGTAGATGTCGTCAATGAACTTGTTGAGCGCGATGATTCGCTGCTTCAGCCCCCGCTCCAGCCATTTCCATTCCGCTTCCGGAATAATGCGCGGGCAGATATCGAACGGAATAATCCGCTCCGAACCCTCTTGGTCGCCGTAGACGCTGAAGGTGATGCCCAGGCGCCGCATCGAACGCTCGGCCGCCAGCTGTCGGCGTTCGAGCTCATCAGTCCGCAACTGCCAAAAGCGATCGTAGAGCGCCCGATAATGTGCCCGCGGCTGGCGATCGCCGTCGAACATTTCATCGTAAAAGTCGCCGACGTCGTAGGCGTCGAAACCAACGGCTGGAGGGATCACAGTGTCAGGCAACTTCATGGAGCGAGATCGAGATGCGGCGAGTGTACTGTCGGGCGACATGGCAAGCGTCTGCTTTTCAAGCGACATGCAAAGTTCAAACGACGCCGGCAGAGGGAGGGAAGTCTGCCACGACCGTCGAGGGAGCAATTTACGCGCCGTGACCAGACAATCGCGAAATCGCTCGCATCTGTTGAGTGCGCGTTGGTCGTAGGCCCACCTGCCGCGCAGTGCGTGCGCATTCGGCGCGCAATGGCCGCCGGCGACCGTGAAGATACCATTTTTTGCCGGATCGAGTCTGCGCTATTTTCCTTCGAGGGAACGAATTACTGAGCCAGATTGATCATTCCAGCCCCATTCTGCATTGGACTCGTGATCGGCAGTAGCGAACTGCTTCCAGGTTCCGAGGAGAAGTTTAGGTGCGAATGAGAAGAAATCGACGTCAGGTGGCTCACTGGTTCAACCACGGCCGCCGTTGAGAAAACTGAGTTGCGCTGGACGCCCCCCATTGCCGCTGCGGGCAAGTGATTGGGGATGGAACTCGTCGCCGGCCCGCGTGAGAGCGGGGACATAATGCTAGTGGATCGCTCCGCAGGGTCGACGAGCCCCAGTTTTACCAGTTGTGCCGTCGCGACTCCGCTCGGCTGCGAGCTGCGACGGGCCCCAAGGACCTTTGTCGGCTGTATCGCCCAAAATCCCTGGCGATTGGCTGCAACTGATTCGAGATTGACGCTCCGAACTGCCGCTCGTGGCGACACGACGGAGGCGTCTAGCGCCCGGACGGCGGTCGCACCGACGACTTGCGATGCCATCGTCGTTGCCAAGTTGAGATCTGAGGGGGCGTCGTGCCCGCCTTCGATAAGCTCTAACGAAATTCCACCTGCTGCAAGCGTCGCAACACGCTCCGATGTCGTTGAGAATTGCGAAGCCTGGAGCGATCTAGATCGCCTTTCTGCCGCGCAAACCTGGCGGACGTGACTTAAAACAGCGGTCGATGAAATCAGAAAACAGAGTGCCAACCTAGCGGCGGACCGACCATCCGCGCGACGACAGATGCATGCAAACACGTTTCGACCTCATGAGCAAGCCACCGCCTCAACCGGATGACGCGGTACCAGACGCAACTTATGGGCCGAACTGACAGATTAAACGGATGGCTTACTGGACCGGCACTTGCGCCGAAATAGAAGCCGTGGAGTGCGTCGCTGGTGACGCTCAATTGGGCGCCCGGCGCCTGGCTCGTTCGCATACGCCGAAGCGGATGCTTTCTATTTCCGGCACACGGGGCCAGTCACTTTACCGAATTAGCCGAAGAACCCACGTTTGTTGAACGACTTGCGGGCCGTGGCTTCATCGCTCTGGATGTCGAAGACTTTGTTCAGCTTGGTGATTTTGAAGACTTCAAGAATGTCGGGCGAAACGCTGCAGAGCTTCAGCTTGGCCTTGTATTCGTCACATTTCTTCTTCAAGGCGACCAGCTTGCCAAGCATCGCTGACGCCATGAACTTGATGCTGCTAAAGTCGAGGACGACTTGTTGCTCCTCGCTCTTGCCCAGGATCGCGTAGAGGTCGTCAAACAGCCGCTTCAGCTGTTCCGGGTCGATAAGCCGCTCGTCGAGAATGCGAATGGTGAGGATGTCGTCTTTGGCGTAGGAGTCAATCGGCATGATAAGTCCGCTCTCAAGTGAACGCTGTGGCGGCCGGCGTTGTGGTAGCCGGCAAAGTCGGCCCTTCGAGACCGACGCTTTCCGCGCAAGTACGCCCGGCAGGACTCGAACCTGCGGCCCGCAGATTAGAAATCTGCTGCTCTATCCAACTGAGCTACGGGCGCTCAGTCTCTGATCGTAGTTTCCGCGGCTCCGTTCGCCTAGCGACGGCGTCGAGATCGGGCCGGACATCGCCTAAATCGCTTCGGGGCCGCGCTCGCCGGTTCTAATGCGAATGCAGTCGTCGAGCGGAAGGACGAAGATCTTGCCGTCGCCAATCTGTCCGCTGTCGCCCGTTCGGCCTCCTTTAATGATCGCGTTGATCGTCGGCTCGACGAAGGCGTCGTTCACGGCAATCTGCAGCTGGACTTTCCGCAACAGGTTGACCGAGATCTCGCGACCGCGGTAGACCTCGGTCTGGCCTTTCTGCCGGCCAAAACCTTGGACGTCCATGATCGTCAGGCGAACGACCTCGACTTCCGAGAGGGCGGCTTTCACGTCTTCCAGCTTGCTCGGCTGGATCACGGCAATGATCAACTTCATGGGGAGGTGAACTGTTTGTCGGGCGATGTAGGATAAGAGATGGCCTGAAGGCCGCGTTCCGTATCGCTTCTATGGTAAAGGAGTTGCGTGGGATCGAACATCCCAAGGGCCAGGAATCGCTCTCGATGCGAGTGAAGCGCGTACCCGCCTCGGACTGGTCGCTTAAGCGACCAGTCCAGCACGATCGCTCCAAGGACTCGTCAGGATACCCCGGCTCGGGCGCACTTAGGCGGAAAAGTGCGCCGCGAGCCATTGGGGTACCCTAATGGACGGTACGGGGAGCCGGGGTCCAAGGGCTGCCGGAAGAATTGGTCGGGTTCGACACGTGACGAGCGTCTGTTCAAAGAAGTGGGACTCCGTGGAGCCCCGACCCCGGCTTGGGCGAGCGGAGGCGGCATTGCTCGCCCAAGCCAAAAGGGGCGTGGACTGTCTGACTTACCATTGC
>JBGSMO010000392.1:0-5083 GCA_041740115.1 Pirellulales bacterium
TTCGGGGACGGCGCCGATGGCGCCCACGGCGGGCGTCGGGTCCGTGCCGAACTGCGTCTTGAAAATACCGAGATCAAGATCATTGACGGCTAGATCGCCGTTGGCGTCGCCGGTGGCGAGCGTGCCAGCGGCGCCAAAGCCGCGCTGCCAGATCAGGAAGTCGGCTCCGTCGACGATGTTGTCGCCGTTGAAGTCAGCGTTGTCGCCGCCTGGAATCTCCGCGGCCTGCAGTTGAAGGAGGATGTTATCGAAGCCGTACAGGCCGGCGCCGGCTGACGTGAGGCCGGAGGGGGCGCCGAGCCGCAAATTGTTGAATCCTGCGTCCGATGTGGTCAAGTTGTCGAAAACCACCGTGCCGTCGAACTGGCCGTCGATGCCAGGACGTTCTCCGGTTTCGGTGTCGATCACCGTGGAGGTATTCCGTTTGCCGTCGCGGAAGAGGTCGATCGTAAAGGTCATTGAAGTAGGAGTGATCGTAACGGCATAGGTGTGCCAGCCAGCGCCGACGTCGCTAACATTCACAATCGTGTCCGCATCTTCAGGGCGGTCGAGCTCAATCGGCAATTCGAAATATTGCCAATTGGGATTTGACCCGCCGAAAAGCTGCGCACGGAAGGCAAAATTCGCACTCACCTGGGCCGTACCGGGAATACCTAACGGATCAGGGGTGGCATTCCAACTACCAAGCTCGATGAGGTTATCCGTATCAGCGAGAGCGTCGGCATCGGCGCTATCAGGGAGAGTAGCCCGCAGACCGACTGACATCCGTTCGTTGCCGCTGGTGCCGACAAAAATATCGGCCGAAAGAAAAACGCTTTGCGTGGCGCTGGGATTGATCGTGAAATCAGGGGTTTCGCCCAGGACGGGATCAAAGGCGCCGCCCCACTGATTGACCATGGAGCCGACGTGATCGACGGCGTTGCCCTGCACATCGGGAATCGGCGACGCATACAGCGGATCGTTGGTGGTGACGCCGCCGAGGTAGTTGGGATCCCCCGACCCCAACGCGACAGTGCCAAGACCGTTGCTCGGCCCCCATGCCGCTTGGAAGGCGATCGTGTCGGCGTACGAATCAAAGTTCTCATTAACGATGACTTGCGTTTGAGCTGCGGCAGAGCCGACCAGCAACAGCGTCATCATGAGCGCGAGTCCGAATCGAGCAGCCATTATCCCATACCCTCCGAGAACCTGTTGTGTAAGCCTGGTCGGCGCGACGAGCGAGTGGAGCGGGGAGAACTGCGAGTCCCGGCCGGCGGCGTCGCGGCCGGTGGAATCGTACGCAGCGCGAATGGCGCAGACGAACTTCCCTCGGAAACTGTTCACCCTCTACGTTCCATATTACTGAGGAACTGCAGGACGACGCATGGATTGGTGCGTTATTTTTTCGCGCTTTGGCGCAGAGGAGAGAGACGAGAGGTCGGAGGTCAGAGAGGGATGCGGGGAGCGCTTCGCTGGCTCATCGCGGCTAATTGGAGGCGAATGGTGAATAACGATGCAGGCGGCCAGGATGATAGTGGCCGTTTAGCTGCGCGTTAGTTGCTTGCGGTAGGCTAACGGCGTCTTGCCGAAGCGTTTGCGGAAAGCCACGCCAAAACGGGTGCCATTGGCGAAGCCGCACGCCGAGGCGATTTCGCCGATCGACATGTCGGTGCGAGCCAAGAGTTCCCGGCCTTTGTCGAGACGGACGCGGCGGATTTCCTCGGCCGGGCTGCGGCCGAGGTAGCGGCGGAACTGGATTTCAAGGCTCCGGCGGGAGACGGGGACCTCGTGGAGGATATCCTTGACGACAATATCCTGAAACGCCCGCTGCTGGATGAAACGGAGGGCGCGAACGACCGTATCGTCGTCGATGGCGAGGATGTCGGTCGATTGGCGGCTAATTACCCCGTGGGGGGGGATACGGATTGGCTGCGCGGGGGGGCGTTCGCCGTTCATCATGCGATCGAGGGCGGCGGCGGCTTCGTAACCGATGCGGCGGCCCGCGAGCGCGACACTGGAGAGGGGGGGCGTGCAGACTTCGCACATCAGGTCATCGGTGTCGCCGGCGAGGATCGCAACCTGATCGGGAACGCGAACGCCGCTCATGTAGCAGATTTCGGCCAGTTGGCGCCCGCGCTGAGCGTCGACGGTGAAAATGGCGATCGGCCGCGGGAGGGAGGCGAGCCAGCGGCTCACGCGGCGCTGCTGCTCTTCCCAGCCGATCTTGCGGCCGACGCGGTAGCCTGGTTTGTATTCGTGGCACTCGAGGCCGGCGCCGCGGACGAGTTGGATGAACTCTTCGCCGCGTTTCGAAGAGTAGCGATGATTCGGCGGGGCGAAGTAGGCGAACTTTTCGAAACCGCGGTCGCGGAGATGGTGAAAGGCGAGTTGAGCCCGCTCGGCGTCATCGGTGATAACGTCGCAAACGCCGGAAAGGCCCTCGAAAAGCGTGTCGACGTTGACGACAGGGACTTTGCGTTTGCGAATTTGATCGACCTGCAAACGATTGCCGAAACGGACGATGACGCCGTCGCCGCTCCAGAGGTCAGGCAGCGCCGAGCGCTGGTCGTGGTCCTGGGGGTCAAGCAGCAGGTTCCAATGGCCGTGATTCTGAGAGTAGTCGGCGATGCCGCGAATGACGCTGCAGCCCCAGCTATCGTCAGTTTCGACGAGGACGGCGACCTGGCGAGTTTGAGGGCGAGAATCCATTGGCAAGCATGCTTACAAATGCGCAAGGTGGGTTCGCCAAACGGGGCGTTGGCTGCGCGTGCCGACAAAACTGCGGCCGCTGGCGTTGGTTTTATTCTAAGCAGACGCCGGCAAGAAATCTGCGCATTTTCGAGAGGAATCTGCGTGCAGTTCGCTATTTGGGACCGGACGAATCGCTAAGCTAGTGCTAAACTGGCCAGCGCCGGGGCTGTCAGGCGGTGCAGTCTGGGCGGATTTCGGAGAGCGCCGGCGCGCCCCAGGTCGCGGCTTTCGGCGGTACTCCATCCCGCGTCCTTTGGTTTTGAGGGTTCCAGTCCTCGGAATCGCGGGAGCCGGGGCGAACTGAATGTCACTCGCAGCAAGGACTTGGCGCTATGGCGATCGTAGCGGTGGGATTGATGAGCGGCACCAGCGGCGACGGAGTCGACGCCGCCCTGCTGGAGACCGACGGCCAGAACAAGATCGGCTTTATCGGCGGACTCACCCTGCCGTACGACGATGACCTGCGCGGACGACTGCTGGAGACGTCGCAGCACGACGTGCCGCTGTCGGAAGTGCTGCGGATTGAGAAGGAAATCTCCGAGCACCACGTCGAGGCCGTACGACGACTGTTGGCCGAGTACCCCAAGCCGGCGAAAAAAGTTGAAATTATCGGCTTTCATGGCCATACGGTGCGGCACTCGGCGAGCGACGGAATCACGATGCAAATCGGGAACCCGTGGATTCTTTCGCGCGACCTGAAGCTGCCGGTGGTCAGCGACTTCCGCCGCTGCGACATCGCGGGGGGCGGCCAGGGGGCCCCGTTGGTGGGCATGTTCCACCGCGCTCTCTTTAGCGGCGAACCGCGGCCGACGGTAGTGCTCAATCTGGGCGGCGTGGCGAACGTCACTTGGCTCGGCGAGAATGACGAAATCATCGCCGGCGATACGGGGCCGGGATGCGGACTGATCGACGAGTGGGCCCAGACGATGGCCGACTTGCCGCACGACCGCGACGGGCATTTGGCGCTGGCCGGCAATGTCGATTGGGAGACGGTGGAGCAGGCGCTTGATTCGCCGTTCTTTGGGCTGCCGCTGCCGAAGTCGGCGGACCGGTTCGATTTCGATCACGTCGACGTCTCGCCGTTGAGCGTGGAACACGGCGCCGCGACCTTGTGCGCGGTGACTGCGGAAGCCGTCTTCCGCGCAGTGAAGAAGCTGCCGGCGATGCCGAAGAAGACCTGGGTCACCGGCGGCGGCGTGCATCATCCGTTCCTGATGAAGCTCCTGGGGGAACGACTGGGCGAAATTCAGAACGTCAGCAAGTTCGGGCTGAACCCCGACACGCTGGAAGCCGAATGCTTTGCTTGGCTGGCGGTGCGCCACCAACGGGGATTGCCGCTGACGATTCCCGAAACGACCGGGTGCGCCAAGCCGCTGAGCGGCGGCGTGACGGTGAAGTTCGGCTAGCATTGCTAGCGGCTTTGGGGTTTGGCGTCGTGCGGCGGCCAGCTATAGTTCCCGCCCCTCGTTGAGGATCGGCGGCCGTTGGCGGCTAGCCGAAGTTTGCTCGCCCAACCCCCTCGCTTTGTCATGAACGCGCGGACGCTCCGCTCGAATCTGAACTGGCTGCCTTTGGCCGTCGTCGCACTCGTCGCGACGACCGGTTGCGGGACGACGCGCCAAAGCAACACGGCCCGCACGGCGACGGAACAATTGCTGATCTCCGACGCTGTCGATCGCACCGTGCAGCAGATCAACTTCCAGGTGCTTGCCGGCGAAGCGGTCTTCTTCGACACGTCGCAAATGAACGACGTGGTCGATAAGGGATACGTCATCAGTTGCATGCGACAACATTTGCTCGCGTGCGGCTGCGTGATGAAAGATAAGAAAGAGGACGCGACGTTCATCATCGAGCCACGCGTCGGCGTCGTGGGGACCGACAGCAACGACTTGATGTTCGGCATCCCAGCGTTCAGCGTACCGCAGGTGGCGACGGGAAGCGTGCTGCCGTCTTCGGTTCCGGAAATTGCGTTCGCCAAGCGACGCGATCAGATGGGGGTCGCGAAGATTGCGGTGTTCGCCTACCGCCGCGAGACGGGCGAGCCGGTGTGGCAATCGGGCATGGCGATGAACAAGAGCACGGCCAACGACATCTGGCTGTTTGGCGCCGGGCCCTTCCAGAAGGGGACGATTTACGACGAGACGCGTTTCGCCGGCGGCGTAATTAAGAAGCAGTCCGACGTTGACGACGAAGAAGAATTGCGCCTGAGTTCAGTCGAAGTGGAGGAAGAAGCCGTCTTCGCCGGAGCGCCGCAGAAGGCGAAACAGCAGAGCGGCGTGATGCAGGCGTCGGCGGAAATGCCGGTCGATGCGGCCGCCGGGCCGCCCGTGTTGCCGCCGCCGGCGCGACCGAT
>JBGSMO010000417.1:0-6962 GCA_041740115.1 Pirellulales bacterium
GTCGGTCGACTTCGCGAAGGCGTCGAGCCGCTCGCGGGCCGCTTCGTTCGTCTCGCCGAGCATGATGCCGCAGTAACCGGCGCGGCTGCCGCGGCCGACGCGGCCGCGCAGTTGATGGAGTTGGGCCAGGCCAAAGCGGTCGGCGCCGACGACGGTCATCACCGAGGCGTTCGGCACGTCGACGCCGACCTCGATCACCGTCGTGCTGATGAGGACCTGGATCTCGCCGCTGTGGAATCGTTCCATCACATCCTGTTTCTCCGCCGAGGTCATCCGGCCATGGAGCAAGGCGACGCGGAACGCTTCGAGCTCGCCGTTGGTGAGTCGCTCGAACGCTGCGGCGACGCTCGGCGCCGGGACGTTCTCCGACTCATCGACCAGCGGCGCCACGACGAACGCTTGGCGACCTTCATTGAGCCGCTCGCGGACGAAATGCCACCACTTCGCCTCCTGGTCCGGTTCGACGAGGTAGGTGTTGATCGGCTGCCGTCCTGCCGGCGCTGACTGGAGCGTCGAAATATCGAGGTCGCCGAACAGCGTCATGCTCAGCGTCCTGGGGATCGGCGTGGCGGTCATCACCAAATAATGAGGCGCGACATCGCCCTGCCGCAACGCCGAACGTTGCCGCACGCCGAACTTGTGCTGCTCGTCGACGACCACGAGGCCGAGTTCCTTGAACTTCACGTCCTCTTGGACGACCGCATGCGTGCCGATCACCAAGTTGAGCGTTCCGTCCGCCAATCGCTGCAGCACGTCCTCGCGTTCGGCTCGGGTGTTCCCGCCAGTCAGCAAGGCCCATTCGACGCGACTCTCTTCGAGCAGTTTCGCGAGCGTTTCGGCATGCTGCCGAGCGAGGATTTCGGTCGGCGCCATCAGCGCCGCCTGCCGGCCGTTCGCTACGCAGACGAGCATCGCATAAAGAGCCACAATCGTCTTGCCGCTGCCGACGTCGCCTTGGAGCAGCCGGTTCATCGGCCGATCGAGGGCCAAGTCCGCCGAGATCTCCGTGATCGCCTTCACCTGGCTTTCGGTGAGTTCGAAGGGAAGCAAGCGGCGGATCCGCGCATCGACCCGCGGCGTAGCGGGAAGTTCATACGCCTTCAGTTGCCGCTGCTCGCTCCGTCGGATCGACAGCGCCAACTGCAGCACGAAGAGTTCCTGGAACACGAAGCGCCGCCGGGCCCGTTCCATTTCGTCCCGATCGCTCGGCTGATGGATTGCCCGCACCGCTTCGACCAGCGGCATTAGTTGAAACCGTTTGAGCAGCGACGCCGGAAAGACCTCTTCGAGTTGATCGGCGGACTCCGTGACCGCCGCCTGCTCGATCCGCCGCATGTGATATTGCGACAGCCCTTCAGTGAGACCGTAAACCGGCAGCAGCTTGGCTTCGATCTTCGCCTCCTCGTCGGCGAGCGTCGTCACCAGCGGATGCGACATTTCCCACATCAGCCCCTTCATTTTCGGCGTGGCCGTGAGGAGGACCGTCATCCCCTCGCGAAATCGATCCTTCATGAACGGCTGGTTGTACCAAACGCCGCGAACATGCCCCGTCCCGTCAGTGATGAGGATCGCCACGCGGCTCTTGCCGAAACCGCTCGACGTCGCAGCCACTTCGGCGATGACGCCGCGGACGCTTTGGAGTTGGCCCTCTTCGAGGTCGGCAATCGAGCGTTCGTCCGAGAGGTCTTGATAGTCGCGCGGGAAGTTAAAGAGGAGATGATTTGCTGTGCGGAGGCCAAGCCGTTCAAGCAACTGCGCTCGACCCGGCCCGATGCCGCGAATGAATTCCACTGGCGTCGCGAGCCGACGCTTTACGTCGTCCGACGGGGCAGGGGAGGGCGGCAGGTCTGGAGTCGAATCCATCCCCACATATTAACGCATGTACAGGCCGCGTTTTAGCCCCCGGTTCTTGAAACCGGGGGCGGGAGAGTGTCGTTCGTCTCCCCCCGGTTTGAAGAACCGGGGGGTAAAAAATGACCGCACGCCGACTATTTGCCGAGCAGCTTTCGATACGCCTCCACCGCCATGCCGTCGACCCGGTCATTTTCCACATGCCCGCTATGCCCGGCAACGCGTGTGTATTTTACCTGATGCGTCGCGAGAAGTTGATCGAGCCGCTGCCACAGTTCCGCGTTTTTCAACTCAGCGAACTTCGTCCCCTCCTTGCGTCGCCAGCCGTTCGCTTTCCACTTTGGCATATATTCCGAGATTCCCTTCCCGACGTAAACGCTGTCGGTGAAGACCTCCACCCGGGTCGGCCGCTTGAGCGCAGCGAGGCCTTCGATGACGGCCTGCAACTCCATCCGATTATTCGTCGTTTCGCGTTCGGCGCCCGAACGTTCGAGTTCCTTCCCGGTCGCGGGATGAACCATCAAGAAGGCCCAGCCGCCGGGGCCAGGATTGCCGCTGCAAGCGCCGTCGGTATATAGGAGGACTTCGGGAGACTTGGTCATGGCGCGGGCGATGGCAGAAGCTGTCGGGAGGGCGAAGTGGAAGCCGGGATAGCTTCTCCGCAAATCGCTGGAGAGTCAATTAAAGGTTGTCGCCATCCCCATTGGGGCCGCCGACTGCCGCCAGCGGGCTCTCGCTGCGGGATTTGGCGAGCTGCCGAAGTTCGTCGGCCAGCGGCGATTCCATACGGTTCGGCTCGGCAACGCTCCAGGGAAGGATCACCGTGAACTCGCTTCCCTTGCCCAGTTCGCTCTCCAGCGTGACGTCGCCGCCCAGCAGTCGGCACAGCTCGCGGACGATCGACAAACCGAGTCCGCTGCCGGAATATTCCCGCGTCATCGCATTGCCGCCGGCCAGAACGTTCGATCCCTGGCGGAATTTTTCGAAAACCGTCACCTGCTCCGAATCGCTGATGCCCACTCCGGTATCGGCGACGCTGAGCCGCAAATCGTCGCGCCGATCGCGCCGGGCCGAGACGTGGATGCGGCCGCCGTCTGGGGTGAACTTGATCGCGTTCGACAGCAGGTTATTGAGGATTTGCTCGAGCTTGCCTCGATCTTGGCGGATCGGCGGCAGGCCGGGGGCGATCTCGCAATCAAGCTCGATATGCTTCTTCTCGCTTAACGGACGAGCCAAGTCGCACTGCGTGAGGACCACCGCGCCGATATCGAACTCGCTGGCTCGCACTTCCATGCGGCCGCTCTCGATCTTCGCCAAGTCGAGAATGTCGTTGATCATGTCGAGCAACTGCCGGCCGGAGCGCTCGATATTGCCGGCGTATCGCCGCTGCTTATCGTCGAGAGCTTTTCCTTTGGCGAGCAAATCACTGAAGCCCAAGATGCTGTTCAGCGGGGTCCGCAGCTCATGACTCACCGTCGCCAGGAAGTCGCTCTTCACCTGATTCATTTCGAAGAGCCGCATGTTCACTTGGGCGAGCTCGTCGATCTTGCCGTCAAGCTCATCGTTGACGCTGCGCAGCTGATCCTGTTGTCGCAGCAGTTGCCGCAACATCCGGTTGAACGCGGCGCCGAGTTCTTCGAACTCGTCGCCCGTGTGAATGACGGCCCGCTGCTCGACGTCGCCGCGGCGAATGGCGTCGGCCACTTCGCGGAGATGCGCCAGCGGCTTGACGATTATGTAGCGGACTATCACGTACAGGGCCGCCATTGCCAGGAAGACGGTGATGACGCCCAGCGTAATCAGCAGCGAGCGATTCTTCGCCTGGGCGTACTGCGTGTCCTTCGTGTCCATCGTCACGCGGAAGATGGCCATCAAGTCGCCTTGCTTGAGGTCGGGCAGCACCAATTCGCCGAGTCCCTTCTGCTTGTGGCAATTGACGCACCCCGCCTTGGCGAAGACGGGTTGATAATAGACGTATGAACCGCCCCCGCTGACGGGACTTTCATGCCACAATTGGTTGTCGGGATCCTGGTAGGCCTGCACAATCCCCGCATCATCGAAAGCCCCCTTGGCGCGCATTTCGTCGGCAAAGTCGGTCCACTCATTGATCCACTCGAATTCGAACTGTTCGTCGGGTCGCTTGGCGTTCGCCGGATTATTCGGATAGCGGGTCTCCCATGTGATCTGATTACTTCGAAACAAATCGGCCAGTGATTCGTTGGTCTGATTCTCCAAGTCATTCAACGGGGGCGCACTTTCCGACATTTTCGTGCCGACGATCTCCTTGTGCGCATCGAGCATGGCGTAATCCACCAGCGCCTTGCCGACGAAGCGATTCAGGTATTCGTAAACGATCCGATCGGTCGCTGTGCTGTACCACCAGAAGCTGCCGGAAATCAGCACCAACAGACAGGTTCCGAAGAGGAGCCGGCACTTGCGTTCGAGATTGGTTTCGCCGAGAGCGCGTTTGAAACTACGGTAGCTCATGGCGAGTGCGGCGGCGGAGAGTGTGTGGAGCGACGGGCCGATGTGAAGCTGGAGAAACCTTGCGGCGTCGGCTTTATTGTAAGGCGGGGTCGCGCCAGAGGCCAAGATCAAGCCGGTCGACCTCTCGCCGCCGTCGTTTCCACCGCGTTACTGCATGTCCCACGGGTCGACGTCGGCGATCCAGCGTACCCCTTCGGGTGCAGTGAAGCCTTGGGCCGCCTCGCGCACGACTTGCCGTAGCACGGCTCCTTCTGGCCCCTGGATCTGCAGGTGGAAGCGGAACTCGCCGCGGAGCCGTGCAATCGGCGCCGTCCCCGGACCGACGACGCGCGGGCCTTTGGCGCCAATGCTGGCGACGGCGCTGCGCAGCCGCTCACCCAAGTTGCTCGCGGTTTCTCGCGTCGTTGCTTCTGCCGCCCCGCGGACGATCAGGCGAATCATCGACGCAAACGGCGGGTAGTGAGCCGCCCGACGCGTCGCCAATTCGTGGTCGGCAAATCGCGGGTAATCGTGCCGCACTGCCGCCATGATGGCGGGGTGCTCGGGATTGAGCGTTTGCACCAAGACGCGGCCGCCACGTTTGCCGCGACCAGTTCGACCAGCGACTTGAGCGACCAGTTGAAACGTCCGCTCCGACGCCCGAAAGTCGGGCAGGTGGAGGGCCGTGTCGGCGTTGATCACGCCGACGAGCGTGACGTTCGGAAAGTCGAGTCCCTTGGCGATCATCTGCGTACCGAGCAAGATTTGGAACTCGCCGCGCTGGAAGGCCGACAAGACGTTGTCGTGACTGCCGCGCTGCCGCATCGAATCGACGTCCATCCGCGCGCATTTATAGTCGGGGAAGCGGGCGCGGACTTCTTCCTCAAGTTTCTGAGTGCCGACGCCGCCATAGCGGATCGCCGGCGATTTGCAGTCGGGGCAGGCGCGCGGCGGCGGGGCTTCGTGGTCGCAGTAGTGGCAAAGCGCCGTGTTATGCTGCCGATGATAGGTGAGCGCCAGATCGCAATGCTCGCACTTCAGCACGAACCCGCACGCTGGGCACTGGATGTGAGTCGAGAAGCCGCGTCGGTTGAGCAGCAAGATCACCTGACCGCCGCCGCGCAGCGCCTCGACCATCGCCTGATGAAGCGGTCGCGTGATGGCTCCCTTGCCGAAGCGAGTTTGCGCCGGGTCGCGCATGTCGATCGTCATCACGTCCGGAAGCGGCAGATTCATCACCCGCTTCGGCAGCGAGATCTTTTCGAACTCGCCTTGCTGCGCGCGGACCCACGCTTCGAGCGACGGCGTGGCGCTGCCGAGCACCAGCGGAATCTGCTCGGCTTGCGCACGCTGCCAGGCGACGTCGCGGGCGTGATAGCGAGGCGCCTGATCTTGCTTGAAGGTCGTCTCGTGCTCTTCGTCGATCACAATCAGCCCCAGATGAGGCGCCGGGGCGAAGATGGCGCTGCGGGCGCCGACGATGACCTCGACGTCGCCCCGCGCAATGCTTTGCCAATGCTGATGACGTTCGGCGTCCGTGAGATGGCTGTGGAGCACGGCGACTCGGTCAAACCTCGCGCGAAATCGTCGCACCGTCTGCGGCGTCAGGCTAATCTCCGGCACCAGCACAATGGCCTGTCGGCGAAAACTGGCGACATGCTCGATCGCCTGCAGATAGACTTCGGTCTTGCCGCTGCCGGTAACGCCATGCAGCACGATCCCCGCTGCTTTTCCCGCATCGAGCTTCGACTTGATCGTACCCAGAGCGGCGGCCTGATCGCTGTTCAACTCCAGCGGCGACTCGCGCTGAAACACTTCCGCCGCAGCGCGGTTCGTCGCCACCCGCGCCGCCACGGCCTCGATGAGGCCATGCTTCAGCAGCGATTTGATCGGCGCCAGCGAGCAGTCGGCCGACTCGGCCAGTTCTGGCGCGGTGAGCGGGCGCTCGCTCGCCGCCAACGTTGCCAGTGCTTTTCGCTGTTGCGGGGAGCGGAGTTTGAGCGCCGCAAATTTTGCCAGTGCATCCGGTGCGGCGGTCAAGAACTTCACCTCCCGCGTCCCTGCCATCCCACGGACGCCGGCCGGCACGACGGCCTCCAGCACTTGGCCCCAAGGACAGAGATAATAGTCGGACATCCACTGCGTCAGTCGCAACATCGCGGCGGAGAGGAGGGCGCGCGAATCGACCACGCCAGCGATCGACTTCAAACGTTGGGCGTCAAGTCTTTTGACGCCGACTTCCACGCAGTAGCCGATGACCGCCCGGTCGCCGCGACCGAAGGGGACGCGAACGCGCCGCCCTTGCTCGACGAGCTGCTCCGCGTGTTGCGGATCGGCCATCGACGCGGGAACCAGGTAGTCGAACGGACCTTTCGGTCCGGTCGGCAGTACCACCGATGCGACCGTGTGCAATTCCGCGGCGTCGACTTCCCAAGCCTCAGGCTCGGCGTCGAACAGGCTTTGTTGGTTGCGCGGCATGTAGGTTCGATCCATCGACGCGGTTCAAGCGAAATCCATCTCACGAAGCGTGAGTTGATCGTGACTTAGCTTACTGCTCGGACTGACCATCCGGCGCTGCAGAAGTCTCTGACGACTGTACGGGATTCTCGTCGCCGCTGGCCGGCGGCGCCTCTGCCGCTGCCGCT
>JBGSMO010000328.1:0-25842 GCA_041740115.1 Pirellulales bacterium
AAAGACCTGCAAAACGCAAACCGGATCCCTGCTTAGCTTCTGCTGGGCGCGTGCCCACGGGATGCAGATCATGGTGCAAGACTTGACCAATCCGATGCTGGCCCAAATTCCCCATGTTCGATTGGCAGCGAAGGTGTCGTCGATTATGGGAGTCGAGTCGAATGCAATGCAGTTCTATCCCGATGCTTCACTGCCAGAGGCGAGTATACATCCAGGCCTGTATACTCGTGAGGAGGGGCGTCTCCACATCGGTACATTGGGTAGAACTGGATTTGGCTATCGAATTGAGGAAGTAGAGAGAGAGATGCCGCCTCCAGCCGCATGTTTCGAAAGGTAGATGCCACATCGGCCAGCAAGAAAGGCATGATTCGGTCGGCGTTGCCTTGAGCTTTCCCCAATTTGACGGCTGCGCCAACTGACAACGGTTCGCTTCTTTGACGCGAGTACACGAAGGGCTGGGTAAAAGACGTTCTGTGCGCGCACAGCGGTCGAGGACCTAAACTCCTGTCAGAAATCGCTGCCGTGTCGGCGGCGGCGATAGCTTTGCGTCGGGCCTGATCGACGGCTTGCTCAATGGCGAATCGCCTCAGACGGCAGTCAAACTCGGTGCCGCTAATGGGGCGCTGGCCATGACCACTCCCGGAGACAACTCGATGGCTCTGTTGGCCGAAGTGGCCAAGCTTGCCCGGGCGGGAATGCGCGAGTTGTCAGGTAGGCACTACCGTTAATGCAGCCTGCTGCCCAGTATGGCTTCCTAATTGGTGTAGCATGCCAGATTTGGGAGGACCATGCTCGGGACTGTATGGCATCTACGCCTAATGGGCTGTAGATGATAAAGTTGGCTCGCTTTGCGGTCACGCGCGACCAGCATGCCAATCCGCCGGTATTCTTGAGTGCTTAGCCGCGTGGAGCCTTCATGGTCTTCGCCTTTGGCAACCTATAATGATCTTCGCAGCCGGCTTGGCACCCTCGGCATGAGGGGCGACGCTGCGCTCCCCGCGCTTGGACGATGTTCGCCGAGGGAAGATTAGCGCTACTTGGCAGCGGCCCGCGAGCGGGGGCCTTCACGGTCTTCCCTTTCGGGAGCATGTCGGCAAGCGACTCGGAGGCGAACGTCGCGCGCAGCTGATCGACGGCGGAATCCATCGACTTTTGGAGCTAAGCGGCGGGGGCCTTCTTGCTAGGACTCCGCTTCAGCGGCTCGACGGCGACGATGACGTCGAGCAGGGTGATCTTACCGGCCGGCTTGGCGAGTGTGACGCCGCCGCCGTCGCCGCGACGAGGGTCAGTCCGCCGCGGCGCATGGACTGGAGGACCTTGGCCAGGCGGTCACCAGCGCGTGACTACGATGGTTGCAAGCTGAACCGTATTCACCGCTGCCGTCATCGGAGAGGCGAATTCTTGAAAGCGTCTCAAGCGCTCGCGTTACGTTTCGCAAACAATCCTACGACGAAATGCGCCGGCGCTTCGGTCGATAAAGCCATTTCGAGGTATCTCTGGTGCGATTTGGCGTCGAACCAGAATTGCGGTTGAGATTAGGTCTGTACCGCAGTCGAGCACAGGACGAAAGAATGGTAGGATAAGTGAGTCCACCCAGCGGTCTATAACAACTCTGGCGAAACAAAGCGCATTAGACTATGCGTGGCATACTGCTTGTCTTACTGACGATTTTCCGAACACATTTTGGACTCTAGACAGGGAAAGATTCCTTCGGGAGCGGCTCTCTCCATTTCTTCGGCGTCGGCTTCCTTACCGCGGCCATCCGCGACCGCCAAATCTTTCGGCCGTAATGGGCAGACGAACGATTGCACGCGAGATGATGACACATGTTCGCGAACCCCTTGCATAGCAAGTCGGTAAGATCCATGACTAATGAACGCCGCCTCCAAATCGCAAACATCGCTTCTGTTGAAAACATCGTCATGCGACCATCTCTTTTCTCGAGAGCGCAGCTCGTCGCCATCGTCGCCGTTTGCAGCGCAGTCGCGTCGGCTTCTCTGTCGGCGTCTGAACCGACGTTCGAAGCGGACGTGCGCCCGATTTTTCGCGCTTACTGCTTCGATTGTCACGGCGCTACCGATGAGAAAGAGGGCGGCCTCGATCTGCGCCAGGTGAAACTGCAACAGGCTGGCGGCGATTCAGGGCCGGCGATCGTGCCGGGCGATCCGGAAGCCAGCCTCCTGATTGCCCGCATGCGCGCCGGCGAGATGCCGCCGCATGGCGCCCAGGTGAAGCCTGCGGAGATTGAAACGGTCGCTCGTTGGATCGCGGCTGGCGCCAAGACGGTGCGTCCCGAGCCCGATTCGATCGCACCTGGTTTGGGGATTACCGCGGAGGAGAGATCGTGGTGGGCGTTTCAGCCAATCGCGCGCCCCGCCGACGGTGCGCTGCCGACCGGTCCTCGGGTGCGCACGCCGATAGATGCGCTGTTGGCGAAATCAATGCCGGCCGGACTGGAGTTCTCGCCCGACGCCGACAAGCGAACGCTCATGCTGCGGGCCTACTTCGACTTGTTGGGCTTGCCGCCCACTCCGGAAGAAGCCGAGCAATTTCTGGCGAACGAATCGGACGACGCGTACGAGAAGCTGATTGATCGCTTGCTCGCTTCGCCCCACTACGGCGAGCGTTGGGCCCGTCACTGGCTCGATGCCGCCGGCTATGCCGACAGCGAAGGGGGCGCGATGCAAGACGCTGTTCGCGCTTGGGCCTTCAAGTATCGCGATTACGTCATTCGGGCCTTCAACGCCGACAAGCCCTTCGACCGCTTTCTTCATGAGCAGCTCGCTGGCGACGAGTTGGCCGGCCCGCTGGAGGGCGACCTGACGCCGGAGCAGATCGAGCTGCTCACCGCGACGGGATTCATGCGGATGGCTGCGGACGGCACGGCCAGCGGCGACGGCTCGCCCGAGGCCCGCAATCAGGTCGTCGCCGACACGCTGAAGATCGTCACCAGTTCGCTGCTGGGGGTCTCGGTCGCGTGCGCTCAGTGCCACGACCATCGGTACGATCCCATTCCGCAGTCCGATTACTACGCGCTGCGCGCCGTCTTCGAACCGGCACTCGACTGGCAAGCGTGGAAGACTTCCACCGAGCGTCAGGTGTCGCTCTACACCGCGGCGAATCGCCAGCAGGCGGCGGAACTAGAGGTCGAAGTTCATAGGATTGCCGCCGATCGCGCGGCGAAGCTCGCGGTCCACATGGCCGAGGCGAGCGAAAAGGAACTCGCCAAGTTCGACGAGCCGCTACGGACGGAACTTCGCGCGGCTTACCAGACGCCGGCGGATCAGCGGAACGACCAGCAGAAGCAGTTGCTGGAGAAGTACCCAAGCGCCAATCTCACGGAGGGAGTCCTCTATCAATACAATCAAGCGGCCGCCGACGATCTGAAGAAGTTCGACGAGCGGATCGCCGCCGTGCGGGCGAAGAAACCGCCGGAAGAATTTCTGCAGGCGCTCGTTGAACCTCCCAATCACCAGCCGGAGACGAAACTGTTCTACCGCGGCGACTACCGCCAGCCGAAGGAAACGATTTCGCCGGGGACGCTTTCGATCTGCTCGCCCGAGTCAGGCCGCGTGGAGTTTGCCGCGAAGAGCGCCGACGCGCCGACCACCGGTCGCCGCCTGTCGTTCGCGCGGTGGCTCACGGGACCAGAGAATCCGCTGACGGCGCGCGTCATTGCGAATCGAGTGTGGATGCATCATTTTGGTCGAGGAATCGTCGCGACTCCGGCAGACTTCGGGCGCCTGGGAACATTGCCCAGCCATCCGGAACTGCTCGATTGGTTGGCCGCGGAGCTGCGCGACAATGGGTGGAGCCTGAAGCGGCTTCACCGGACGATCATGCTCTCGACGGCGTATCGCCAGACTTCGAATTTGGACGATGCACGCCTCGTCGCCGATCCGGACGGTCGGTTCTATTCGCGGAAGAAAGTGACGCGGCTCGATGCGGAGGCGCTCCGCGATCGGGCGCTCGCGGCGAGCGGCGTCCTTGATCGCACGCTGTTTGGATCGGCCGTGGGAGTCGTTGAAGATGACAGCGGCCAGTTTATCGCGGCTCCTGGCGCGCAGCGTCGCAGTCTCTACCTGTTACAGCGGCGCACGCAGCCGATGGCGTTGATGCAGGCGTTCGATGCGCCCGTGATGGAAACAAACTGCGACGTACGGCCGTCGTCGACGGTCGCTACGCAGTCGCTCATGTTGATGAACGGCAATTTCTGGCTGGGGCAGGCGGCTGCGCTGGCGGATCGCGCGCAGCGCGAGCCAATCGCGGCATGCGCCGCTGAGCTTGTCGCGGAATTGCCGCAACGTTGGGAGGCGTCTCCTGAGCGATGGCAATTTGGCTACGGAAGCGTTGATCTCGCTTCGGGTCGGACGACGACGTTCACGCTGCTGGGACATTGGACTGGCTCGAGTTGGCAAGGAGGCGAAGCCTTGCCTGATGAGCGCATCGGCTGGACCTCGCTCCACGCCGACGGCGGTCACACGGGCGAGCAACCCGACAAGACCGCCATTCGCCGCTGGACGGCTCCCGCTTACGGCATCGTCTCGATCGCAGGGACGATCAGTCACGCCAGCGAGCATGGCGACGGCGTTCGCGGCGTCGTTATCTCGAGTGGTTTGGGCGTAATCGGAGATTGGTCGGTCCATCACGGCGAGGCGCCCACCGCCGTCGAGCGGGTGACGGTGAAGGCGGGAGACACGATTGATTTTGTCACCGACTGCCGTGCGAACGTCACTTCCGATTCATTCACTTGGCGCGTGGAGCTAACGCTGACTGAGGAAAGCGGCGCGAGCGCCGTTTTCCGTTCGCATGAGGGCTTCCAGGGCCCCACGGCGACAGCCTCGGGCGTTGACCTTGCGAGCGTGGTGAAGACGTGGCAACTCGCTTACTCCAGGTTGCCGAGCCGAGAGGAGTTGCAAGCGGCCTGCGATTTCCTTACGCAACAGCGAGGTCAACTGCGGTCGAATCCTCGACTGGTGCTCGCGGGGAGATCGCCGGAAACGCAAGCGCTGGCCAACCTCTGCCACGCGCTGCTGAGTTCAAACGAGTTTCTGTACGTCGACTAGGCCGAGTTTTGTTTTTAATATCGCGACAATATTCGTCATTCTTCGCTTCGCTCAGAATGACGGCCGAAAAGCTAAAGCAGAGCGCTAAGGAGTCATGCAATGCTCACCCCCCTCACTCGCCGCGGTTTTCTGACCGAAAACGCCATGGGCATTGGTGCGGTGGCGTTGGCATGGCTGAACTCCCAGCAAGCGGGTTTCGCAGCGCCGGTGAAACCACCTTCAACGCCCATTCATTTTGACCTCAAGCCGAAGCTCCCGCACTTCGCGCCGCGCGCCACGGCCATGATTTCGCTCTTCCAGCATGGGGGGCCGTCGCACGTTGATTTGTTCGACCCGAAGCCGGAACTGACGCGCTTCAGCGGCAGCGACTACCCGGGCGAAGTCCAGTTCAGTTTCGTCAACGGGGCGAGCAAAACGCTATTGGGCAGCCCTTGGAAGTTCGCCAAGCGCGGAGAGTGCGGCACCGAGATTTCGGAATTGATGCCCCATCTCGCCGAGATCATAGACGACGTCTGTCTGATTCGTTCGATGCATACCGGCGCTAACGGCCACGAAGTTTCCATCCGCTACTTTCACGGCGGCATTCCAGGCGTGGTCGGCCGGCCGACGATGGGCTCCTGGCTCGTGTACGGTCTCGGCAGCGAGAGCCAGGAGCTGCCGGCTTATCTGGTGCTCACCGATCCGGGCGGGCATCCGGTCGACGGCGTGAGCAATTGGACCAATGGCTTCATGCCGCCGCTGTTTCAAGGGACTGTGCTCCGGCCGCGCGAACCGCGCATACTTAATCTCGAAGCGCCCGCCCATTTGCGGGGCGCCATTCAAGAGCAGAATCTGGCCTTTTTACGGCAACTCAACGAGCGTCATCTTGAGCTTCATCCCGGCGAAGCCGATCTCGAAGCGCGCATCGCCAGCTACGAATTGGCTGCCGCGATGCAAACAGCCGCCTCCGATGCGCTTGACATTTCTCAAGAGACGGCGGCGACGCATGCGATGTACGGCCTCGATAATCCCGAGACGAGCGAATATGGGACGCGCTGCCTGATTGCGCGACGATTGGTCGAGCGTGGCGTCCGGTTCGTGCAGCTGTTTCTCGGCGGGCAGCCGTGGGACAATCATTCGAACATTCGCGAAGGGTTGCCGGCCATTTGCCGTCGCACCGACAAGCCGTCGGCGGCGTTGGTGAAGGACCTCAAACAGCGCGGCTTGCTCGATACCACCATCGTCCACTGGGGCGGCGAGATCGGCCGCTTGCCCGTTACCGAAAGCCATGGCGATCCGGCCCTGGCGGGGCGAGACCACAATGGTCAGGGTTTCAGCGCCTGGGTCGCCGGCGGAGGATTTCAGCCGGGCATCACCTACGGCGAGACCGATGAGTTCGGACATCGCGCCGTCACGAACGTGGTCACTCCGAACGACTTCCAAGCGACGCTGCTACATTTGTTTGGATTGGATGACAGTAAGCTGAGCTACTTACAAGGCGGGTTGGAGCAGCATCTCACCGCTGGTCGCGAAGCGCGAGTCATTCACGAAATTATTCGACCGTAATCGTCTATAAACTCGCCGCTCCAGTATCCCTGGCTCGCTAAGAATGCCAGCCGGGCCTGCGAATGCCTGGCTTCTGTAGAACACGGTGGCGTTGAAATATGTTGCAACTGAGTCGCAAGGCATTGAATCTCATAAGGCTTTTATTCGTTTGGCTGGCGTTATTCGCGCCCATTCATGCGTTCGGGGAGCCAATTCAGCTTCACCCGAAGAACAGCCACTACTTCCTCTGGCGCGGCCAGCCGACGATCCTGGTGACGTCAGGCGAGCATTATGGCGCGGTTCTCAATCTCGACTTCGACTTTAATCGCTATCTGAAGTCGCTTGCGGCCGATGGCTTGAATCACACGCGGACATTCTCCGGAACCTATCGGGAAGTTCCAACGTCGTTTGGCATTACCGACAATACGCTCTCCCCGAAGCCGGATCGATTTGCCTGTCCATGGGCGCGCAGTCAGACGCCCGGTGCGCTCGACGGCGGGAACAAATTCGATCTGACCAAGTTCGACGACGCCTATTTTCAGCGTCTGCGAAACTTTCTAGCTGCCGCTGAGAAAGTCGGCGTCGTGGTCGAGTTCAATCTTTTCTGCCCGCTGTACCAAAAGGAACTATGGGCGGTCTCGCCGATGAACGTCAAGAACAACGTGAACGACCTCGGTGACTGCCCGCGCGACGAGACGCTGTCGTTGAAACATCCCGCACTCGTGGAAGCTCAGCTAGCATTTGTGCGACGAGTGGTGCGCGAGCTCAATGATTTCGACAATCTCTATTACGAGATTTGCAACGAGCCATACGTCCGGAAAGTTCCCAACGATTGGCAGCAGCGCATCGTGGATGAGATCGTTGCCACGGAGAAGACACTGGACAACCGACATTTAATATCGCTGAATATCGCCAATGGTCGCCAGCAAATCGACAAGCCTTGGCCGAATGTATCAATCTACAATTTTCACTACTGCGTTCCTCCCGACGTCGTCGCTTTGAATTTCGACCTAAACAGAGTCATCGGCGAGAACGAAACCGGGTTTCGCGGACGCGACGACTTTCTATATCGCAGCGAAGCGTGGGACTTCCTGCTTGCAGGCGGCGCTCTCTACAATAATCTGGACTACTCGTTCACGCCTAAACATCCGGACGGCGACTTTCTTGACTATCAGTCTCCCGGCGGGGGCAGTCCCTCACTGCGCCGCCAACTAGGCGTCCTCAAACGCTTTCTTGAGAAGTTTGAATTCGTCGAAATGGCGCCCGACGAGCATTTTGTCAGCAGCGACTCCAACGAGCTGCATGCGAGGGCCTTGAGCAAGCCCGGAAAGGCATACGCGGTCTACTTACGCGTCGACGTTCCTAAACAATCGAAAGAAGCTGCAGAAACGTTGCACGAGAACACCGAGGCTCGCCTGACAGTGAATTTGCCTGCTGGAGGTTATGAATTGAACTGGCTGGACACGCTCACAGGCGGGACGACCGGCTCAGACCGCGTCGAACATTCGGGAGGGGAATTGTCGCTGCAATCTCCGGTATTTTCGAGTGACATTGCGCTCAGCATTGTTAATGTTGACGTCACCCATCGCGAATCGCCGCAGTAGTCGGATGATGAGTGGGATGAACCGAGAGGCGAAACGCCTGTTGTGATTGTCAAGGCGTTCGCGGAGACCTAGCGTTTGTCTCAGGCCCCAGCAATCGTTATTTCTTCGCCATTCATATTCGTGCACCCCGCCTCTCAAATCCAGATGACCAATTCTCTCGCCTATTCTCGACGTTCGTTTCTCGTAAATTCAGCGGCGATAGCGGGCGCAACTTCTATCTTTGCGGACCTGCAGCAAGCGAATTCTGGCGAGACGAGCGCACCGCTAATCGCCTATGTCGGAACATTTAGCTCGCCGCTCCGCGATGTGCTGCCCACCCAAGTCGATCTCCCTCCCGGTAATAGGCGCGGCATCCACCTCTTTCAGGTTGATCGCCGCACTGGCTCGCTGACGCCGAGCGGTCTGTTCGAGTCGGGTACGAGCCCCAGTTGCCTCGCACTGAACGCCGCCGGAAGCAGGCTCTATTCTGCGAACGAGACCGACCGAGTTGGAGAAGAGCACGAGGGAACGGTCAGCGCCTACGCGATCAATCCGACCGATGGGGAACTCCAGCTTCTGAACTCAGTGAATTCTGGCGGCAGCGGTCCCACCTATGTGAGCATTCACCCGTCGGGCCGTTTTCTGTTTGTCGCCAATTATTTTGGAGGGTCAATCGCCGTGCTGCCGATCCGTGCCGACGGACGCCTTGGCGAAGCCAGCGACGTTAAGCGTGATTCCGGAACGATTGGCCCTGCCCGAGCAACGAACTCGCCTGCCGGCAGTTTTGCCTTCAGCGGCCACGATCGGACCCACGCCCACATGATTCAGGCCGACCCCTCGGGGCGCTACGTATTGCATGCCGACCTGGGTCTCGATGCAATTTTCGTTTGGGCCTTTGATGCCGAGAGTGGGGTCCTCACTCCAGCACAAACGCCCAAGACGTCGCTCCCTCCAGGCGATGGCCCCCGGCATTTTCATTTCCATCCCAACGGCCGTTGGCTCTATTCGATTCAAGAAGAAGGATCGACGCTCGTACGCTTCGACTACGAATCCGCCACGGGACGACTCACCGCGAGGCAGACCATCTCAACGCTGCCGCCAAGCTTCGCGGGTAGCAACTTTTGCTCCGAAATCCTTATTTCGGGAGACGGGCGATTCGTCTACGCGGGCAATCGTTTGCACGATAGCATCGCCATCTTCTCCGTTGGCGATGACGGAGATCTCAAGTACATCGGCGAAGAGTGGACGAGGGGCAACTATCCGCGCAGCTTCGGCTTCGACCCGCAAGGACAATTCCTCTACTGCTGCAATCAACGCGGCGACAATGTGTCCCTCTTTGATGTCGATCGCGAACGTGGCGGGCTCAGTTTCACAGGGCATTACGCGGCGGTTGGCAATCCATCGATGATCGCATGCCTCGATCTCGCGCAATTGGGTTGAAATCATCAATGTGTAGCGGCGGTGCTTGATTTGAACGCATGAGCGAGGCGCTGGCGAGGTTCCGCGGTCACCGTGGGCAACGTTTCCTATTTCGATGTTTGGAATCATCCGCGGCGGGGAAGCAGCTTCGGCATCGAGGCTTGCCCACTGATTCATTTCATCACCTCAAAGTCGAGGTCGCCATTGCCTGCCCTCAGGAAGAGTTTGACCAGCTAGTCGACACCACCCATGCCAATCTGCGTTCCATAATCCGGCACAACTCACTGGTTGAAATTCGCGCGCTCGCCGCGCGCCGAACGACGTTGGCAGGATACTACGATAATCTCCTGGAAGCAGCGCAGCACGCGGCGTTTCTCGATCTCGAAGGATACGGTCTCTACTTCGCCTTGACGAGTACTTGAGGCAAACTGCGTCGTCTATGACTCGGTGGCAGACTCTCGGATCTGATGGCATCAGCCGCGAGCCGCCGGCGTCGACCGATCGCGATCAGAAACGCGGCTGCAGTCTCCAGCAACCAAGCGGCAGGTTCCGGCACCGAATGTCCTGCAAAGGATGGAGCCGCCAAGAAAGTACCGTGATTAAACTTCCAGGTCATCAGATCTTTAGCATCGATATTGCCGTCCCGATTGGCATCGCCGCTACTTGGAATTGCGACGGGCGCGGCAAATCCCCGCTGCCAGAGCATGAAGTCAGCGCCGTCGACTAGTAGGTCGCCGTTGAAGTCAGCGAGGAATGACGATGGGGAGCGACGATCAACGAGAAACTCGACTTCCCTGGCGCCAGGGAGGGAAAACCGATGCATTCCGGCGATGAGTTCGACCGCGGCGATTTCGCTCCAAGCAGAGTTCACATTGGAGCCAAGCCGCGCGACGATGCGGTATCGCCCGGCGGCCGTAACTTCGACGGACCACATGTCAGGCGTCCCTCCGATTGTGACGGCAACGAGCGACGTCGGTCGCCAGTCGACGGGAAACTGCGGATTTAAGGAATGTCCTTGTCCCGCAACATCGTAGAAGGCAGTGAGTTGCGGACCGTAAAGATCACGAACGCCAGCGCTGTACCACAGGCTGTGACCGGCGGCGCCCTCACTGCGCGAGCGTTCGATCATTTGCTGCACATCAGCGTATGGCGTCGCCGACGAGGCGGGGTTGATGCGCAATCCCACTACCAGCTTGTCAAGGTCACTGGGCTTGAAGGGATTGACCTGTCCATTGACGATCGAATTAAACGACGAAATGTTGTCGCGATACATCTGCACGGCAAACTCGTCAAACAGCCCCTGCGACTCCCACAGCGGCCAGTTGGCGTTGTACTGCGTGGTTGAGAAGTTAGTGGTCGAAGGGCTGATCGACACGACCAACTCAGGGCGGGCAGCCTTCACCGCCGAGTAAAGCTGATCGGCAAATGCGGTGACCTGCTGCTGCCGCCATGCGCTAAACTGGGAGTTAGTCGGCGAGATCGGCGCGGCGTTGCCCGTTTGCGACGTGTAGAGACCAAGCGTCGTCGCGTCGAAGCCAAAGTTGGCAGGCCAGGCCATGTGGTCGTCGAACTGGATGCCATCAAAGTCGTAACGATTCACCGCTTCTAGGGTCATGTCGAGAATGAACTGCCGCACCTCGGTAACCGCGACGTTCATGAAGGCGAAGCCGCCGTTAGTCCCGTCGGCATACTCCCCCGCCTGGTTTTGCAGCAACCAGCCTCGGCTTTTCATGTAGTTGGATAGGGGGTTGCTGGGATTCCCTCCGGCGCCGACGTACTCGGTCATCGCGCCATACTAGAACCAGCCGAAGTAATTCATCCCTTGGCGATGCGCTTGTATGAGCGTCTCCTGGACGAGATCTCGCGATGCGCCGATGGTCGGATTCCGGTCGGTCGTGGCGATGACTGACTTCAGGACTCGCGACGGGAAGTTAGTGTAACCATTTTTCCAAGTCTCAACGTATACGGCGTTTAGCCCGATATTGCGAAGATCTCGGATTACCGTGGCCGTATTGGAGCCGGAGCGGATGTGGTCCTCGTTTGTGGTGGTGAGCCAAGTACCGCGAACCTCGGGCGCCGCGGCGCTTACATAGGGCGCCTGCGCAATCGAGATCGCCGCAACTATAGCTAGACAGTGAAGCGATCGCATCGGGCTCGTCGTACCGGTGTGTGGGATGCCATCGTGCGCCGCGGATAAGGAAGCGATCCCAGCGGGTCGCGACTTGGACAAACGTTCGCGTGGGCTCGTTTCTAGAGTGCACGCAAGGTAGTTCGACGTTCACTGGGAGAGGCCGTGATATTGCGTCCTATTGCGGAAACACTCTCTCGGGACCGGTCAGTTCAAATAGAAGCGAATCCGTTCCTTCCGGAGAAACATCGGCAGCGAGGCCGCTGCGGTCGAGTAGGGTGTAGTGATCGGGTATGAGCGACTCGCCTAGGATAAACTCGCCGACGGCTTTCTTCACCTGTTGCGATGGCCGCTGCGATGCGTAGCAGGTTACTTTGACTTTATGCGGTCCAATGATTGCGCCGTCATACTCCGCGAATGTGCTCAGTCGAAAAGTTCCGTCAGGCTGAATTGCTGCGCCAGAAGGTTGTCCCATGGCTGGTTGAAAGCCAACGCTTCCGTATGGCAGCGGCTTACCATTGTAAGTAACTTTGCCGCTTACAGGAGCTAACGCCGGTTTGTCTGAGCAACCTACGAATGAGGTCGCAAGAATCACCATTCCGCTAGAAAGGAGTCGCGTGATATGCATGTCAAATGGCGAATAGCTTTCTTCGCGAACAGCTAAGTTCGCAGGATAGAGGCAGCACGATTGAACATGCACGCAGTCAAAAAGCTCAGAGCTGAGGGTTCACCACTTCTTCGCCGTTCACTGTGGCTACGTCTTTGTAGACTTCAAGTTCAACGCCGTCGGCGATGTTATGCACGCTGCCGTCGATGAACACAAACTGCGTTACACCGGGATGGAAACTTCCCATAGGCAAATAGTTGAAGTTTGTGGGAGTTCCAGCGATGCAGCTGGCTGCGTTGCGAACGACGCATGTATTCGGCGGCGTCTCAGCGACCTTCATGCTGTAAGGACCATCGGTGAAACCCGCCAGATACCAAGGCCGCGTATTTCCGGGCGGTTCCTCAACGAGCGACCCGAAGCAGCAGTCGCGATGGACAAATTCTCCAGCGAGCATGGAGTTGCTTTGACCGTCACTGATCTCCTGAAGTTTCCTCGCGTAACCAACGAGAGTTTTGGGTTGAAATACGCTCGTTCCTGGAATCTCGATCATGGTAAACGCCCCATTGTCGGGAAGCCGGCCGAACGATGAGTTGTATAGATTCTCGCCACGATTCCTTACAGCGCCAGCGATCCCTGAATAGGTAGTCAAAGCACCTAGCTGGTACTCGTATCCCGGCTGAGCTGCTTGGGTGACTTTTGCTTCGGGCCATGCAGGGCAGATGAACGAATCGATTACGACATCCCTCGCCGGGTCGTCAAACACCTGCTTTCCTGCTTTTTTGTAGTCAAGGACGAGTTGATTGTAAGTAGTCTGTCCTTCGATGTACTGCAGGAGACTTGTGAACATCCCTCGCTTTGAGAAGTTCAACGAATCCTTGACGTCCTGGGCGGTACGATCGTAACCGGCTGGCAAAGTCCCTTTGGCGGCCGCGTAGTTCTGAGCAGCTAAGCCCATCTGCTTGAGATTGTTGCT
Organism: Pirellulales bacterium; assembly: GCA_041740115.1. Lineage (GTDB taxonomy): Bacteria > Planctomycetota > Planctomycetia > Pirellulales > Lacipirellulaceae > Lacipirellula. The sequence continues at coordinate 13,301 of JBGSMO010000328.1, forward strand.
GCATTGCGCTCGTCGCGCCGCCTCGCGAGCGGCCTGTACCGCCGGAAGCAGTAGCGACACCAGGACGCCAATGATCGCAATCACGACCAACAGTTCCACCAGCGTGAAGCCCTCGGCTTCGCGAAGTCTCCTGCGGATCTTTTGCACGGCTTCCATGAATGCACCTCTGCGACGAGCCTAAGGGGAAGGTGGTTAAATCTAGTATCGGCGGCCCGCGTCGTGGCGAGCGTCAACGTCGTCGAATCCGAGCCTACCCGCCCCAAACACGCGCTCGTATCTTTGAGCCCAGACCGCCGCCATGCAATCCCGCGCCGAGTCATGAGTTATCCAAACAATTCGCTGCGGCACGCTAATTGTTTCGCCGCCGCAATACAAGGCAAGCGAATCCGAGCATGGCTAATCCGATCGTGCCAGGTTCTGGAACCGAGCCGATCGCCGGAGCAACCGACGCGGCGCCGAACAGACCCTTCCAAATCGTAAGGTCGGCGTCGGCAACGTCACCGTCGCCGTTAGCGTCGCCGGTCGACTTGTCCGACTGGCCGGTCAAGCCGAGGCCTCGCTGCCAAATCAAGAAATCAGTGCCGTCGACGATTCCGTCACTATTAAAATCGGCGTCGTCAGCGGCCACGGGATCGAGCGTCAGCGTAAACGCCTGAATGCCGTTGTTGGTGCTCATCGCGTACACGACGACGCTGTTGCCGGTGATCGCTCCAAACTTTACGGACCCGGTGCCGTTTCCGTTGGGAAATTGGTTGGGACCAAGCTCGGGATCGTTAATGGGGAGATTGCTCCTTTCCGCGATTTTTCGCTCTGCGACCGTTCCAGCGGGATTGGTTTGGTCATAGACGAAAAGTCTGGACCGGGCGATCGCGGACGTCGAGCTGGTTGCCTCGACCATCGCCAAGAGCGGGCGACCGTCAACCGTGGCAAAGTCCAATGGGCGGAGCGAAGCACCATCGGATCCGATGCTGAGGGCCAGCGTGCCGGTCGTGCCGCTGACGTCGACCTGACGAGCGAACTGCTCCTGCCCGATGGTCCCCGAACCTTGCTTCCCGATGATCGTGTCAGCGTCGGTAAAGGTGATGCCGAGCCGGAAGTCGCCCGGCTCGGGCGGATTGCCGGCGATCGCGATGCTGGAGGCGGTGAAGGTCGACCCGTCGGCGGTGGTCAACAGACCAAAGCCGTTGTTCCCCGCCACGGCCGGAGAGTTGCCAAATCCGACCGCAATGCGAGTCTCAGCGCCGCTGCCGAATACGTCCAGCGAGTCGCCGACGCGGGCGCCGGCCAAGACAGGTCCGCTGTAGGCCAGCGTCGGCTCCGTCGCCGATTCGTTAGCCCAGCGGTAGATATTGAACGCACTGCTGCCGCTGTTGACGGTGAGATTCCCGACGTAAATCGCGCCGTCGTCCGCAACGCCGACCATGTTTGTCGTAAACGTGCCGCCGGAGATGATGTCAGAACCCTGATTGAGCGCTCCCAAGTCGACGCCAGTCGTCCCGTTCAGAATGCGGATACCGTTGCCCGCTATACTACGACTCACCACGATCAAGTTACCGGTCGATGGATTGTAGGCCATGCCTCGCTCCAAATTGCCTGCATTGACCGCTGTGTTGGTGAGCGTGTTTCCTAGATAGCTATAGAATCCCGCTTCAAGCGAGTCGGTACCGGCGGTATCACCCGGCAGCACTTCAAACGGCGCGCGCCAGCCGTCTCCGCCGCCGAAGGTACTCAGCGGCGCTAGCGTCGCGCCATGAGCGGCAGCGAAGGTGAACGCCGCACCGACCGCGGCCAACGCTCCCAGTTGATTCCGAAGGCCAGTGAGACGGAAGCGCATGATATTCCTCGTGATGATGTTTCGCGATGACTTTATTGAATTGCCGCTGCATTGAAGGCGCCATTTGCCAGCGGCGTCCTCGCCGCCGGCAAATGGCGCTGGCTCGACCTAAACTCTTGAACAATCCTGGAGGACGGAATCAACTACGCCGCCGCACCCAAACCAGCGACGCCCAGGCCATGCCAAGGAGCGCCAAGCCAGCCGGTTCTGGAACTCCGACGCCCTCTAGACGGAAGGCCTGGATGCCTTGGTTGGTAGACATCGCGTAAATCGTAGCGCTGGTAGCGCCAATCGAACCGAACTTGACGCTACCTACTGCATTGCCGTTGGCGGCGAGTCCGGGGCTCGTCGTCGTGCCTGAGATGAGCAACACTGGAACGCTGGGTAACGTGACGTCGTAGACCCGCAGAACTGAGCTGTTGGCGTCGACCACAGCCAAGACCGGGACCCCGCCGATGACGGCGTAATCCATTGCCATCTCGCCGCCGCTGGTGAGAGTCGCGGAGCCCAGGCCCGTACCGGCGGCACCCAGGTAGCTCGTCAAACGTAGCGGAGCGGCAGCCGGAGTGCCGCCCGTTTGCTTGCCCCACACGTTGTCGGCAGAACCCGCGAACGTCACGCCTAGCCGGAAATCTCCCGCACCAGGGCCGGCGGGGACGAACGAAGCGACAGCGTTCCCTCCACCAGAGTTGATCACTGCATAACCTGTCGAGCCGCTAGCCCCCGCAACAATGGTCGTGCCGGCTCCTGTGCCGACTACGTCCAGCGAATCTCCAAGCCTCGGCGTGCCAGCGAACCCCGCAATGGTCGCGCCGAAATAGGTCGTCGGAGCCGCCGCGGCTTCATTGATCCACTGATAGACTTTGAATGCGCCGGTGCCGGCATTTGTCTGCAAGTTGGCGACATAGATCGCACCATCGTCGGCGACTCCAACCGTGCTCGTCGTGAACGTTCCACCGGTGATTACGCCTGAACCTTGGTTGAGAAATCCAGCGTCTGCCCCCGTAACGCCATTCAATACGCGAATCCCGTTACCGGCAGTGCTGCGACTCACCAGAATGAGATTGCCCGAGCTCGCGTTGAAGGCTAGGCCCCGCTCAAGGCTAGCCGTACCAAGATAGTTGTAGACTCCTGCCGTATTCGTACCTGGAGTATCGCCTGCAACAACCTCTCCGGGAGCCCGCCACCCGTCGCCACCGCCGAAACTGGACAACGCCGTAAGAGTTGCCCCAAGTGATGGCGCCGCCGACATGAGGACTACGGCGAATGCCGCGATCGAACGACCGTGATGAGACTTCATTAGCTCGCCCTCCAAAGAAGAAATCCAAACAGCAAAATGTGCAAAGATGATCGTCAGGTTGCAGGCGATGGCCGGCGTTTAACGCGTCAGCGATCGCTTTATGGCACGGCGCGCCGTCAACGCGCCGTCGCTCGACGGATAAGCCTGGGTCGGGGAACCCGGCGATGCCGCAGCGACGAGTGCCTGCCCGTCGTACTGCCCCGCGGCAGAGCCTGCCGGTTTCCCTTCGTGCATCCTAGTAGTGAGGCGAAAAGGCCACAAACACTAACCGCGCACTTTTTTCCATAGAGTGCGCACAGCGTTTTCGAGATGCAGTCTGCCCTGAATAGGCAAGGCAAGTTGCCGAATACTGCTGCTACCGCTTCAGGCAAATAGTTTTCACTAGAATCGCGAAAGTGAGTCTCAAACTCATTGCACAGAATCCGCTAACTGCGGGTCAGCTTTCTTCGGAAAGCCAGCGGCGTACTGCCAAACTGTTTGCGGAAAGCCACCCCGAACTGCGTCGCTCCGGCGTAGCCGCAAGCGGCGGAGATTGCTTCGACCGACAGGTCCGACTGCGTGAGCAAGTCACGCCCGCGCTCCAATCGCAGGCGGCGAATTTCCTCCGCAGGCAAGCGACCAATGCGTCGCTTGAATTGCAGTTCCAAATAGCGACGCGAAACCGGCACCTCGCGAAGAACGTCCTCGACCCCGATGCCTCGAAAAGCATGCGACTGGATAAAACGGAGGGCCTGCACGATCATCGGATCGTCGATGGCCAACACGTCGGTCGATTGCTTGCCGACTACCTGCACCGGCGGGATGAGCACCGGTTCCGTTGGCGCCTGATCGCCTTGCATCATGCGATCAAGCAGCGCCGCCGCTTCGTGCCCGATGCGCTGGCTCGCGACCGCAATACTTGAGAGCGGCGGCGAGCTCAGATTGCAGAGGAATTCATCGGTATCGCCGGCCAGAATCGCAATTTCATCCGGAACGCGAATCTTCTCCAGGCTGCAAATCTCGGTCAGCTGGCGACCGCGACGCGCATCGACCGCCAGAATCGCCACTGGCTTGGGGAGATGGCTCAGCCAGCGATGAATGCGGTTATGCTCTTCGTCGCGGCTGATGCGCCGCCCGCCCCGATACCCGGGCCGGTAGACGTGGCAGTCGTGCCCCTCGGCAGTGACGGCCGCGAAGAAGGCCTGGGCGCCCTTCTTCGAGTATTCATGACTCGGCGGTGCGAAATAAGCAAAGTGATTGAATCCCCGTTCGCGGAAATGCGCCAGCGCCAGCGCCGCCCACGAAAGTTCGTCGGTGGTGACCTGGCCGACTCCCTCCTGGTTTTCAAACACATCGTCGACGTTAACCGCCGGCAATCCGGCGCGAGCGATTTCCTCCAGGTGAAGCGGCGTACTCACGCGCGCGATGATGCCGTCGCCCCGCCAGCGGTCGGGGAGCGACCACCCCTGACTATGATCCCGCGGATCAATCAGCAGATTCCACGGCCCGTACTTGCCTGCGTAGTCGGCGACCCCTTCGACGACGCTCCGTCCCCAGCTGTTGTCGGTTTCGACCAGCACGGCGATCTGTAGGACGCGATTTTTCGTGAGAACAGCCATGCCACTACTCCAATTCAGTCGCTCGATTCACCCTAGGGCGAGGCGGCGATTTCTATCGTAACATGGCTATGCGCATCCTGTGGAAAAAAATGCGCGGATGCTGAGTCGACTCTCCAAGACCGCTGATAGACTACGTGACGGCATCTTTCCATGAGTCGCGAGCAGGTCCTTTCTTGGAATCAACTCCCCAAACTCGATCAGTCGGATTGCTAGCCGCATCCTCCGGAGACGGGGTCGAGGCGGCCGTTATCGATACCGACGGGCGGGACGAAATCGTTCCGCTGGGGGGAGTGTCGTTGCCTTACGACAAGCGGCTCCGCTGGCGCGTGCTCGAAGCGACTCAAAACGACTTGCCGACCACGGAGATTCTTCGGCTGGAGAAACAGCTCACGGAACACATGGCCGAGGCATTCGCTAGGTTACTCGCAGAATTCCCCGCGGAGACCGAGGGGGTCGAGGTCGTTGGCCTTCACGGACATACGCTGCGACACATCCCAAGCGAGGGGCTCACCTACCAACTCGGCAATCCCTGGCAGCTAGCCGAAGCGATCAAACTCCCCGTCGTCAGCGACTTTCGCCGACACGACATGGCGATCGGCGGACAGGGAGCTCCGCTGGCGGCGATGTTCCACTGGGCTCACATGGCATACGAGCCGCGACCCGCGCTCATGCTGCATCTCGGTTCGGTGGCGAGCGTCACCTGGCTCAGCGAGGAGAACGAGATTATCGCCGGCGATACGGGGCCTGGCGTCGGATTGCTCAACGAGTGGGTGCAGGAGATGGCGGAGTTGCCGCATGACCTCGACGGTCGCGTCTCCTGCGAAGGCCGGGTCGACGAAGAGATCGTCCGCACCGCACTCGAGGCGTCCTTCTTCGCCCGCTCGTTGCCGAAGGCGGCGGACCGATATGAGTTCGATCATGTCGACGTCTCGGGGTTGAGCGTTGCGGATGGCGCGGCGACGTTGTGCGCCATCACGGTGGAGGCGTTCGCTCGGGCTGCGAAGCAATTGCCCGAATTGCCAGAACTGTTATGGATCACCGGCCCCGGCAGCGAGCATCCCGTGATTCGCCAGATGCTGGCCGCTCATTTCCCGACGGTTCGCAACGTCTCCGAGCGCGGGCTCAATCCGCTGACGATGTCGGCGGAAGCGATCGCTTGGCTTGCCGTGCGGCACCTGAAGCGTTTGCCCATTACCACTCCCGAAACGACCGGGTGTCGCACCGCCGATAGTGCGGGGTTGCTGGCACTCCCTTACACCTTCCAATCGTAGGATTGCAACGCGAGTAACATGGCTGTGAAACGAATTGGCTTCGTCGACTATCGCCTCGACAACTACCACGCCGAGGTTTATCTCAAGGCGCTGCGCGGCCCATTGGCAAGTCGCGGATACGAAGTCGCCGGCGCGACGGCGCTGGAGCGCGGCGTCAGCCGGGCGTGGGCCGAGGAGCGCAGCTTGCCCTATTACGACAGCGTTGAAGCACTGCACGAAACGAGCGACTGCTTTATCATCCTGGCCCCGTCGAATCCAGAACTCCATCTGAAGATGTGCCAAGAGGTGCTCCCGTTGGGAAAGCCGACGTTCGTCGACAAGACATTTGCCCCCGATGAGTTGACCGCGCGGGCAATCTTCGCGCTAGCCGATGCGTGCGACGTGCCGATTCAAACGACTTCGGCGCTGCGGAGCACGGCCGTGCAATCGTTCATCCGCGAGTTGCCGTCGCGTGTACAGAGCATAACCATCTTCTCTTCTGGAACATCGTTCGCCGAGTACGGCATTCATCCCGTTGAACTGGCTGTCAGTTGCATGGGGCACGACGCGCAGCGGGTCCTGCGGATGGGCCCGGAACGCCACCCGCAGTGGCTGCTGCAATTCTCTGACGACCGCCATGTGATCATCGACTTCAACCCGGAAATCGAGATTCCCTTCAGTGCGATCGTTTCGACGCAGCAAGGTCGCGATCAGATCGAAGTCGACGGCGCGACGCTGTTTCTCGATGCCGCGGCCAGCATTCTTGACTTTTTCGACGCGGGTCATGCACTCGTCGATCGTCGCGAATCGCTGATGGTCAGACGTATCCTCGACGTCGCGCTGAGCGATCGGGCAGGTGATACGTTCGTCAACGTGCGCGCATCCGAAAGTACTCCGCGGACGATTCCAGCGCCTCACTGGGACCGGGATCTCGCCGCGAAGCAATCGAGAGTCGACGAGGCGAATCAGATTCGCACCTAATCCCTAGCCAGCATTCCCCTTCAATCCACAACGATACACTTTCGAACAGGCCGCAGTGACGTGAAACAGATCGGAATCATCGGCGCGGGCGCCATTGGACAGAAACACGCCGAAGCGGCGCGCGACGCCGGCGCCGCGGTGCGCTGGATTGCCGACACGAATCTGGCCCGCGCCGCTGAACTTACGGAGAAGTTTGGCGGAACGCCCTGCGACTCCGTCGACACGGTGTTGAACGACGACGCCGTCGACGCCGTGGTGATTGGCGTCCCGAACCGCCTGCATCGTCCGCTGGCGATTGCGACGCTTGAGGCTGGCAAAGACCTGCTGCTCGAGAAGCCGATGGCCCTGACGGCAAGCCAGTGCGAGCAGATCAACGACGTTGCGACCCGCACTGGTCGCATCGTGCAGATCGGCTTCGTTCACCGCTACACCGCAGTCGGTAAGCTTGCCAAGCATGTGGTCGACGAGGGCCGGTTGGGACACATCTACCACGCGAAGGCCCACCTCCACATCCGTCGCGGCGTCCCCGGCCTCGGCAAGTGGTTCACGACTAAATCGGTGGCCGGCGGCGGGGCGTTGATCGACGTCGGCGTCCACTTAATCGACCTTGCCCTATCGACGCTCGGCTACCCCGAGGTCGCCGACGTCAGCGGCCAGGTTTACTCGACGTTCGGCCGTCGCATGCGGGGCTATGTTTACGAGAACATGTGGGCCGGTCCGCCCGATTGGGACGGGGTGTGCGACGTTGAGGACGCGGCTCACGCTTTCGTCCGCTTCCGCAACGGCGCGACGCTCGAACTCGACGTCGCCTGGGCGGGCAACTTTCCGGAGCCCTCGATCCCCGCGTCGCTGATGGGGTTCTTCGGCGACGCCGGCGGGATGACGTTTGAACTCTTTGGCGATCATGCGAATCTGACTTCGGAGCGAGACGGAGCGCTCGTCGACGAGCGACTCGAGGCGCCGGCTGCCGAGCCGTTCCGCGACCAGTTTGCCGACTTCCTGCGAAGTATCGAGACGCGTGAAGTGACCGGGGCCAATGGCTGCCAGGGCGAAGTCGTTCAGCGGATCGTGGACGAGATTTACCAGAACAGCCTGCCACAGCCGGCCGCCGTCGAAGCGTAGCCGCCGCGTATGATAGAGATCGTCGCCCGTTCGATTCGCTCTCCAAGGTTTGCTCGCGCTAGATGCCTGCGCTCGGATCCCATACCGCCGACCTGCTGGTGATCGCCGCCTATCTGGCGGCGACGCTGATCATTGGCTTGTGGGCCCACCGACTGTGGCGCACCGGGCCTGAAGACGAAGAGAGTTACTACCTCGCCGGCCGTCGCGTCCCCGCGTGGATGAACGGGGTGTCGTACGCCGCGACCGCGATCAACGCCGACGTGGCGCCGCTCTACTGCGGTATGGCAGCCGTGATCGGATTGCCGGTGGCGTGGTTCTATCTGTCACGGTTCGGGCTCGCGTGGATGATCGTCGCGATGCTCTTTGCTGCGCGCTGGCGACAGTTGAATATTCGCACCGGGCCCGAGTTCTACGCCCTCCGCTTCGGCGGCCGCGGAGCCCGCTTCGTGCGCATCTACACGGCCCTGTTCGCGGTGGCGGTGAGCATGGTTCCTTGGATCGGAGCCGGGTTGCTCGGAACGCACAAGATCATGCAACCCGTGCTGGGAGTCGAGAGCAAGTGGGCGACGCTCGCCTGCGTTGTGCCGCTCGTCGCCGGGTACGTATGGGTCTCGGGGTTCGCCGGGGTGCTGATCACCGACGTGTTCCAATCCGCCGTAATCGTCATTGCGAGCGCGGCGCTGCTGATTGCGATACTGGTCAACATCGGCGGGCCGACCGAACTGGCCGAGGCGATCAAGGCTGCGCACCCCGCCGAGCAGGGCGAAATCCTTTCGACGTTGCCCGTGCCGGGACACGAAATCCTCGGGCCGATGCTCGTCCTCGCGTGGCTGATCGTCCCGACGATTGGCCGCGGCGGGAGCGTCGACCTCGACGGGCAGCGGATATTCTCCTGCCGCACGGCTCGCGAAGCGGCAAAAGTGACTATCTGGGGTCAGCTCGCGATGTTCGTCATGCTGCTGCTGATCACGCTTCCCGTGTTGGGAATGCTTGCGAAGCATCCCGATCTTTACCACGCCACTCGCGGCGATCGCGAGCAAGTCTACGGGTTGATGCTCGTCGAATACCTCCCGCCCGGCCTGCTGGGACTTGTCGTGGCCGGCGCGCTGGCGAGCGTGATGTCGACGATCAGCGGCTACTTGAATTACGGATCGCAGACGGTCGTGAACGACGTGCTGCGCCAACTCTTCCCCAACGCGGCGCTGCTCGATCCCCGCCACCCGCGCGTGCTGTGGGTCGGTCGCGCGATTACGCTGGTGATTTTGCTCGCCGGCGTCTGGGTGATGCAGGCGTCCGACTCTCTCTTCCGCATCGCCATGGTGATCAGCGGGATGTTCGCTGCGTCGGCCGCGTACTACTGGGCCCAGTGGTGGTGGTGGCGAGCGAACCTCGCTTCGTGGGTCGCCGCGATGGTCGGCGGGCCGGTGATCTACTTCCTGCTCGATCGACTGCTGCCGCAACTCGCATGGTGGAACGCCCAACTCGCCGTCGGCGAGGCGGCGATCGACGCGCTGGCGATGCTCCACGCGATGATCGCGATCGTGCTGACGACGTTGCTGTGGGTCGTCGTGGCTCTAGCCACGAAGCCGGAGAGCAACGACACGCTCACCTCGTTTTACCTCCGTGCTCGCCCGCTCGGTTGGTGGGAACCGGTGCGACGGATGATCGTCGCTGAAGTCCCGCAGCAATCCTCTGCCTCGGTAGCGCCGTCGCTTCCAGTCGAGCCGCGTTTTTTGCTGCTCGGCGGGCTTGGCGTCGCCCTCGTCGGCGCCGCGTGGATCGCCGCGGGCGTGCTGGGGGTCTCTCAACTCACGGTCGGCAACTGGACCGTCGCCGCGGGGCTGCTGATCGCGGCCGCGGCGGGCGGATTCGTATTTCGTTACTTGTTCGACTGGCACATGAATCGGTTGGAGGCTGACTGAAGCCATGGCGTGTTCCTTAAAGTCCGTGACGTTCTGTTTGACGCTGGCCGCGACCATCGCGTTGATCGGGTTGAAGCCGGCGATCGCCGCCGCTGCTGTTGAAGAGTCAACCGTCGTTGAACTGAACGACTACGACGTGATTATCGCCGGCGGGTCGACCGCCGCGTTCGCCGCCGCGATTGCCGCCGCCGAGAGCGGCGCTCGCACGGCACTGTTGGAGCCGACAGACTGGGTCGGCGGCCAACTCACCAGCAGCGGCGTCCCTGCGGTCGATGAGGCTTGGCATACGATCAAGGCAAAGGCGCCTGATACGCAGTCGTACAGCGTCGCCAAAGTCGCTCGCGACCCGGCAAACATCACGCCAAGCTTTCACGCCCTCATGAAGGGCCTGGAGAATCCTGCCGATTGTTGGGTGAGTCGCTTCTGCTACTGCCCCGATAGCTTCGTCCGTCAACTTGCGCCGCTGGAGAAGAAAGTGAGCGACAAGCTTACGGTCTATCTCGATACGGTCGTGAAGAAGGTCGAGATGAGCGCCGACGGCAAGCGGATCATCTCGATCACGGCGATCGAACGGAAGCCGCAGCCAGGGGTGCGCCACAACGGTTACGATCGCCTGCCGTCGCTAGATCTCGCCGATTGGTACTCGCCGCAGGATTCGGGTCGTTTCTCAAAGCGAGTGCTTCGTTTCGGTTCCGCCGCGGGAGCGAAGCGCTCGCCGGTGTTCATCGAAGCGACTGAGTGGGGCGAAGTCCTCGCGCTGGCCGACGCACCATATCTTCAAGGAGTTGAAACGACCGACGGGGGACTCGCAGGAGATGACCGCTGCGGGCAGGCGACGGTGTACTGTTTCGTCGAAGAGTTTCTCGAGAACCCCGCCGACGAACCGAAGTCGAACGTGCCACTCGACCGGATGGGGTTTGCGACTTACGAAGGTCGCTCTGATGCCTGGAATCAAGTCTGGACCTACCGCCGCATTCGTGGGGAGGGCCCGCCGGCGCCGGGCGATCTCTGCCTGCAAAACTGGGGCTACTCCGCCAAGATCGGCAACGGCGGAAACGACTATCCCTTCGGATATCTCTTTCCATCAAAAGCGGATACCGCCGCCACGCGGGACGATTGGCAGGGCGGCATCGACCTGGACGTGCTCGCGGGGGCGGAGGAGCGTGCCCTGGGTTGGCACGAGTGGTTCAAGCAGAACACGCCCGAGGGGATCGACCCGAAACAGATCGTGCTGAACTCCTCAGTATTGGGGACCGGCCACGGACTCGCGAAGCTGCCGTACATTCGCGACACGCGCCGTTCGATCGGACTGGACGGGTATGTGTTGCCAATGGCCGACCTAGTGGGCGACATCGCCGATCGAACGGGGACGAAGTTCGATGACCGGATCGCACTGGGGGCCTACCCGGCCGACATCCATCCGATCGTGGGGCGTGAATTCCCCAAGTACATCTATGCCTATCACGACACGTTGCCGTTCTACATTCCGTTCCGGTCGCTGACGAACGAGCAGGTTGAGAACATGCTGGTCGCCGGTAAGACGATGGCGCAGAGCTTCATGGCTAACTCGGCAACGCGACTCCATCCGACTGAGTGGTCGACCGGAACCGCCGCTGGGGTCGCCGCAGCGTACATGGCGAAGACAGAGAAGACTTCTCGACAAGCCCTGGAATCGATCGCGGCGGTACAGGAGCAGATTCAGGAGATGACGCCGATTGAATGGACCGTGCCAAATGACTCCATCGGAGACGATTGAGCTTGGCTGGCTACGGGGCGCAAATCATCTCGATGCGACAATCGCTCACGCAACTCTTCAAAGATCCAATCCGAGTTCACCTTGTTGTCTCTGGCATATCTTGCCAGATGCTCAGTGTAAAAGTCGGCAAACTTAACCGTCTCGCCGTCGTCAGTTTTGAAACTGTACCGTAGAGGGTCAAATGTGAAGTGCGGAAAGTCGCCTGAACCGTTTAGCCGATTCAAAAGTCGATTTGCGAACTCTTTGCGAGACAGAGTTGCCGCGTTTTGGTTGATTGACGACTCGCTCATGCGTCGCTTCCTCCAAAGATTCCTGACGAAAGCTTCCGTACCACAATCAGACTATCTAGTAGAGTTCCGGTGTTCAAGTTTTGGCCCCCTTAAGGCGAGGCGACGTATGCCGGGACGTATGCGGCGTGGTTCCCGTGTAGTCTTCGTTAGTCTCGTTGTGACTCGCGAACTCATTTTCACTGGATAAAGAAAAGCCCGTCCAGAGGCCCCTTCGGAGCGTCTGAACGGGCCTTAAGTGGACTGGTCGAGTCAGTTCGTCCGAGTGGAGGCGGCGGGAATCGAACCCGCGTCCCGAGATATCTCCACGGCAGCTTCTACGTGCGTAGTCGATGAAATTGATTTCGCTTGCGCGGCGCCTCGTCGACAGGGCTCCGCGGTCGCTAGTCGGAAACTTTATTTCGCCGCGCGTGTATCCAACGTTTGCCGCGCGACTAGTCGGGATTGGTGACGGACGTCCGGACCGACCCGACGTCAGTCCTTAGTCCGGGA
>JBGSMO010000465.1:0-5814 GCA_041740115.1 Pirellulales bacterium
CGCTCCTGCTGACGCCGCGCCTGCTGACGCCGCGCCTGCGGCAACCGCACCTGCCGAATCCGCTCCAGCCGAAGCGGCCGCTCCCGCCGCCTAACGGTTTTCCTTTGGGAGGGTGAGGCTCTCGCCGAGCCGCCGCTGAACTTCCCATCGAGTGAGTTCTCGATCGATTCGCAAAGGACGCGGCGCTCGTGCTCATTCAGACCGAACTGCTGTCGAAACGGTACGGACATCTCGCGGCGCTGACTGATTGCACCTTCGACGTCCCGCGCGGCGAAATCCTCGGCCTCCTCGGCCCCAACGGCGCCGGCAAGACGACGCTGCTGCGACTCCTGCTCGGCTACCTGAAGCCGACCAGCGGGACCTCTCGCATCGACGGCCTCGATTGCTACTCGCAGTCGGTTGCCGTCCACCGACAGCTCGCTTACCTCCCCGGCGACGCCCGGCTCTTCCGGCAGTTGAATGGCCGCCAGACGCTGCAGTTTTTCGCTCGTTTGCGCCGCACGTCGCTGGAACGCTCGCTTCGCTTGGCCGAGCGTTTGCAGCTCGACCTCACCCGCCGCGTGCGGCAGATGTCGACCGGCATGCGGCAAAAACTGGCTCTCGCCGTCACGCTCACGCCCGACGTGCCGCTGGTGATCCTCGACGAGCCGACGGCCAACCTCGACCCCACCGTCCGCCGCGACGTCGTCGAACTGATCCGCGAGGCCCGCGACGAGGGGAAGACGATTCTCTTTTCGTCGCATGTGCTGTCGGAAGTCGAAGACGTCTGCGATCGCGTGTTGGTCCTCAAAGCGGGCCGACTCGTCGATACGGTGCGCGTCGTCGACGTGCGCCGGCAACATCGCATTCAAGCGGCGCTCACCGGTCCGCTGTCGCCGCTTCCTGCGCAGTTGGCCGAAGACATTGATTTGCGGCAAGACGCTGCCGGAGTGACCGTCATCTCGCGGGGCGAGCTCGCCCCGCTGCTCGGTTGGCTTGCCAATCAACCGCTCGCGAAGCTGCAGATCGAACCGATCGGCCTCCGCAGCGTGTACGAACGTCACCACCCCGCGACGAACGGCGACGAATGAACCTTGTGTTGCTAGGGCGATCGCTGCGCGACAGTTGGCTGCTGCTCGTGAGCTGCTGCGCGATGGCGCTCGGCTTCACCTGGCTGCGCGTCTGGGTGGCGTCGCAAATCAAGGTCGACGCCTTCATCAAGTTTTTCTCTGAAAGCTTGCAGATCTTCCAAGGCCTCCTGCCGGTGCCGATCGAGGACTTGGCTTCGCCGCTCGGGCGCGTGGCGTTCAGCTTCGAGGAACTCGGCCTGCTGATGTTGCTCGGCCTTTGGACCGTGACCCGCGCGACCGATTGCCTCGCCGGTCGCCTCGGCGCCGGCACGATGGAGATGCTGCTCGCCCAGCCGGTGCGGCGGCTCACGCTGGTGACGACTCACACGGCCGTCACCCTCGGAGGCGTGCTGACGATGGGCGCCGCGAGTTGGCTCGGCGTGAAGTTCGGCCTGCAGTTCAGCAAGTTCGAGGAGGCGCCCGAGTGGACCAAACTGGCCCCCGCCGCCGTGAACTTCATCTGCCTCGGCGTCTTCATCACCGGCGCCGCGACGCTCATCTCGGCACTGGTCCGCACACGGGCCCAAGCCGTCGGCATGGTGATCGGGTTCTACGTCGTCGAACTGATGCTGATGATCATCGGCCGACTGAACGATCGTTTCGAGTGGATGAATCGGCTGACGATCCTCTCGGTTTACGAGCCGACGCTGCTGACGATCGGCCTGAACCGCGACCCGTCGGTCTATTGGCCTCTGTTCTGGCAATACAACGGCACGCTCGCCGGCCTGGGCATCGCGGCGCTGGCGACGAGCGCCGCCATCTTCTGCCGCCGCGACGTCCCCGCGCCATTGTGAAGACTGACGGTGTCGGGGACCTTTTGCCACTGGAGGGCTACTAGAAAAGCTAGAATTTCCAGTGGCAAAAGGTCCCCGACACCTTACCTTCTCGCCGCCGCTTACGGCAACTCGTTGACGTACCGATCCAACTGCGCTGATAGCAACGTCAAGTCCTTTCCAAACGCCGCCGTGAAATCTGCGAGACGTTCGCGAGGCGAATACTTGCTGAACGCCGGACGAGCGGCGACGCGGGCCAGATAGTTGCTGTATTCCTGCGGCCTCGTTTCGCACAGATAGAACGTCAGCGTCCAGGCCTCGGCATACGCTTCGCCGGCGTAGTATTGAAACGGGAGGTCGCTTCCCGCCAAGATCGTCATCCAGTCGGCCCGTCGGTTCTTCGCATTCGCGCGAAAGTCGGCCAGCCGACCGCGGTTGATCCGGTCGGCCTGCTGTTGCAGCGAGGCGTTGTCCCACACGCCACGGGCTTCGAACATCATCGCCAACCCCTCGACAAGCCACCGCGGCTGCTCGCCGAAGCGGCTGTGGACGCCGACGTTGAACGCCGTCTGGTGGGTCGCCTCATGGATGATCGTTTCCGCATTGTCCGACCAATCGGGATTCCCTTCCTTCTCTTCGATGTCGAACAGGAAGACGCGATTCGAATCGGGATCGTAGTGTCCGAGCACCCCCGGCGGCATCGGCGTCCCGCCCGCCGCGGCGTGCCGGTAGTAATCTTCTTGCGACCGAAAGACGACCGCGACCAGCGGCGTCGGCGGGTCGGTCATCCGCATCCCGCGGACGCTCATGTAGTGCGTGAACGAACGGTAGAGCGACTCCAACCGATCGCCCCACGCCCGCCACTCGCCGTGCGGATGAACGACGACAAAGTGAGGCGTCGTCGTGATCTCAAAACTGCGGTCGAATTCGTCGCGCAGCTTCGCGTGCAGCTCTTGGCTGTTGTAGCCGACGAACCCCTTGCCGTACCGTTTGGCGTTCTTGGCGTCGGCCGGCTTGAACTCGTAGAGGGCGCCGTCGCGGCCCAGGAGGCTCATCTCCTGGTCGTCCCACTTCAGCGGCTGCCCGTCGATTGGCTTGCCGGCGACCATCGCCTGCATCATGAAGGGCGCCGGCTCGGCCCGCAGCGCCGCCGGCGCGACCCAGGCGACCGATCCGCCGCAAATGCAGGCCAAAGCGATTGAGATTCGCGAGTGCAGTTTCATATTCAAGTTTAGAACGCCAAAATGAGGGCCAGCGGCATCCTTTGCTAGGAGTGCGAAACGGGGTCGGGAACCTTTTGCCACTGGAGGCGTTCCATTCAAGGCAAACTCCCCAGTGGCAAAAGGCTCCCGACCCCTTCCGCGCCGCCCTCCCGCAATCGTTTGACGCTACAATCGGAACAACCGAACCGTTGCCCTGCTTTGGGATATCCCTCATGCGACTCACCGCCCTCCTGCTTTTCACCGTAGCTTTGCTCGTCGCGCTCGCCTCCCTCCCCCTCCAGGCCGCGGAGGAAGCCTCTCCCGCCGCGCAAATCGAAAAGCTGGTCGAGCAACTCGACGCCGCCGACGCCGCGGATCGCGACGCTGCGGAGAAGCAACTTGTCGAGCTCGGCCTTAAGGACAAATCAGCTTCATCCGGCGAGGCGTTCGTCGACTTGCTTCCCAAGCCGAATGACGAGATGCCGCAAGAGGTGCAGGTTCGCCTCACCCGCATCGCCAGCGAGATTCGCAACCGCATCGCGAAGCAGGCGATCGAAGGGACCGCGGTGACGCTCGACGTCGCCGACGCCCCGCTCGACGAGGTCCTCAAAGAAATCGAGAAGCAAACCGGCAACCGCGTCACCGACTATCGCGAGCAGTTCGGCCAACAGACGGCCGACAAGAAGGTGACTTATAGCGGCAATGACGAGCCCTTCTGGGCCGCGCTCGACGCGATCCTCGACGGCGCCCAAATGTCGCCCTACAACGACTCCGGCGAAGCGAACCTCGCGATCATCGACCGCGATCAGGGCGTCCTCCGTCGCGGCGGCGGACGGGCCGTCTACTCCGGCCCCTTCCGCATCGAAGCGACCGGCGCCTCCTCGCAGCGCGGCATCCGCTCGCCCGAACAGAGCGGCCTATCGGTCGATTTCGAGATCTCCTGGGAACCGCGATTGCGCCCGATCGGCCTCGCACTCAACGCCGCCGACCTGAAGGTCGTCTGCGACGACGGCCGCGAGGCCCCGGTCGTCGGCGGCGAAGAGGCGTTCAACGTCGAAGTCCAGTCAGGCAGCCACGCCGCCGACGTCACCGTCTCGCTGCAGTTGCCGGCGCGCAAGTCGGAAAAACTCGCCACCGTGGAAGGCCGCATCACAGCCCTCGTCCCCGGCCGCACGGCGGAACTGAAATTCGAAAATCTCGCCAGCGCCAAGGAGGTCACCCAGCGCGCCGGGGAAGTCGCCGTCACGCTCGACCGCGTCACGAAGAACCAGGCCCTCTGGGAAATCCACATGCGGCTCGCTGTCGAGAGCAGCGACGCCGCGCTAGACGTATCTGGCGGCTGGGTTTTCCAGAATGTCGCCACGCTCGTCGGCAAGGATGGCGAAACGCTCGACAACGCCGGCTTCGAAACGACGCTCCAAACCGACGACGAAATCGGCTTCGCGTATTTCTACGAACTCCCCGAAGGACGCGAGTTGAAAGACTACACATGGGTCTACCGCACCCCGGCGTCGATCGTCGCCGTGCCGGTGGAGTTCAAACTCGAAAACGTGCCGCTGCCATAGCATGCCAGAAAAAGGCAACCGCCAAGGACGCCAAGGTTCGCCAAGGAAATACAAAAGACGTTGGAACCGCAGATGGACGCAGATTAACGCAGATAAAAACAAGTTACATGCATGTATTCATCGGCGTTAATCTGCGTTCATCGGCGGTTTCCATTCCCCGCCTTTCCTTGGCGTTCTTGGCGGTTAATCTTCTTTTTGTTCTGACGGCGGCGGCATGATCAGCCCGCCCAGTTCCACCAGCGGCGCCCCCGCCGTTCTGATCTCGTCGATCCACCCGCCAAGCCCGAGCGGATCGCTCGGATCGCACCGCAGCAGGTGCTCGATCACCTCCAGCGCCATGTCGCGTTTGCCGAGCTCCGCCAGGCACCACGCCAACCCGCGCCCGGCGTCGAAGAAAGGCCGGTTCGCCGGATGAAGCGCCGTCACCGGCGTCGGGTTCCCCGCCTTCACGAGCGCGCGCTGCCCCAGCTGGTACCCGAACCCAAAATGCCCCCGCCCAAGCGCCACGTCGCCGGCGGATTCGACCGCCAGCTTCCCGAGCAGGTAGTGGGCCTCGATCATCTCCGGGCACGTTTCGACCAACCACCGTAGCTCGTCGACCGCCACCTCCGTCTCGCCGGCGGCGATCATCGCCCGCGCCTCTTCGAGATCCTCCGCGCATTCCAACACGTCGCGCGGATGAACCAACACCCACCCCTGCCCGCCGCGGGCGCGCTCAACCGCGACGTGATTGCTCGAGCGTTTTGGTGAACGTTTCGCCATTCAATCTTTAACTAACGTGATGGAAAGCAGGATTTACCACGACGACACAACGATCACGACGAAAGACGGCAAGCAAAGGGAGAAAAAGGCAAAACACCTTTTTTGGCGTGTCCGTCGTGCTTGTCGCGGAGATCAAAAGCTCTAGCCCTGCCCGGCAAGCGAGCGGTACATTCGAAGCGATGGGCATGATACCAATTCGCTGCACCGCGTGCGGAGAGGCCGCACAGATTGACGAGGCTTGGCTCGGCCAACTCGTCGAGTGCCCCCATTGCCATCAACCGACGCCCGCGACGCTCGCCCCGCTCCCGCCGCCGCCCGCCCCAGAGCGCGTCCCGCGGCCAGAACCAGCCGACGTGATCGAGCCAAAGCCCGCAGCGCCGAAGCAGCCCGAGCCCAAGCCCGC
>JBGSMO010000025.1:0-43148 GCA_041740115.1 Pirellulales bacterium
GAGCGATGAAGTGGCTCGGCGACGAGATCGCGAAGCTACTCGACGTGGCGAAAGGAGGCGACTGCGACGCCTTCCTCCTCGTGTTCGAAGACGTTCGCCGTCGCGCCCGTGCGCTCGAGCCGGTCGTGCAACAGTTGCGGCCGCGCTGGGCGGCGTCGAGTTCGTCGGCTGCCGACGTTGACGACGGCGGCGAGGCCGTCGGTCATCTCGGCCACTACCAATGGTGCCGGCAAGTGATCGTCACCGTCTGGGCGGCGGCGATGCCGAAGAAGCTCAAAGCCGCGATGGCTGCCAGCCACGGCGCTTTGGTCGATTTCGACGTCGCCCCGCTGAAAGCCCACTGGCCAAGCGTGCGGGCGGCGCTCGATGCGCTTCCCGAGATTGACGCGACGAAGTTCCATCCCGCAATGGAGGCGGAGCTGCGCACGATGACGAACGCGCCGACCGTCGCTCCGGTGGCGAAGGCGAAGCCGGGTGAAATCCCGCGGGAACATCTCAGCCGGCCGATCGGCAAGGCGGAAGCGGCCAAGCTCCATAGCGGCGCCAACGTCCCCGACCCGGCGGCGTACTTTCGCGAACTAGTCGAGCAAAAGCTGATGAAGCCGCCGATCGTGAACGGGCGGAGTTTGCAGTTCGACGTGCGCGACTTTCCGGCGAGTAAACGCGAGTCGATGCGTTGAAATGCTGGGAGGGGATTAACCACGAGAAAGACGAAAGGGACGAAAAAGAATAATGCGGAGGAGTGTGCAGTTGAATTAGCAATTCCTCATCGAATGTGTTTTCCTTCCACGTCTTCTCTTCTACTTTTCGTTCCTTTCGTCTTTTTCGTGGTTAAAAAGAGAACCCTGGTACAAGGTTTGCCAACCGATCTTTCATGCGCAAGCCACCAAGCACACCGCTGCCTGCCGGCGACGAACGGGCTCCGCAGCTCGCCCCTGAGCTCGAACTCCTCGCCCGCTGGATGGACGGCGTCTTCCGCGTCCCCGGCGTCGGTTGGCGCTTCGGCCTCGATGCTATCCTCGGCCTGCTGCCGGGAGTCGGCGATACGGCGTCGTCGGTGGCGTCGCTCTACATCCTCACCGCCGCCCATCGCTATGGCGTGACGCGCGCCACGCTGCTGCGGATGGCGCTCAACGTGGTGCTCGACACGACTGTCGGCGCGTTGCCGCTGGTGGGCGACATTTTCGACGTCTACTGGAAGTCGAATCAGCGGAACGTGGCGCTCCTGAATCGACACATGTTGGCCGCGCCGTCGGAGCAAGGGAAGCTGCAGCGGAGCGATCGCTGGTTCGTCGTGCTGCTGATCACGCTCTTGGCCCTGCTGATGATCGGGAGCATTGTCGTCGCGGCGCTGTTATTCACGTGGCTGCTTACTGCAGTGGCCCAGATTCTCCGCGGCTAGAGCGCGTCCTTCACGGTGCGCTCGTTGGGCCGGAAGAATTCTATCGTAGGAATTGAAAATGGCCGCGAGTTTATGCAGTGTACTATTGATCATTTACCGGCTCTTTGGCAATTTATCTCGCTGATTTGTCTAGCCGTCCTGCTCATCAGCGGCGAAGACGCTACCGTTATGCGCCGCCATCAATTTCTTCGCCGTCTGATCTCCAAGTTGACCAAGTTTTTACGTTGGCCACCTTGGCCGCCTTGGCCAACATGGCCGACTTGCAAAAGACAGGGATTTTCGACAGCGGTTCCACCCAATTGCACGCCAGCCCTCGTCGTCGTATCATTTCCCCCCACGGCGTATTTTCTGCGCCTTTCGTTAGTTGGCTTGCGCAAACTTAAGGAGAGTCCCGCTCGATGAGCACCAAAGGAGAAGCATTCGCCGGCCTGTCGGTCGCGGTAGTCACGCCATTCAAGGGAGATGAGGTCGACTACGACGCCTTCCGTGCTCAGATCGAGTTCCAGATCGATGCGGGAACCAACTGCATTTGCCCCGTCGGCACCACCGGCGAGTCGCCGACGTTGACCCACCCTGAGCATGAGCGGGTGATTCACTTCGTTTGCGAGACGGCTAACAAGCGGATCAAGGTGATGCCGGGCGTCGGCTCGAACAGCACCGCCGAGGCCCTTCGTCTCACTAAGGTCGCGGAAGCCGCCGGCGCCGACGCCGCGCTCCAAGTGGCGCCCTATTACACCAAGCCGACGCAGGAAGGTTTTTACCAGCACTTTAAACGGATCGCCGAAGAGTCGGGCCTGCCGCAGTGCATCTACAATATTCCGGGCCGTACCGGGAAGAACGTCGAGCCGGAAACGATTATTCGGCTGGCTGAGCTCCAGAACGTGACGATGGTGAAGGAAGCGACCGGCTCGCTCGACCAGGCGTCGACGATCCTTGGCGCGACGAACCTCACCGTCCTGAGCGGCGACGACAGTCTCACCCTGCCGCTGATGGCCGTCGGCGCCCGCGGCGTGATTTCGGTAGTGGGAAACATCGTCCCTCGCGACATGATTGCCTTGTGCGATGCGGTCGACCGCGGCGATCTGGTGCAGGCCCTGCAATGGCACCGCAAGCTGTTCCAACTCTGCCGCGATATGCTGGGGCTCTCGACCAACCCGATTCCGCTGAAGTCGGCGATGAAGATGCTCGGCCGCGACACCGGCGAGATGCGACTGCCGATGACGCCGCTTGAAGCGGGACAAGAGGCGTCTTTGCGGAAGACGCTGACGGCGTATGGGTTGTTGTAAGCGTACTGATCGGTCCACTTATCCCCCGGTCAGTGACCGGGGACTAACCTGGCGCCGTGGTTATCGGCCGCCGTAATGCGCACGGCATGATCACTCCACGCCGGCAGCGCACGCAGCCGCTCGGCCAAGCACTCCGCCCGCGATTGGTCCTCAACGACCGCAAACACCGTCGGCCCCCAGGACGACTGGCCGACGCCGTGCGCGCCCAAGGCGCGTAGCGCCTCCACGCATGCCGCGATTTCCGCAGAAGCGTACGGACCGCCCTGCACACTCGCGAAGCATTCGCCGGCGAGTCGGCCGTATTCAAACAGCGCTTCGCCAAAAGATTTGACGTCGCTTTGTTCGGCGGCCGGCAAAATTGCCACGGCGGCGAGTTGCTCCAGCCGTGCGGTCGTTGATTCAGGGACGGGAGGAAGCTGGCTGAACGCATTCAGCTCGTGCTCGCCGCTCAGCCCCGCCGATCGCGATGCGGTGACTAAAAGCACCCGCCACGCCGTCGGCACGTCGACGCGTTTAGCTAAGCGTCCAAGCAATTCGTCAGGGTAGCTGCCGAGTTCGTAGAGGAGCCCGCCGTGGAGGAACCCATGGCAGCCGACGGCGCTGCGGCGGCCACGTCCGACCATCGCCGCGAGTGCTTCGGCGCTGGCCTCTGGGAGGCCGCAGAGAGAGCGGCCTCCGGCGGCGACTGCGAGCGCCAACTGCGTGCCGCTGCCGAGGCCGTGGTGGGCGGGGAATGATTCGAGCACCTCGATTTGGAAGGCTGGGGGCGTTTGTGGCGCCCCGCCGGCGGGTCGTTGACCCGCGGCTACAGTGATCGACTCTAGTGCTTGCTTGGCAGAGGCAATGGCGCGATTGGCGTCGGGGCCGCTGGCGCGCCATTGGTGCGACGCACTCATCCCCACGATGCAGCGTGGTTCGGCGAGCATCATGCCGAGGCCGCCAAAGCCGGGCCCTACGATTTGCTCGAACCGCAGCAAGCCGAAGTGGAGGCGACTCGGCGTGGAGATCGTGACGCTCACTATTGCTGCCCCGCTTGCTCGGCGGCGCCCGTCACACGCTCGCGCAAAAACGCCATCGCCCGCTGCTCCGCGGCGGCGCCGGTCTTGTCGACGGCGACCTGCAGGCGGTCGAACTCAGCGAGCACTTCCTGGACGCCTAGCAGATGAACCCGCGTCGCCAGAATCGCCGCCTCCAGCACGGCGTGCTTCGCTCGATTGAAACCAAGAAACTCCCGCAGAGCGCCACGGTCGGTGACGCGGGCGACAATGTTGGTTCGCTCCGTCGAGTCATCGAGCGATTCGATCTCGAAGGCATACCACCGACAGGCGTCGGCGATGATCAATTCATCCCCGCCCGGCGTTGCGATCAAACGTGGCAACGGGCTTGGCTGCCCAACGGCCGTCTGCGCGAGTAGTTCGACGTCGTCGGTGACGTGGAAGACGCCGCGACCGGTGCGCATGAGGTTGCGATAGGTCATCGACGTTTGAAAGGGCCGCAGCCAGAGGCGATCGAGCGCATCGTCAACAATCGGACCCATCGGCGCGATGTTCACGCGGCCGTCAGCGTTCAGCGAGGTCACGATCCCCTCCAGAATACGGCCGTCGGCGCCCAGCGTTGGCGGCGTCTGTGGTGGGGAAGAGAGCATGGCGAACAACTAAGTTAGGCTTTCAGCCTGACCCAATGCGGTATGAGTTCTTCGTAAGCGACGCGTTGCGAGGGGTTTGTCAGGCTGAAAGCCTAACCTACGTTAAAAGGTGAGCGGTTTTGAGGGTGGAGTGTATGGCGGGATGATCGGGCTGCGGTTTTCGCTCGCGGCCAACTGGTCGACGTCCGCGGAGACTGAGCAACCGGCGATGCGCAGGAAGTTGGCGAGCATCGCGTAACCACGCTCTGAGAGCGCCGCTTCCGGGTGGAATTGTAACCCAAACAGCGGGGCCGTGGCGTGTTGCAGGGCCATGATCGTGCCGTCGGTTGTGCGGGCGGTCACGCGCAAGAATGGCGGGAGCGTCGGTTCTTCGATCGCGAGCGAATGGTACCGGCAGACCGTCAGCGGCGAAGGGAGGTCCTCGAAGAGTCCCGTGCCGTCATGGGTAATCGACGAAGTCCGCCCATGACGCGGCTCAATCGCTCGCGCAATCACACCCCCGAATGCCGCGCCGATGGCTTGGTGGCCGAGGCAGATCCCCAACACGGGGACGTCCTGGTGAAACGTGCGAATGACCTCAACCGAGCAGCCTGCCTCCGCCGGCGTGCAAGGGCCGGGCGAAATGACGATGGCTTGCGGCTTTAATTGCCGCATCGCCTCGACGGTCATCTCGTCGTTCCGCACGACGCGCGTCTCCTGGCCCAACCGCACGAAGTATCGTGCGAGGTTGTGGACAAAACTGTCGTAGTTGTCGATGAGCAGGATCAACTGTTTACCGCCATGCACTCAATATTAAACCGCCAAGGACGCCGAGGACGCCAAGGGAAGACTAAATACATTAACCACGACAGCACAACGGACACGACGGAAGGAAACTCCCCGCATAACTCGCATAAATGCTTATTGCTAACTGATTTTCGTCGTGATCGCTGTGTCGTCGTGGTTCCATTCTCTCTGCATTTAGTTGGCGAACCTTGGCGTCCTTGGCGGTTGCCTTTCTTCTTAAACCAAGGCCTTCAACATCCCGCGAGCCTTATGCCAGGTTTCGCGGTACTCGTCGTCCGGCTCGCTCTGCGCCACAATGCCGCCGCCGACGGGGAGTTGCCACCAGCCCCGGCCGGCGGTGATGGTGCGAATGAGGATGCTCGCGTCCATCGTGCCGTCGAAGCCGAGATACGCCAATGAACCGCAGTAGGGGCCGCGGGCGGTTGGCTCGAGTTCGGCGATGATTTCCATCGCGCGAACCTTCGGGGCGCCGGTGATCGACCCGCCGGGGAAGCTGGCGCGGAGCAGATCGAGCGGCGTGAGTTCAGGCCGCAGTTCGCCGCGGACCACGGAAACCAGATGCTTCACGAATGCGTAGGTTTCCAAGCGGCAGAGCTGTTCGATATGGACGCTGTCACGCGTGCAAACGCGCGACAGGTCGTTGCGCATCAGGTCGACGATCATCACATTCTCGGCGCGATCCTTCTCGCTGGCCGAGAGATCGTCGCCGGCGAAGAGATCGGCCTCGGGCGCCGGCGAGCGGCCGCGGGTTCCTTTGATGGGCCGCGTCTCGACCTGCCGGTCGCGCACCGTGAGGAAACATTCGGGCGACGCGCTGCAAATCTGCCACTCCCCCAAATCGAAGTAACCGGCGTAGGGGGCGGGGTTCCGCTCGCGAAGTCGCAGGTAGAGGTCGAGCGAGGAGCTCGTCGCCGCGTGGAGCAGGCGTTGCGAGAGATTGACTTGAAACACGTCGCCGGCGTGGATGTATTCGACGCCGCGGCGAACCATGTCGCGGTACGCAGCGGCGGAGAGGTTGCTAGTGACGCCGAGCATCGGCATGGGGAACTGCGGGGCGAGATCTTCTAATTTGAGCGCGGCAAGCTCTTCATTTTTGTTGCTGCCTATGCGCAATTTTCCGCTGTTGGTTGCCGGGTCGGGCTGAGGCGGCAGGTTGCCGAACAGCAGACTCTTGAACTGCGCTAAGCGGGACTCCGCGCGCTCGCGGCGGGCGTGCGGGTCAATCTCCGGCAGGCCTTGGGAAATAAGCCACGCGCGATGCTCGACATGATCGAACGCGACGACGACGTCGTAGGCGCCGATTGCCAGGGCTGGCGTTTGCAGGTCCTCGAACCGAGGTGCGGCGATACGCTCCAAGCTGCGGTTGAGATCGTACGACAGCAGCCCCGCCAAGCCTCCCTGGAAGGGAGGAAGGTCGGCCTGGATGGCGGCGTGGGGGGCGAACTTCAACCACAGCTGTTCGACCGCTGCTAGCGCGTCGCTGCCGTCGGCCGGGCGTTCAATCCAAACGAATGGATCGGCAGCGACGAACGAATAACGACCGAGTCGCAACTCGCGCGCGGCGCTGTCGAAGAAAATCATGTGCGGGAGCGCGGCGAGTCGCTCGAACGCGACGACGGCAGAGACGCCAGACGGGAGCGCTTCGACTAGGGGCAGGGGAGGGGAGGGCGAACGGCTCATGGGGCCTCCTCGTTAGCTGAGGTCGCATCAGACGCCGACGCCTTCGCTGACGGTCGCTTGAGATAGTGCCGCGCCTCCGCGCGGGTGGCGAGCCCCCAGTCGAGCGCCTCGTCCTGGCGGTACGTTTTGCCAAGCGTAAGTGCAGTGAGCGTCTTGCACATTTCGTAGCCGAGATAGAAGGCGTGGCCGGGATCAAGATTCTTCGGCAGGCCGCCGTCGGGTCCTGATCGCCGGAGCTGTTCCATCACGACGAACGGATCGGCGTCGTGCAGATGGAGCCCGGCGCCGACGAGGTGGACTTCGCCGTCGGCGGCGTAGATGCGGTAGTTGTGGTCGCGAACCTGGGCGGCGAGGTCCGCGATTGCGGAGATCGGCGTTTCTAACACTTCGGCGTCGCGAAGCATCACCAGCCGCGAGTCCAGATGTTTGGGCAAGACCCGATGGTTGATCGCGTGATGCATCACTCGGCGAGCGACGTCGCACTCGGCGACGCTGGTGCGGGCCCAGTTGATCACCTGTGTCGTGAGGACGCTGCGGATGCCGAGTTCCTGGCAGAAGCCCAGCAGCACGGCGTTCAAGCCGGCGGAGTCGACGTCGGTCAGTTCGGTGAGATTGCCGATTCCCATCATCATCTCGGCGTCGGGATAGCGGCGGCGGACGTCGAGGTAGCGACCCAAGCTGGCGGCGAAGCCGAACCCAATTGGTTCCAGTATCGGATCGATCCTCAGCGGCACTCCATGTTGGGCCAGAAAGTCGACAGTCTCATCGAGGCCTTCGAGCGTCGCCGGCACGTCGGGGGTGACGATGACTTCGACGCCCCAGTCGAGGGCCGCGTCACGATTCGTGCTGTTGACGCTGAGCACCAATTCGGCGCCTGCCTTTATGGCGGGCGCAATCTCCGCGGGGTTGAGGCTGTCAACGGAGACGCGATAGCCTTCGCCGCTGAGCGCTCGCACCACGTCGGCGACGCCGGTCCATGTGCCGCCTGGATTGCAGCCGACGTCGATGAAATCGGCGCCGTCACGGGCCAGCAATGCTGCCTGCCGCAAGATTTCCTGGAGCGACAGCCGAGGGCAGTGATTGATCTCGGCGATAATCTGAATGTCCCACGCACCGTAGTCGCTCGGCGGCGGTTGACGTTTGAAGTAGGCGTGAAGTTGCCGCAAGTCGCGCGGCCCGCGCTCAACTGGCGCGGACGAACCGTCTGTCAGCGGAGCCATCTCCCCTTCGCAATAGCCGGGGACGATGACGCGCGTCGCCATACTTGGAACTTGCCAATGCTTCGCGATCCACTCCGGCGACATCAGCGCGGCGACGGTGATCGGCAACACCTCGACGGTGTAGTCAAAGCCGACGTCGGCCGCGAGCGGCGCGACGACCGATTTGAGGGCATGCTCCGCCAAGCGACCGGTGACGAAATGGATGTGATCGCGGGGCATGACAAAACCAATGGACGACGTGACGGGGTCGGCCTCAGCCTCTACTTCCGCCGTTGACTGCAATGACCTGCCCATTCACAAACGACGCTGCGTTCGACGCCAGGAACCGCGCGACGCGGGCAATGTCCTCAGGCTCGCCCCAGCGACCTAGCAGCGACTCGCCCTTCGCTCGTTCCTGCCAATAGTCGGAGGCTTCCTCGCCCCAGGCGGTGCGGATCCAGCCGGGGGCAATGCAGTTCACCCGCACCGCCGGCGCCAGCGACTTCGCCAGGCTGCGGGTGAAGTTCATGATCCCCCCTTTCACCACGGCGAACATTTCGCCGCTGTCGCCGGCCATGCCGGTCTCGGCCTGGTCCCAGCCGATGTTGATGATCGTCCCCTGCCCGCGCTCCTGCATGCGAGCGCCGACGGCGCGGCTCAGCTCGACCGTCCCCAGCACGTCGACTTCCCAGAGTCGCCGCAGTTTTTCGTCGAACGGCCAGTCGGCGGAGGCGCCCGTCAGGACGTCGAGGCCAGCGTTGTTGACCCAAACGTCGATCGGCCGCTCCCGCCAAAGTTGGTCGACCAGTTCCCTGCGGCCTGCCGCATCAGCGAGGTCGGTAACAACCGCATGGCTTTTCCGCTTTAGCTCTCGGATGGCGGCGCAGACTTCGTCGGCCGCCGCCTGATCGCGGCCATGAACAACGACGTTCGCCCCGGCCGACGCTAGCTCGAGGGCGATGGCTTTGCCGATTCCGCGGGTGCTGCCGGTGACGACGGCCCAGCGACCCTCCAGGCGATAGTCGGAGTCAGGCATGGCAGCGAAATGTGGGCGCCACGGCGACGCCAGGAAGCGGAAGGGCGGGAACGATGAAGCTATCCTTCGGTTGTAGTTTGACCGCCGACCGGCCGCAACCAAAGGGGGGCGGCGGGCGTATTAACGGTAGGACCGCGCCAAGTTTGCAAAACAGGGCCGTTGGCGCGGCAGTTTCGCCGCGGCGGGCCTACGTTCAGTTGTCTGGCGGATCGGCCAACTTTACGATTGGCGTAGCCGCGGCCGCCACAGTTTTCGCCCCGTTCCCGCCTTCATTCATCCCTCCGAACAATAGCGACATGAGCTGCGTGGCCCGAGCCAAAACGACGCCGTTGGAAATGACGACAACGACGAAGCAAGGTTGTCAGCGTCCGAAGCGAGTCTCCTTCCTGTTTGGTTGGTGGACGCTCTTGGCGGTCATAACGACTGTTATCTGGTTTACCGATATTGCGCAAGACTACAAGAACGTCTCGCTTCAGATCGCATTGGTCCTAGCGCTGGGCGGCCTCTCGACGTGGACGCTTCGCAGCAGCGGACTTCCCTCCCCGATACGATTCTGGGCCGCGGCGCTGATCTGGACGCCCGTCTGGGTGATCTCGCCGATCGGGCCCGTGAAGTTGATCAACAACGGCAACACAGGCGTTGCCGACTGGCGTTGGCGGTGGGCGCCTGCTCACGACGAGACGCTCGCGCGGACCGTCGCAGCGCCGACGGTGCAACTCGATTGGAAGGAAACCAAACGCGACTATCCGCGGTTCCTCGGCAACGGCTATTGGGCTGAGGCGAAGGGCGTCGAACTTGAGGCCGATTGGAACGCCCATCAACCGAAGCTCCTCTGGAAGCAACAAATCGGCGCCGGTTGGTCGGGCTTTGCGATCGTCGGCGACTACGCCGTCACGCAGGAACAGCGCGGCGATCAGGAGATGGTCGTTTGTTACGAACTCAAGACGGGGAAGGTTGCCTGGTCGCATGCCGACGAGGCCCGTTGGGATCCTTCGGGACCGGGCGCTCTCGGCGGCGTCGGTCCCCGCGCCACTCCCACGATTCACGACGGTCGCGTTTACACTCACGGCGCCACCGGCATTCTCAATTGCATCGACGCCCGCACCGGCAAGCGGCTGTGGAGTCACGACACGCTGGCGGAGTTCGTCGCCGAGAACATTAGTTGGGGCAAATCCGACTCGCCGCTGATCGTCGACGACAATGTTGTCATCAGCGTCGGCGGGCTCGATAACAACTCGCTCGTCGCGTTCAATCGCGAAACGGGCGACGTCGCCTGGGCTGCGGGTTCACACCGCTCGTCCTACGCTTCGCCGATCCTCGCGGAGATCGCTGGCGTGCAACAAATTCTGGCGGTGAACGAGAACTTTTTGACCGCTCACGACGCCGCCACCGGCGAAGTCCTCTGGGAACATCCGTGGGACGGCGACAGCAACGGTAACGCCTCGGCCTCGCAGCCGGTCCCCGTCGGCGATGATCGGATTTTTCTCTCGAAGGGGTACGGGATTCAATCTCAGCTCATCCAAGTGACGCGCGCCGCTGACGATGCCGAGAAATGGTCGGCGGAAATCGTCTGGTCGAAGCCGGTCCTCCGCACCAAGTTCGGAAACGTCGTCCTCCGCGACGGCGTGGTCTACGGGATCGACGACATCGATATGGACTGCGCCGAGTTGGAAACTGGCAAGCGGAATTGGAAGAAGCGCCGCCGCCCGGAACTCGGCCATGGCCAGATCATTCTGGTTGGCGACAAGATCTTGGCTCTCAGCGAGTCGGGCGAACTGGTCCTGATCGCCGCTGACGCGAAGAAGTATCGCGAACTGGCCAAGCTGCAGGCGATCGAAGGGGTCACTTGGAACAACCCCGCCCTCTCAGGACAGTATCTCCTCGTTCGCAATGCCGAAGAAGCCGCCTGCTTCGAACTGCCGCTCGCGCCGCTGCCATCAATTCAGTAGCCGCGGGTCAACGACCCGCTGATGCGATTCGTTATCGCATTTCCAGCCCCCGGCTCCGAAGCATATTCAAGTGGCATACTCCTTCGCATTTACCACAGAGCACACAGCGGCCACAGAGAAGACGAGAAAGAGCCAATGCCCAAGTCTTTCTCCGTGCTCTCTGTGGGCTCTGTGGTTAAAGCGTTAAGCGCGAAGTATTTCGAGAATGTTCGCAGTTGAATAAGCTTCGGTGTCAGAGGTTGCAGGAACACTACGGAATCGCCGACTTCGCCATCTCGATCTCGACATGAGCATTGATCGCTTCCTTGTCGAGCCTCGCTTCCGCGCGCAGCCCTTTGAACCAGGTCAGCAACGCGAACTGAAAATCATCGGGCGCTGCGGTGAGCATGAACCGGTTCTGCGGCTGGATCGCCGAGGAGGTCCACATCGGTTCGCCGCCGGCGACTTCGACGAGCTGATATTCTCCGCCGAGCGGACAAACGAATTTGCCGTCCATCAGCGTCTCGGCGACTGCCTGGCATTCCGCCCGCGGCACGTTGAGCTGGTTTGCCAGCGTGTTCATCAGCCGCGATGCGGCGACCGAGGTCTCGCGGGCGCGCATGTAGCCGAAGGCGTTGACCGTGGCGGCGAGTTGCTTGTCGCTCAGGTTGGCGACGTCGATCCAAAGTTGCGCGGGATTCTCCGCCGGAACCATCTGCAACTGCGGCAGCACTT
The DNA here is from genome assembly GCA_041740115.1 of Pirellulales bacterium. Lineage (GTDB taxonomy): Bacteria > Planctomycetota > Planctomycetia > Pirellulales > Lacipirellulaceae > Lacipirellula. The sequence goes on from JBGSMO010000025.1 coordinate 11,698, forward strand.
CGCGCACGAGGTCGGGCTTGAAACTGATGAGCAGAAAATCGTCACGCTTGGCTTGCCACGTCGATTGGGCGCCCGGGACTGGTTGCTCGCCTTGAGCCAGCGAGTCGCCCATGAAGAGACGCAGGACGCCCGGCTTGGGCCAGGCGCCGACGTACATGCGGATCAACTCCGCGGGCGCAGCCCCGGGCGCGACGGTGCCGTTGTCGATGACCAAAGGCGTGCGGAAGTCGCGAATGCCGAGGAACATGTGGTTTGGTTCGTCCGCATTGGCGCCGAACGGCAGGGGCGAATCGAGAACCGCTTCGGCGCTGATGACGTTGCCGGCGATTGGCGCCAAGCGTTCACTGCTGGGCGGACCGAAGGTGGTTGGCAGTCGGCCGAGTTTGACGTCGCTCAGAGGCGTCGCTAAAACCTCGGCGACCAGCGTTTCGCCGACGCCGTCGGCCATCGGCTGTCGCTGGATCGCGACTCCAATCGGCGGCAATTGGCCAATCTCCTGACCAAATCGCTCGGTAAAATTGCGATACGCCGCCGTCTCGGCCGCGGTTACTGACGCGACTTCGACCTCTTCAACCGGCCGAAACAATCCCGGGCGCCCGCGCAGCGAATCGGAGGCGGTCGCGTCGAGCACCACCAACTGCGAGCCGTCGCTCCGCTGACCGAAACCGGCCGGCAGCAAACCGGCCGCGATCAGTTGCTCGACCGTCGCCGCGTCGATTCCTTCGGCCTTCGCTTCGAGTTGCGCGAGTTCGAGCAGCTTCACCTCGCGGGCCGACCGATCGCGGCGTTGCGATTCGATCCAAATCGCGGGGCTCGTCAGCTGCTTGAAGAACTCCGGCGAGATATACGCAAAGATGGCGTCGTTGCGGCTGACGGGCAATTGTTTGCGAATGCCCAGAAAACCAGTCGATGAGGCGAGCGAGCCCTCGCCTTGGCCAGCGAGGAGAAACCGCTGGACCAAACGCTCGGAGGTTGTCACCAAATGAAAGTCGCCATCCTGCACATAGTACGACCGGACCTCGCCGCCTGGCGTAGCGACGAGCGACACGTCGCGGTTGGCGATCTTCACGGTCGTCTCGGCGGCGTCGGGGTAGTTCTTGAGGGCTTGTTTTCGTTGGGTGATCAAGTCATTCGCCAGCAGTGGGTTCGCCTTCGCCTGGAACAGGATCCCCACCGCGGCCCCCTGCGGCATGTAGGGATCAAGCCCAATGATCGCCACGTCGGCGATCACTTGCGGACCAAGAATCTTTGCCAGCGCGTTTTCGCGGAGCGACAGCTGCTGCTCTAACCGTTTCGTCGACGCCCGATCGATGCCGCGGCGAAGCAGCATGTTGCCGAGGTCGCCTTGCCACTTCTTGTTGAGGTCCCGAAACCAGAGGTAGTTCGTGAAGTTGCCGAAGCGGAGGTAAAAGCACTCAACCGGAACATGGAGCGCCATCGGCTCGACTTCGATGCCGCTTAAGTCTTCGCTCGGTTCCGGTAGCGCGAACCACGGCAGCGGCGCCGGCAAGGGAAGTGGCTCGCTTGCAGCCGCTGGAGTCGTCGCCATGATTTGTTGATCGAGCGACAACTGATGCGATTCGGAGTTGAACAGTTCGTCCCAGACGGTTTTCTTTGGCGACAGCGCCGCGAACAACCCGCCGGACGGCTCCGGCAGCGTCTTGCCTAAGCGGCGCGACAGATTTGCCGCCAAAAAATTCTCCACCACCGGCGGGAACTGTGGATTCGCCCGCAGGTTCTTCCAACGCGTCGCGTATTGCTGCCACCACTCGTCGAGCAACGTTTGGTGCGCCGGCGGATTGGCCCGCGGCGTGACGCGAATGCGCTGCTCGATCGGTGCGAACGCCCCCAGATCGAACGGCTGGTCGCCGCGGAATAGAAAATAGATTGTCACGTTCCGCGGCGTGTCGATATCGAGCAGCCGCCTCAAGAGCCGCCGCGCCGGTTCCTCCTTGATCACCGGATAAAGGACGCGGCCGTCGGGCGAGGAGACGGTGAAGCGTTCGTCCTCCAACGGCGCCGCGGGGCCTGCTGAGGCGACGGCTAGCGTCACGCGGCCGACGCCGAATGGTTGGCCCGCATAAGCCTCAACCTCCGCTGCGGAGGCGAAGTCCGAAATCAAAGCCGCCCCGAGCAGGGCGAACGCCGTGAACCGCGTCATCTGCAAAAGTGCGCTCATTTTCTCGTCAAGCTTCCTGCGGACCCAACGAAGAATGCTTACATTGGGCGCAAATGTTGTTTGGGACATTGGTATCATGCTATCGGGCGGCGACTTCGGATTAGGAACGTTTTCGTCGGCGGGGTCAACGTCTCGGACGAATTGCGGGAAGCGTCGGGGGAGCCACGGGACTTCCCGTCGGGCTACGCAACTTGCGGGGCGGCAACAGGTTCTGGCAGAATTGCACGCATGATTCGCATGAGACTATCAATTCGCGGGTTGGCGTTGCTGGTGACCGCGGCGGCCGTCGTCTTCGCCGTGGCGTCGCAGCCAGCGGCGGTGCTGGGGTTGGGCGCCGGCGTGCTGAGCATTCCCGCCGCTCTCTTGGTGCAAGCGGCTTTCTTCACCGTTGGCTCGGCCTTCGGACGGTGGCTTGGTCCGGTCGATGTCGTGGCGCGGACGAACCGCGGCGGAGTTGAGCATTCGTCGCTGGCCCGCACGGCGGCCCGGCGGCCGGATGGCACGGCGATCTCGGCGGCGGACGGACGATGAGAGCAAGCACCATGCCCTTTAGCTATTGGAAACTCCTGGCTCCCATGCTTTGCGCACTCGTTCTGCTGGCAGTCTGCGGGCAGCGCAGCGCCGAGGCGCAACCGGTCCCTCAACCGAATGTCCAGTTTACGCAAGGTTTCAGAGCGCAGCCGCAGATGAATGTTGTTCCCGCGCAAGGTCCGCGAGGAGCCATCATGCTGGGCAACACGCCAGCGGGCCTGACAATGCCGATGGGACCAGGAGGCGCCGTCTTCTCACGCCGTAACGGCATGCAGTTGAGCGTTAAGACAGAGTGGCCGGGGCAATACGGATACCGCCCGATCACGGTCACGGTCCGTTCCGTAAAGCCCGCGACGAGCGATCGAACCGTCGAGTTCCGTTTTACGGCGGGCGATTGGAATATCAGCAACGGGGTCCACGCGCGGCAGCGGTTGGTGCTGGCGCAGGGGCAAACGGAAGCGAAGATTCAATTGCTAGTTCCTCAGATCAACAACTGGCAACGTTGCTATTGGGAGCTGTACGTCGATGGGGCGCGGGACGATGAGTTCGCGGTTAGTTACGTCGACGTCAACAGTATGCGCGCCGCTTCCATGGGCAATGCCACTGACGTCGCCGCCGTCGGCGTTTCGTTGGGTCAATCTGAGCGGTACGCGGCGACAGCCAGTCTGGGATTGGCGTACAGCAACACGTCGGCGACGTTGGATCACATTGAACCGGCCGACTTGCCGGTCGACTGGCTGGGATACACGTCGCTGAACGTGGTCGTGCTGCCGGCGTATGGGCTCGAGAAGCTGATCGACGAGCATCCGCGGCAAGCCGATGCCCTGTTGCGATGGGTGGCGACTGGCGGGAATCTGTGGTTGATCGGCGCCGGAGCTCGGTGGCAGGAACTTGCCGATGTCGAACGGGCTCTTAGCGCCCGCGAGGAACGCCCCGTGGAAGAGTCAGCGGGTGAAGCGGATTCCAACGCAGGAATCGACGCCGCGTCGCCCAAGTCCAAGCGACCCTTGCCGCCGCGCTGGCGCTTCGCCCCGCTCGACAACCGAGCCGGCGAGCCGTCGGAAGGGGCGCTCGTGCTGGCGGGCTATTCAGTTGACGAAGCGGCGGCGGTGAAGGAGAGACTCAAGCCGACCACCCGCGAACCGCGGCCCGACGCTCTTACGGCGATGGATCCAGCCATGGCCGCGACGGCTCCCCTGGATCGCAACGCGCCGAAGACTTCGGCGGAATGGTTCGCCGTCCGTGGGTGGGGGCTGGGGGCGATCACGGCGTTCCGACGAAATCTGCACGGATCGCGTGAACTGGATAATCAAGAAGCGACGCGCGTCGTTTCGCAATCGCTGCTCGCTCCGCGGCAGCAGTGGGGCGGGCGCTTCGGCAGCGTTCCGAACGATTCTAATGTCGATTTCAACGACTGGCTCATTCCGGGGGTCGGCATGGCCCCGGTCGGCAGCTTTCAAGTGTTGATCACCCTCTTCGTCCTCGCGATCGGTCCATTCACCTACTGGTTTCTGCGGCGGATGGGCAAATTGCCGATCTTGGTCGCCATCGTTCCCGCCGCGGCGATCTTCACCACCCTCTCGCTGTTTGCGTACGGCGTCTTGATTGACGGCGTCGCCGCTCGCGTCCGCGGTCGCAGCATCACCATCCTCGACCAGCGGAGCGGCGAATGCGCCGCCTGGGGCCGCTACTCGTACTATGCGGGCATCGCCCCGCGCGCCGGCATGACGGTTCCTGTCGACCAGGCGATGTTTCCGATCTTGCCGAACTGGTCTCCCATCTTCGGGTTTGGGGGTCGCCGATCGATGACTGAGCGGGAGATCGTCTGGGACGACCAGCAACGGCTCACCCGCGGATGGCTCGCCTCGCGGACGCCGACGCAATACCACGCAATCGCCGCGCGCAAGTCTCCGAGGCGCCTAGAACTCCGTTCGACAGCAGAAGGCATGCGAATCACGAATCAGCTTGGCGTTGAAATTGTCGGCGCAGCGATTCACGACCACGATGGCAAGTTCTATTGGTGCGAATCACTGCCCATCGACAAAGGAGTCGTCGTCAAGGCCGTAGCGCAATCCGAAGTCGCATCGAAGGTGCGGCGCCTCTTCACCGAGAACCTGCCTGAACTCCCCGCGGGCGATGACGGCCGTCGAAACTACAACGGCTACTACAGCTTTGCCGCGTCGGATAGCCTCATGGAAGCACGATTAGGCGCGATCAACTCGCCGCAAATTACCGGCTGGGGGCCCGGCCGATACATCGCCTTCACTAACACGGCGATCGAATTGACGCCAGGCGTCGAGGGGATTGACGAGCAGAGCAGCTTCCACGTGATCGAAGGGAGCTGGTAACGATGTTCATGCCCCGCCGTCCGCTCATCGAAGTGCGCGAGCTCCACCGCTACTTTGGCCCCACGAAGGCCGTCGTCGATATGAGCTTCGAGGTCTACGCCGGCGAAGTCTTCGGCTATATCGGCCCGAACGGCGCCGGCAAGACGACCAGCATGCGGATCATCTCGACGCTCGACGAGCCGACTTACGGCGACGCGCTGGTCGACGGCTTCTCCGTGGTCGACGATCCCGACCGCGTCCGCCGCCGCCTTGGCTTCATGCCCGACTATTTCGGCACGTATCAGAACATGAACGTGGTGGAGTACCTCGACTTTTTTGCCCGAGCTTACGGTCTGCGAAGTTACGAGCGGAAGCGGGCGATCGAGTACGCGATGGACTTTACGCTCCTTAACCAGCTTGCCGACAAGCCGATCAACGGCCTCTCGAAGGGGATGAAGCAGCGACTCGCCCTCGGACGTACGATGATCCACGACCCGGCGGTGCTGATTCTCGACGAGCCGGCGGCGGGTCTCGACCCGCGAGCGCGAATCGAACTGCGTGAAATGATCGGTCGCCTCGCGGCGGACGGCAAATCGGTGCTGATCAGTTCCCACATCCTCACCGAACTGGCCGAGATGTGCCACCGCGTGGGGATCATCGAGCAAGGCCAACTGCTCGCGGTCGGCACCGTCGACGAGATCAGTAATCAAACCGAGACGCGCAGCGAGGTCCGCCTGCGGGTCCTCGACGAACCCGACGGCGTGCTGAACTACCTGCGAGCGCGAGACGACGTGAGCGACATTGCCTTTCGCAATGGCCAAGTGGTTCTGACGCACTCCGGCGGTCCCGCGGAACAGGCGGCGCTTTTGCGACAGATCGTCGACACAGGCTTTCAGGTGGTTGAATTCGCCAGCAAGACTAAGAGCCTGGAAGATGTGTTCATGCACGTCACGGAAGGACGGGTTCAATGACGACGGTCCCCCCGACGACGTTGAGTGAAGCTGCAGCCGTGGGCGAGCACGTCGGTTCGCGCCCTTCCAAATGGGCGCGGAGATGGAACTGGATCGAAGGCCGACTCGCCGCGCTGGTCGAGCGAGCGAATCCCATTCTCGTGAAGGAAACGCGGCAGGCACTCAAAAGTCGCCAGTTCACCATCACGTTCATGGTCGTCTTGCTCTTATGCTGGATTGTCAGCTTCGTCGGCATCGCGTGGGTCGGACCGCAGATTTACTATGCCGCGGCGGGCCCGGGGATGTTGGCTGCCTACTACACGATCTTGATTCTTCCGCTCACGCTGGTCGTGCCGTTCACCGCGTTTCGTTCGCTGGCAGCCGAGCAGGAAGAGAATACCTTTGATCTCCTGTCGATCACGACGCTGAGTTCCCGACAAATCGTCACCGGCAAGCTGACCAGCGCGCTGGTGCAGATGGTGGTCTATCTCTCCGCCGTCAGTCCCTGCATCGCATTCACGTTTCTTCTGCGCGGCGTCGACGCCATCATGGTCGGCATGCTGCTGGCAGTCGCGGTGCTGGGATCGGTCGGGCTCTCGATGATGGCGCTGCTCGTCGGCGCCGTCGCACGGGTGCGCAACACGCAAGTGGTCATCTCGGTGGCACTGGTGCTCATGCTCGCGGGAGCGGGTTGGGGGCTCTGGGGCGCCGGGATCATCATCATCAGCGAAGGATCCGCGGTCTATCGCCAATCCGAGTTTTGGCTGGTTGCCGTCGTCATCCTGTCGATCTACATCACAACGTTTGGGCTGCTTCATTCAGCAGCGGCGGCCCAGATTGCGTTTGTAAGCGAGAACCGCTCCACGCCCTTGCGACGCTGGATGATGGCGCAGCAGGCCTGCCTTTGCGGCTGGATGGCGGGACTGACGTATGCCGTGATGGAATCCTCGGGCATGTGGCCGAGCAACTTCATGGCGGAGATCGTCATCGTCACTGCCACGCTCGGATCGGCCTACTGGTTCCTGATGGGGGCCATGATGACCGGCGAGTGGCCTCACCTTTCGCGCCGCGTTCAGCGTTCGCTGCCGACGAACGACGCCTGGCGCCCCTTTGTGAGTCTCCTCAATCCGGGGCCCGGGGCGGGATACCTCTTTGCCGTCGCCAATTTAACGATGCTGCTGTTGGTCGGATTGGCCGCTCTTTTCTTCGCGGATTTGGTTCCCGGAGGCCGAGGCAGCCGCTCGGCGGAATCCGCCGTCTATTACGCCATCTTTGCCTGGTCGTACGTCGTCGCCTTCCTCGGCTTCGGGCGGCTCATCATCAACGCCCTGCGGCAATGGATTTACGTCCCGATGACCGCCGCCTTCCTGATCCACGTCATTCTCCTGCTGACGGCGATCGGCGTCCCGACCGTGGTCCAAATGACATCCCGCGAACTGCGCAATAGCGGCTACACGCTGTGGCAGATGACCAACCCCGTCTGGACGCTCGCCGAACTCGCCAGTCGCGGCGTCGACAACGTGCAGGGAGACATTCTCGTCTTCATCCTGCCGACGGCGGCGATCGTCGCGCTGCTGCTCAATATGCGCTCGGTGGCGACGGAACTGCTGTTGCAAAAGACGCCCGTGCCGGTGCGCATCATCGAAGACGAGGCGGAAATCGAAGCCGCCGTCCCGCATCGACCGAGCAGTCCCTGGGACGTCGATGAGGAACCCGCGTAGGCGTAGGGTGGGACAACGTCCCACCCGCGCGTAGCTGGAGCATGCCGCATGCTGGGCAGGTGGGACGTTGTCCCAGCCTACGCTACTTCACGCGATGCGTCGCCGCATCAAGCTCAAACGGTCGCCCGGTCAGCGGATCGCTCGGCAATCCGTCCGGAAAAAACTCTGGGTCCTGCGACAAATCGGCCATGCTCTGCGGCCAAGCTTGATGCTCCGTCCGATAGCGCTCGACAGCGACGTTGATCGCCGCCGCATAATGGTCGCGGATCTTCTCCTTCGCCAGCTTGTCGTCGACGACGACCCGCGGCACGACGATGGCGGCGATGATGCCGACGATGGTCGACACGGCGAAAAACTCGATGATCGAAAAGGCTCGGCGTTTCCGTCTGGTCAGTTGATTCATGACTCCACCCCCCTTGCGCCGCGACAGACTAGGGCGGCCCCGTGCAGAGCAGCGGACCGCGGCGTCTGGAAAATGTACGTCGTAAGAACGACGCGCAGGTGCCGGTTGAGGGACGTGGGCAGCCGAAGAGAACGGGGAATCCGTTCCGGTTGTGCGGATCTTGCGGCCAATGTCTAACGCTTCACGCCGCACACCTGCGGCGCGGATTCAAAGACAGCCTTCAACACGTCGCGGCGGGTAATCAGCCCGACGATTCGCCCCTTTTCCAGCACCGGCACGCGTCGGACGCGGTGAACGATGAAGTGGTCGGCCACTTTGCGAATTGGGTCGTTCACGTCCACCGTCAGGACGTCGGCGGTCATGTGCTGGCCGACCGTCTCGCAGGCGGTCGTCGCGTCGTAGGCCGTCGTGAGCAGGGCGAACTCCGTGATAATGCCGATCAGACGGCCGTCGGCGTTCACCACCGGCAAGCCGCTCACTTGCATCGCCAAGATCACCTCGATCGCCTCTTGCAAGAAGGCGTCGGGACCGATGGTCACGACCCGGTCGGTCATAATATCCCGAGCTGTCAGCATGTGCCGCTCCTCAATGGCTGTTGGGACCTCATGCGATCGCCCTTTAGATCGACTTGTCCAGCCAAGGGCAAACATAGCTTGGAAATGTGAAACAGCAGGCATTTGAAGCATTATCTCAGGAACGGTCCGGCCTCAGGACTGAACTTTTGTATTTCTTTCCCGCGACGACCGTACGACCGGCTCCGCCGGCATATCCGACGCCCGAATTGTTCGTGGCGCGCTCTAGCGACGGCAGGGTGGACTCTGCCTATGATGGAGTATCGAGGTTGATTCAATTCACTCCACGTTGCTTTTCTCGCGCTCGCCCCTATGCCGACGCCGCTTGGTCCCGATCTTGACGACGTGGCGCTCGCTTTCCGCGGCTACAACACGACCAATTTGGGGCGTACTCGCGAACTGCTTCACGTCCCGGCCTACGGCGAAATCTTGTGGGAGGAGCTGCGTCGCTACAGCCGCATTTGCAGCGAGTGGACGCGCCGTCCCAGCGACCTGGTCGAGATCGTGAAGGTCAACGTTGAACCGGGGCTGGACCGTTACGCGGAGTCGGTCGCGCTGATCGTCGCAGTTGAAGTCGCCCAACTGCGATTGCTCCGCGAAATTCACGGCGTCGATTACAGTCATGCGAAACTCGCCTTTGGCTATAGCCTCGGCGAGATGATGGCCGTCTGCTGCGGCGGGGCGTTCGCGGCCGAAGAACTTGTGCGCGTGCCGCTCGCCATGGCCGCCGACTGCGCCGATCTCGCTCGCGACGCCGAGATGGGGGTTCTCTTTTCTCGTGGCGGCGCAATTTCCGAACACGATGTCCGCCGACTTTGCGCCAATATCACGCACCGCGGCCGCGGCACCATCGGGCTCTCCGCCATTCTCTCGCCGAATAGTTATCTGATCATCGGTCAGGGATATACCGTCGACATCTTCAAAGAGGAAATGAAAGGGGCGCTCCCCGCCGCGGCTCATTTGCGCATCAACGAACATCGCTGGCCGCCGCTCCACACGGCGATCGTGCGCCAACGCCACATCGTCGACCGCGCCGCCTTGATGCTCGACCAACTGAAGCCCGGCAAGTTCCCGCCGACGCCCCCTGTTTTTTCGCTCGCCACCGGCAATCGCAACTACGACGAACACGCTGCCCGCGAGGTGTTGCGGCAATGGATCGACCACCCCCAACGCCTGTGGGACGCCGTTGTCGAATCGCTCAATTCCGGCGTGTCGGCCGTCCTTCACATCGGCCCTGAGCCGAATCTCATCCTCGCCACGTTTGCGCGGCTCGCCGAAAACGTCAAGCAGCAAACCAACGGCAAGACCTTCGACAGCTATCGGATGAAGGCGATGTCGGGCCTGATCGCGCGCCCGTGGCTGGCGAACCTCTTGCCCAGACGCGCCGCGCTGCTGCGAGCCCCCTTGCTCAAGCAGATCGTGCTCGAAGATTGGCTCATCGAACACGCGCCGCCGGCCGGCGGGACGCACCGACCGCACGTCAAATTGCCCGCCGCGGCGGGAGTCGACGTCAAGACGCCTCGCTCAGCGTGAGAACGCATCCCGCCGATGGAACGCCCGCGGTACACCGATCTTCCGTTGCCTCCGTATTCCTACGTGCCCCGGCACGCTCCGCACCCGGTAAGTGATCCGCTCGGCCACATGTACGGCCAACAGAGGCCGCACTCCCAGCCGCTCGATCCCGATCGCTGGTCTGAATCGGACGAGTATCGCTACGGCATCGACCTCTTCAATCACGGTTTCTATTGGGAAGCGCACGAAGCGTGGGAGTCGCTCTGGTTGGCCGCCGGTCGCCGCGGGCCGACGGCGATCTGGCTGAAGGCGCTGATCAAGCTCGCCGCCGCGCTGGTGAAATTGCGCGAAGGGAGTTCCATCGGCGCGCTCCGTCATGCCCTGCGCGTCCAGCAACTACTGGCCGAACTGCATGCCGCGACTCCGGAAGCCGCGGACCGCTACTGCGGAGTCGAAGTCGCCGTCGTCGCGGAGCTCACGCGGCAGGTGATCGTTGTGGGCGAGCGGGGGCCGCTGCCCGCGCCGCATCCGTTGGCAACGCTTAAGCAGTGCTTGGAGCTAGATTACCCGAGCTGATGCAACTCCACCGCCGGCGGCAAGATTCGCCGCCCGGTGCGGGCCTCTTCCAGCAGTGTTTCCGCCCGGTACGAGCTCCGCACCAGCGGCCCCGACGCCACCCCCTTGAAGCCCATCTCGCGGGCCTGCATCTCGTATAGCAGAAACTGCCGCGGCTCGACGTAGCGATCGACCGGCAGGAATCGCGTTCCAGGACGCCCTGGCGCCAAGTATTGCCCTAGCGTGAGCAACTCGACCCCGGCCGCGTGCAACTGTCGCATGGCGTCGACCACTTCATCGTCAGTCTCGCCGACGCCGACCATCAGACTACTCTTCGTCGGAATGTCAGGGCGCAATTGCCGTGCACGCGACAAGACTTCGAGACTCTGCGCGAACGACGCCCGCGGATCTCTAACCACGTTATCCATTCGCGGCACGCATTCGACGTTGTGGGCGAACACCGAAAGCGGGATCCCGTCGACCAGCGCCGCCAGCGCGTCCCAATTCCCCGCGAGGTCGCTGGAGAGCAACTCAATGCCGGTCGCCGGCAACCGGAGGTGAACCGCCTCGACGCAGCGCCGATAGTGCCCAGCCCCGCCGTCGGTCATGTCGTCGCGATTTACCACGGTGATCACGACGTAGTCGAGCTTCAGCCGCTCGACGGCGTCGGCCAATCGCTCCGGCTCGTCAAAGTCGGGCAGCGGCGGCGCCTTCAGCGTCTCGACCGAGCAAAACCGGCAGCCCCGCGTGCAGCTTTGCCCCGCGACCATGAACGTCGCCGTCCCCCTTGCCCAGCAATCGTGAATATTCGGGCAGCGGGCCTCTTCGCACACCGTGTGAAGGTGATTACCCGCAACGGCGCCCTGGGTGACGTTGAACACCTCCTGTGCGCGGCCGGCAGGGAGGTTCACGCGCAGCCACTCCGGCAAACGACGGCGCGGCGCTTCAACCACAGGCAGCGGATCGACGACGGGCAGAGTGACGGCAGGATCGGTCATGCGATTCGGCGGGGGATGTTCCGGGCGGGCTAGGCTGGGCGATCATCAACGCGGTAGTGCCACATTTCAACGACGACCACGGCGCCCTGATCTTCGTCGACGATGAACGAGACGCCTAGCGGGTCCACGAACATCACCCGCAGGTCGCCGTCGCGCGACTCCCCGAGTTGAGCGGGATCGGTTCGAAGCAGGCGATCAATTTCGTCCGTAGCATCAGTGATCTTGCGGCGTGTCGTTGGCTCTAGCCACAGACGCGTCAATTCGTCTTGCGCGGAAGGCAGCCAATAGACGACGTAGCGCAACGCTTGGACCGCTCACGCAAGTTTCTCAAGATCGGCCCAAATCTCCTTCAACGTTCTCCCGCCGCCGGCTTCGATTCGTCGTCGCAACTCTGCTAAGTCGTTCGGAGAGTGAAGCAGCGAATAAAACGCCGATTTTGGCAGAAAATAGCCCACCGTCGTGCTCCCGTCGGCGACTTCAACCGTATCTTGAAGGTTGCCGAGGCGACTGCGAAGCGAATCGTCGAGTTCAATTTTGGTCATGGCGGCGGTCTCGTCTTCAGGCGGCCACTGCAAACTCAGTCAACGTGCCTAAATCCAGTATACGCCAATCACCTCCGCCTAGCCACGCTGCCGGCGTTCACCCCGTCAGCCCTTCAAACAGCGGCGTCGACAGATACCGCTCGCCCAGGCTCGGCATGATCGCGACGATCCGCTTCCCCTTCCACTCGGGCCGCGCGGCCAGCTTCGCCGCCGCGCACATGTTGGCGCCGCTGGAAATGCCCGCCATGATCCCCTCTTCCTTCGCCAGCCGTCGCGCCCATTGGAACGCTTCTTCGTTGCTGACGGTAATCGTCTCGTCGACCAGCGACGTGTCGAGGTTCTTCGGAATGAACCCGGCGCCAATCCCCTGAATCTTGTGCGGGCCTGGATTGCCGCCCGAGATCACCGGCGAGTCGACCGGCTCGACGGCAATCGCTTTAAAGTTCGGGTTCTTCGGCTTGATGTACCGCGCCACGCCCGTGATGGTCCCGCCGGTGCCGACGCCCGCAACAATGGCGTCGATGTTGTGCCCCGAATCTTCCCAGATCTCGGCGCCGGTCGTTGTCTCATGGATTGCCGGGTTCGCGGGATTTTCGAACTGCTGCGGCATCCAGGCGTTCTTCTCTTCGGCGACGATAGCGCCCGCCCGTGCGATGGCGCCCTTCATCCCCTCGCTCGCCGGCGTCAGCACCAACTCGGCGCCGAGGGCGCGCAGCAAAGCCCGACGCTCAACCGACATCGACTCCGGCATCGTCAGCGTCAGCCGCAGCCCCTTCGCCGCGCAGACGAACGCCAGCGCGATGCCGGTATTACCGCTTGTCGGCTCGACGATATGCGTGTCGGGCTTCACCTTCCCTTCGCGCTCGCCCGCTTCGATCATGGCGACGCCGATACGGTCCTTGACGCTGTTGAGCGGATTGAAGAATTCGCATTTGGCGAACACCGTCGCCTGCCCGGCCGGCACCAGCCGGTTGATGCGAATCATCGGCGTATCGCCAATCGCGACGGTCACACTGTCGAAGGTACGGCTGCGAGGCATCGGTTCACCCTAAGTTGATAGCAGGGCGATCGCCGCGTCGTCGGTCGACCGCCCCAAGATGTTATCGAAGAAGTCAGACTGCCCCCGCGGGGCTCGTCGATTGAAGCTGCTAGTCTGGCGCGACCGATTATCAACCTTCCCCGGTCCGTCGACAACCCCGGTCGGTTACCCAAGGGCTTGCAACCCGTTGCGCAATCTCTTCAAACCCTCCCGCAGCCGCTCGGCGTTGCCGCCCAGGCCGATCCGAAAAGCCATCCCTACTACCGGCCGAAAGAACTCGCCGGGCGCGATCAGCACGCCGTAATCGCGCAGCAGCAACTCGGCTAATTCGAGGGTCGGCGTCTTCCCCAACCAGCGCGGGAACACGACGCTGCTTTTTCCCAGGTCGGTCGAACCCAGCTGCCCTCGGTCGGCTTGCTCGTGGATCCAACTCTTCACCGCGAGACGCCTCGATTCCAAATCCAGCGAGTTGCTTGCCCGCCACTCCTCGAGATGCCCGATCGCGTCGGCGGCCAGCAGTTCCGTCAGCTTGCAGCCAATGTCTTCAAACTCAATCCAATCATCAATCAGCCGCGGGAACGTCTTTCGATCGGCCGTGACCCAACCGCACCTCAAGGCGCCAAGTCCGTAACACTTCGTCAATCCGTTGATCGTGACGATCCGTTCGTGCAGTGCTCCGTGGCGGGCGCCGTCTGTCGGCGCAAGATCGCTAAACGTCTCGTCGACGATAACGCACGCCAGCGGCGATTTCTCAGCGACGGCTTCCGCGAGTTTCCCCACGTCGGCGCTCGGCAGCCAATGCCCGGTCGGATTGTGTGGATTCGTGAGGACTACCGCTGCCGTCTCGGGCGTCGCGCGCTGCAGGACTTCGGCGGCGAAATCATACTCCGCGCCGCGCGGCGCTAACTCGACGCGCGCTCCCATTCGCGTCGCCATGCTCGCCAGCGGTTCGTAGTAAGGCTGCTCAACAATCCAGTGTTGCCCCAGTTTCCCCGCGAGCAACATCTCATACGCCAGCCGGATCGCGCCCGAAGAGCCGTTCGTCAACACGACGTCGCGACCTGCTTGGACCTGATAAGCGGCGCGAATCCGATCCTTCAGTTCCGCGAGTCCAAACTCGTTGCTGCTAGCCGCCCACCGCTCGTACAGCGCCCCAGCCCGCTCCCGCACCGCGCGGGCGAACCATTCCTGGGCCTCAGGGACTTCAACCGCGGAACCTGCCAAATTAATGACGTCGCTCCGCCCTCGCAGCGACTCAGTCTTCTGCTTGATCCAGCGCAGGTACGACATCGGCAGGCACTGAGGGAAATGCGGGGAAAAAATGAACCACGAAACAGACGAAAGCGACGAAAAGAAGAAAGAGGGACGATGCAGTCCTCGTTCTCTTTCGTGTCATTTCGTCTGTTTCGTGGTTAAAAAGCATTTGAATTGCAAGAAGGAGACGTCGCTCACTTCTTCGTCAGATGCTCATCAAACCAGTCCGCCAGCGTCTCCAAGTCCTTCGGCAGATCGCCCCAACCATGTCCCGCGCCCGGCTTGGTCACCAGCTTCGATTCGACCCCCGCCTTCTCCAAGGCCGCCACCATGATCTCGGCCTGCTGGATCGGCACCAACTCGTCGGCATCGCCGTGAATGATCAACGTCGGCGGATCGTCGCTCGAGGCATGGTTCACCGGCGAGATCGCTTTGCCGATCTCTTGCAGCTTCGCTTCGTCGGTAATCTCCACATATCGTTTCGTCTCGCCGTCGATCTCCTCAAAGTCGAAGGGAGCGCGAAATCCCTTCAAGATGCCGCGGCCCAACGCATCCTCGCCCGGCTTGCCGTAGTTGAAGAAATCGGTCGGCGGAAAGAAGCAGGCGACCGCGGCGACGCGACTACTCTCGCGGTCGACTTCATCCTGAGCATTCGGATCCCCTGCCGCGCCGGCGGTCCCTTGCATCAACGACAAATGCCCCCCGGCCGACGCCCCCATGATGCCAAGCCGCTCCGGATCGACGCCATAGTCAGCCGCATGATGCCGGATGTATCGCACCGCGCGGTTCATGTCGCCCAAGACCTCGGTGATGTTGAACTTCGGCTGGCTCCCATGCACCACCGCGAACACGGTGTAGCCCCGCTTCAGAAAAGGTTCCAGGAACCCCGGATTGATCGCCTCGTGAGCCGAGAACCAACCGCCGCTCACGACGAAGATCAGGCCGATGCCGTTCGGCTTCGCCGGCGTGAAAACGTCCATCGTTAGCGCCGTGCCGAACTTCCGCCCATAGACAACGTCTTCCGTCCGCTTCGTCGCCGTTTCGTCCGCTTGGAGCACAGATCCCGCATTCGCGAATAGGAACAACGACAATGCCAGCCGCCACGTGATGGAACCCATTCTGCCGACCTCCCAATGAACAGATAAGTGATGCAGCCACTACCGGCGTGGATTGTAACAGCTGAACCGCCAAGGGTGCCAAGGAATACAAAGACGAGGAGATCAACCGCGAAAGAAACGAAAACCGGAAGAATCAGAAACAGAATTTGTCCGAGTTTGTTTTCTCTGAATTCCTTTCGTGTCATTTCGTCTGTTTCGTGGTTAAATGCATACTCTCAACACGTTACACCGCCTGTACCGCCGCTTCCATGTCCTACAACACTGAAGACACATGGGAAGACGAGTCGAACCAGTGGGACGACGATGAAGACTTCGCCGACGAGGATGATGAAGAGCCCACAATCCTCTGCCCCTACTGCCGCGCCGAAATGTGGGAAGAAGCCCCGCAATGTCCCGAATGCGGCGAATACCTTTCCGTTGAAGATCGCCAAGCGCGCCACGAGTGGCAACCTCGCTGGATAGTCCTCACCGCGCTCATGTTGCTGCTGTTGATTGCTCTAGGGATCGTGGCCGTGTGGTAGCTGTCGTCGATCGGCAGCGTCTTACCTTCCCCCTTCCGCCGTCCCCCCTCCGCCTTGCGCCCCCACCGACGTCAAAAACTGCGGCGGCGACATCCCCATCGACACGTACATGCTCATGAACGCGTCGACGCTCAAGTTCGCCGGCTTCACCGACGGCGCGGGAACGAAAATCAGACTTCCTCCCATCGGCACCGGCGCCGAAGGAATCAGGATGGCGTGATATTCCACTTCGCCAATGAGAAACTTCTCCGGCGTCGGCAGCAGCGCGAGGAACATCGCCCCCGAATCGCCGCCGAACGTGCAGAAGACGACGCTCATTCCCTTGAGGTCGCTGTTCTCCTTATCCATCATCCCCATCATCTGCCGCACAGTGCCGTAGATGCCGCCGAGCATCGGTAGCTTCCGGCCGATCCGGTCGAGGTTCCCCTGCACGAAACGCTTGGCGCCGAACTCCACTAGCACGCCGAGCCCGAAAATAAGTGCGAGGACGAACGCCCACCCAATCACGTAGGCGATCCACGGCTCCTCTGAAAACCGCAGCCCCATCTTCTCGAGTAGCCCGCCGAGCATTGTCCGCGGACCGAGAAACCCGCTGACGGTCTGCGTGACCCACCCGACCACGGCCACAGTAATCGCTAGCGGCAATACCGTCACGACGCCGGCCAGGAAGCATTTCACGATCGATCGGAGCATGTGCGGGGAACTCCTGCGGAGAGGTGGGTAAACGCCGCGAGCGTTATAACACCTTCTCTTCGCCGGCGAACGCCGAATCTTCGGCCAGGCATGCCATCCCGAAATATCCTTCCATGTGGCCGTTCAACCGCCGCAACCCAACTTTCCGCGACAGCTTACCTGCGACGGGCGCCCCGGCGCGTGTATATTACCGAAGCGCGTCGCCCCACTGTTTCCCGAGTTTCCATGAAGGAGCGTGTCATGGTCGAATCAATCCCTACTGGTCATGAAAAAGTCCTCGGCTTCAAGATGAGCGGCAAGCTTCACGATGAGGATTACAAGTCGTTCGTTCCGCAGGTCGAGGCGGCCGTCGCCAAGTTCGGCAAGGTCCGCATGCTCGCCCAGTTTCACGACTTTCACGGGTGGGACATGCACGCGTTGTGGGACGATATCAAGTTTTCCACCGTGGAATGCACCCACATCGACCGGATCGCCCTGGTCGGCGAAAAGACGTGGGAAAAGTACATGGCGATGGTCTGCAAGCCCTTCACCATGGCGAAGATCGAATACTTCGACGCCGCCGATATCGAAAAGGCCAAGACCTGGCTCGCCGAAGGCCTGTAGATTTCGAGCGCTAAGCCGTCCTCCAAATTCAACCATCGGCGGGGCCCCGGTTCACCGGCCCCGCGCCCCGCACACACAGTTTCCAGAACAGAGCAGACGAATGAGCAAAGAGAACCACGGCAACCATCACGGTCACCACGATCACAGCCACCCGCAGCACAAGAGCGGCGGCGGGCTGCACAAAGATTGGCGCGCGTGGACGGTCGTCCTGATCATGATCGCAGCCATGGCGGTTTACATTCTGTCGTTCGACGAGTCGGAAGTTCCCGGCGAGCCCGAACAGCAAGAAGTCCCCGCCGCGGCCGAGTGAGGCGTTTCAGCCCCTGGCTCCGCCAGGGGGTAGCACTACGAGAGACGATGCCATCCGGCATGGTGACCGACCCCCCGGCGGAGCCGGGGGCTGCAGTTGCTCCGGCGAACCGTTGCGCGCCTTAGCGAAACATCTCATTCAACTTCCCAAACGACGTCCGCGATTGCCCGCTCCGGCTTCGGCCGGCCACGCCGTCGCTGCCGCGGCGCGGCAGATTCTGGATTGTCTGCCCCTGCGGCGGAATAACATAGAGTTCGGGGTCGTCGACGACCCAGGGCGTCGACCAACTCTTACCGTTATCCATATTGGCGACGTTGAAGAAGAAGTTGTTGAACTCCAGGCACTTGTTGCCGTAAGGAAAGCTCGAGTAGAGGTGATCCTCTGCGGTGAGGTTCTCCACGCCCGGCCGAGCGTATTGATGGACCTGCCCGTCGGGAGTGAACGATAAGCCGAACGTCCACCACCCCGGTTCCTCGATGATTGGGCCTGGCACGTCTTGCCCGCTCGGCCGCGCACGCACCGCGAGTTGAGCGAAGTCGCGCTCGTACTTGGGCGTCGTTTCGCTGCGAAACATAATGAACATGCCCGGCCAGTACGGCTCGACTTTGCCGTCGGCCGTGCGGCCAGAGACGTCGGCTCGAATGCCGAACGACGCGCCGCTGCGGTTCTCCCACCGTTTGAATTCGGGAAGATAGACGCGGACGACGCAGCTGGGGCTCCAAGTCACCGGGATCGGTCGACCGATCCGTGATTCGACGCTCATCAGCAGATCGTCCTGCATCTGCTCGCCGCTGTAGCTGCCGGGAATGCCTGAAAACTTAGTCGCCATAAACAGCGAGCCTTTGCTGCCGGGAAGTCCGCCCGGCGGCGTGGCGATCCGGCGAATCACGTCAGGCTGGCCGCGCTTGGCGCCTTCGTACCACCGGCCGTTGACGCTGCGACCCCCGGGCGGACGCTGTTCCTCGTCCTGCTCGTGGCTCGCCTTCGCGCCGTTCATAATGTATCGCCAGTCGGGCGATTCAAAATTGTCGCCGCACTGGATGACCTTCACGCCGCTCCCTGGCACGAACGGCTGGTCTGCCGCCATGGCTGTCATCGAGACGGACATTGAAAGCAACGAAGCAATCACTGTGAGATGAAGAGTGCGCATGGGACATCCCTGTCGCGTCAGCACGAGTCTCTAGGCTGGTGGCGCAGCGGTGCGCCGTCTCTCACGTTATCGGCAGAATCGCCGCGGGAGTTAAACTCCCCGCAACCGGAAGAGTCCTCCAAATGGGTCGCTAGCAAACCACAACGCCCATTTAGCCCCGCCCGCTAGCGGCGGGCAGCCAACCCCTCGCCGATGCGGTCATCAATCACCCGCAGCATCAACGGATGCACCCCCAACGGCGGCGCTACTAAGAACGTCACCCCCCGCTCCGCAAACGGACTGGCCGCTTCAGCAGCCAGTCGCGGAATATCTTCGTTCCAGTGCCGCCCCGGCGCCAGAAAGTACGGCACGATCACCACCTGCTGCGCTCCTTGCTCGACGCAGCGACCAAACGCCGCGGCGATCGAAGGTTCGGCCAACTCCATATGAGCCGGCTCCACGATCGGCCAACCCGAATGCCGGCGATATGCCTTGACCACCTCCAGCAGCAAGTCATTGCTCTCCGGCCGCCGGGAACCATGATCAACGATCACCAAACCAGTGGCGACAGGGCAGGGGAGGGGGGCGTGTTCAGTCATGGCAGCGGAGGTGAGAGGTGGCGTTGACTCATCGATTTTAGTCGCCGCGGCTCCCTTGGATGCGGGGCGGGTCCGACAATCCGCAAAAAGCTGGTCTCCGCCGGAAGCTGTGGTATCCTTGGGGGACCGGGGTAGCGGCGCCACTGGGGCGACTCCCCAGATTGGCCCTTCCAGTTTCCTGGCACACCCCGCACAATCCCGCTGGCCAGGCATGCGTCTGCTCAACCTCCGCTACCACAAGCGCTTCCAAATGGAAGTCGACCTGCGCCGCTGGCGGCGCATGCCGGTCGGGGTCTACCCCGACTACCGGCTCGCGTCGTGGTCGCCCGACTTGCTTCACGAACATGCCGAGGTGAAGTACCTGAGCTTTCGCGACGAACTCGACGCCGTCGTCTTCCCTTGCCTCGGCGAGATGCAGAGTTGTGTCCGACTGATGGAGGAGATCTGCGACCGCGACGGCTTCGTTCCCGAAGCGACATGGCTCGCCCAGTACGTCGGCGCCGGTCCAAACCGCGTCGAATCGTGCGGCACCATCCAGGCGATTCGGACCACGCGGCAGCGAGCGAACATCCAGAATATCGGCGTCACCCCCCACCATCGCGGCCGCGGGGTTGGCGCCGCCCTCATCAATGTCGCGCTCGCCGGCTTGCAACAAGTCGGCGTGACACGCGTCGGCCTGGAGGTGACCGCCCAGAACGATTCGGCGGTACGACTTTACCAGCGAATCGGCTTCCGCTCGGTGAAAACCGTCTACAAGGCGATCGAAGAACTTCCGACCCTCCGTCGAACAGCCGTTCGGTAGGGCCCTCGCGGCCCAACAGCAGTTGCCGCCTTCCCGGCAGCCCGGTAGGCTTCCTTTCAAGACCGTTCGGTCGGTCTGCCGCCCGGAACACCCGTGCCCCATCCCGCTTGAGGGAGGGGAGACCCTGCATGCCCTCATCGAGTCCCCATTCGAGCCACGTCCAGCACCGGACTGTTGAAACTCACCAATTGGCTAACGGCCTCACGCTCCTGGCCGAGCCCGTAGCCACCGCCGAGTCGGCCGCGTTCACCCTGATGGTTCCCTGCGGGTCGAGCAACGATCCGGCCAACCGGCTCGGTCTCTCGAACATGCTTTGCGACATGGCGATGCGCGGCGCCGGCGAGCGTGACAGCCGTGCGCTGATCAACGACCTCGAAGTCCTCGGCGTCGAACGGGGCGAATCGGTCGGCATCTCGCAGACGAGCTTCAGCGGCGCCACGCTCGCCGACAACCTGCTCGACGCGTTGGCCATCTACGCCGACATCGTCCTGCGGCCGCAATTGCCGGCCGATCAGCTCGACGCGGCGAAGATGGTATGCCTGCAGGAAATCCACGGCGTCGAAGACGAGCCCTCGCAAAAGCTGATGGACGAACTGCGACGGCGCACCTATGCCGACCCCTGGGGCCGCACTAGCCACGGCGACGAAGCGGGCGTCGAAGCGTCGACCGCCAAGGACGTGAAGTTGCAGTGGCTCTCCCACTACCGCCCCAACGGCGCCATCCTCGGCGTCGCCGGCAAGATCGACTGGGACCAGTTGGTCGAGTTGGTCGAATCTCAGTTCGGCGCCTGGAAGCCGGTCGAAGCAACGAAACCGACCGAGCAGAAATCCAAAGCGTCGTCGCCCCACACCGATTTTGAAGGGAACCAGTGCCACATCGGCATCTCGTTCCCTAGCGTGCCGTACAGCGATCTGAAATATCTGCAGGCGTGGGCGGCCGTCGGCGTGCTGTCGGGCGGCATGAGCTCGCGGCTCTTCACCGAAGTCCGCGAAAAGCGCGGCCTCTGCTACAGCGTCAGCGCGTCGCTGCAAACGCAGCGCGAACGGGCCAGCGTCATGTGTTACGCCGGCACCACGTCGGAGCGGGCTCAAGAGACGCTCGACGTTACCTATGCCGAGTTGATTCGTCTCCGTGAAGGAGTCCTGCAGTCAGAACTCCAGCGACTGAAGGCCCGCATCAAGAGCGGGCTGATCATGCAGCAAGAGTCAACCTCGGCCCGCAGCGGTTCGATCGCCCGCGACTGGTATCACCTCGGTCGCGTCCGCACGCTCGACGAACTTGGCCGCCAGGTCGACGAGCTCTCGGCCCACAGCATCAACGCGTACCTCGACGAACACCCGCCGAGCGATTTCACCTTCGCGACGCTCGGCCCACAGGCCCTGAAGATTCCCGCTTAGATTGACAAATACGAATTGAACCACGACGGCACAACGAGCACGACGAATGAAACGCTCAAAATGGAACCGCCGATAAACGCAAATGAACGCAGATGATTCTTATTGGCGTTTATCTGCGTACATCTGCGGTTCCGTCTTATTATTCTTAGTTTTCGTCGTGTCCGTTGTGCCGTCGTGGTAAGTCCCCGCATTCCAAGAAGTAACGATTGGAAACAGCCGTGAAGTTTCGCAGTGCCACGCTCGACAACGGACTGGAGATTGTCGCCGAGTGCAACGACCTGGCCCACTCGCTAGGGGTCGGCTTCTTCGTGCGCACCGGCGCGCGTGACGAAACCGACGAAGTCGCCGGCGTCAGCCATTTCCTCGAGCACATGGTCTTCAAGGGAACGCCGCGGCGGACCGCTGAAGACGTCAACCGCGACTTTGACGAAATCGGCGCCCACTACAACGCTTTTACCAGCGAAGAGAACACCGTCTATTACGCCTCGGTACTGCCCGAATATCAGGAGCCGAGCATCGATCTGCTCGCCGACATCCTGCGGCCGAGCCTCCGTGACGACGACTTCAACATGGAGAAGAAGGTCATTCTGGAGGAGATCCAGATGTACGCCGACCAGCCGCCGTTCGGCATGGACGACCACATTAAGGCGCTCCATTACGGCAAGCACCCGATGGCCCGCAGCGTGCTCGGGACGTGCGACACGGTCGGCGGGTTGTCGGTCGATCAGATGCGTTCGTACTTCGAATCGCGCTACTGCCCGAGCAACGTCTTCGTCGCCGCCGCGGGGAAGGTCGACTTCGATCAACTGGTGAAGCAAGTCGAGGCCCGCTGCGGTCACTGGGAACCGCGCGCGGCGTCGCGCGAACTGCCGAAGCCAAACTCCAAGCCGGCGTTTGAATCAGTCGTTCGCGATTCCTCCACGCAGCAGTACATCCTCCAACTCGCCGACGGCCCCGCGAGCGAAGACGCCGACCGCTACGCGGCGAAGTTGCTCGCCACCATTCTTGGCGACGATTCGGGCAGCCGCCTCTACTGGGAACTCGTCGATCCCGGCATCGCCGAAACCGCCAGCCTGGGTCACTACGAGTACCAGGGTCTCGGCATGCTGTATACCTGGCTCAGCTGCGCCCCGGAAGACGCCGCCGAGAATTTCGCCAAACTCCGCGAGGTCTACGCTGAGGCCGAAGCGAAGGGCTTTACCGAAGAGGAATTGCGCCAAGCCCGCAGCAAAGTAAAGGCCCGCGTGGTGCTCGGCAGCGAACGGCCGCGCAACCGGCTCTTCAATGTCGGCGGCAACTGGATGCAACGGCGCGAGTATCGCTCGGTCACCAACGACCTCGTCACGCTCGACGACGTGACGCTCGACGATCTCCACGCGGAACTTGCCAAGTATCCGCTCACACGCTCGACGACGGTCTCGATTGGTCCGCTCAAGGAGTTGACCGGCATCGGCTAAACTTACAAGCCTTGAATTCCGGTCAAGTCGGCTTGGCGGCCAATCACCAACAGGAGTTGATCGACGCCTAGCTTAAAGTCGCCGCCGGGGAACATTTCGAGCTTGCCGCTCATCGCGTCCTTCACGCCGACGACCCAAATGCCGTATTGCCGGCGGAGATCGAGTTCAATCACCGTCTTGCCGACGAACGATTCGGGCACGGCGATTTCGACGAAGCTATATTCGGGGTCGATCGGCAGGAAGTCGACGATATTCGGCCACAGCAGCCGGTCGCCCAGCGCCGCCGCCATCTCCTCTTCCGGGAAGATCACGCGCGACACGCCAAGGCTCTTGAGTATTTGGCCATGCTCCTTGGTCACCCCTTTGACGATCACGCGGTCGGCCCCGACGGCCCGGGCGTGGAGCGTCGCCAGCAGCGACTGAGTGATGTCTTCGCCGAGGCTGATGATCACTGCCGTGGCGTCGCGGAGGTTAAGGTGCTCCAGCGTCGCCCGGTCCGTGGCGTCGCCGATCACCGGTTCGTACAGAATGTCGCCCAGCAATTCGATCCGTTCGCGGTCGGCGTCGAGGCCGGTCACACGGCAGCCGTGGCCGGCTAGTCGGCGAGCAAGCGCCGAGCCGAACGAGCCCATCCCAATTACGACGAAATGCATTTTCTTGGCGTCGGCCATAATTGACTTCTATTTGTACTTGCGAGTTGAGAATCGATTGGGCTGCGGCGGCGGCTAGCCGAGCAACGGCTCTTCGTTGACGTATTCGAGCGACTTCCGTTTGTCCGGCAGCGAGACGGCGACGAACAGCGAAATCGGTCCTAGCCGGCCAACGAACATCACCGCCACGATAACCAATTTTCCTAGGTCGGAAAGCGCTGGCGTGATGCCGGTGCTGAGACCGACGGTGCCGAGCGCCGACGCGACCTCGAACAGAACGTTCAGAAAGTGCCGCGGAGCGTTCTGTGCGCCCAGGCCGTTTTGCTCAACGACCAGCATAATCGTCACGACGATCACGATAACGACGCCGAAGAGCATCGCCAGCGCGGTGGCTCGTCCCGCCAATTCGTTCGGAATCGTGCGACGGAAAAGGTTGATTCGGGCGGCGCCTCGAAATCGCGACCAGGCGTGAAGGAACAGGATCGACAGCGTCGAAACTTTGAACCCGCCTGCCGCTGAACAGGGGCCGGCGCCGATCACCATCAGCAGGATCGTCAGAAACAACGTTGCGTCAGAAAGCTGAGCCACGTCGATCGTGTTGAAGCCAGCGGTTCGGCAGGTCACGGCATGGAAGAACGAGACCATGCCCCGTTCCCACCACGGCAGCGACTGCAGTACGCCGTCCTCCTCTAGCAGCAGAAAGCCAATGACCGAGAGCGACAGAATCGCCGCGGTTCCGATGATCATCACTTTGCTGTGGAGCGAAAGATTATCCCAGCCGCGATTAGGACGCTCCCAGTTGCGATAGACGTCGAGGATGACGGGGTAGCCGATGCCGCCGATGATGATCAACCCGCAGATGACGCCGTTGATTAGCGGATCGGCTTGATACTGCATCAAACTGTCGTCGTTCAATCCGAACCCGGCGTTGCAAAAGGCGGAGACGGCGTGAAAGAGGCCGTACCAGGCGGCGTTGCCGAGCGTCATGCCGTACCCCAGCCAGAAGCGGAGGCTGAGCAAAATGGCGCCGACCCCTTCAAACAGGAGCGTCGCCCACAGGACGTCGCGGAGAATGGAACGCAGGTCCGCGCGGTCGCTCACGCCGAGCGTCTGGACGATGACGGTTCGCTGCCGGAGGCTTGCCCGGTTCCCCATCTGCACCATCGCAAACGTCGTCACCGTAATGATGCCGATGCCGCCGAGCTGAATCAGCGCCAGAATGACGGCTTGCCCCGTGAAGTTGAAGGCATTACCGGTCGAACGGACGCCAAGACCAGTGACGCAAGTGGCGCTGGTCGACGTGAAGAGAGCGTCGACAACCGAAATTGGCTCCACCCCCTCATGCCGGCAGAATGGCTGATGGAGAATAATCCCGCCCAACGCGATGGCCGACAGATACCAGACGAACGACACGCGCGCCGGGTATTTCAGGAGCGAACCAGAGTGCTGGGTCATCGACCGAACGGAGTTGCAGGAGTTGGCAAAACGTATCGTTGTACCAGACCGCCGGGGAGGCGATAGGGCTGCCGCCGCGTTGTCGCTTCACCCGAGTTGCCTTGACGGCGGCTCGGTTCTCCAGCGGCCACTGTCTTTACCGGTAAAACCCCTATTTTGCCGCAAAAACCGGGGCTGCGTCGACGGATTTCCATCGGCTGAAGCGGCGCGTCGGCGCCTTTGCGCCAATTCCTCTAATCCGAACCAAGGTGGGGCGCTCTAGGAGCTATGCTTCTAGTACGCATTCGCCGCTTGCGAATCTATTCGCCGGCGGTCCGCGATCTTGCCGACTTCGGTCACATTTCGAACGCACCTTTGAGACGACGACGATGCTACGCGTACTCATCGTGGACGACGACGCGGAGGCGCTCTACCGGACGCAGCGACTGCTGCGCGGGTACCGTAGCGACTGGCAGATGAAGTTCTGCTTCGGCCCCGAGCCGGCGCTCGACGCGCTATCGCTTGAGTCGTACGACGTCGTCGTGGCCGACCTCAAAATGCCTGGCGCCGATGGCGGCGAACTCCTCGCGTGCGTCCGCGATCTCTATCCCGATGCGATTCGATTGCTCGTCTGCAATCAGGCCGAGCATAACGAACTGCTGCGGTCGATGGGGCCCGCTCACCAGTACTTAGCGAAGCCGGTCGATCCGGTGCTGTTCCGAGATTCGATCGCGCGAGCCGGCATCATCGGCAAGCGGCTCTCGAAGCCGGGGCTGAAGGCGCTCGTTTCGCAGATTAGCACGCTGCCGTCGTTGCCGGCCGTGTTTACCGAATTAATGCTTGAACTGCGCAACCCGAATGCTTCGGTCCATCGCGTCTCCGAACTGATCGGCTCCGACGTCGCGATGACGGCCAAGGTGCTGCAACTCGTCAACAGCTCGTTCTTCGGGCTCACCGTCCATGTGAAAGACGTTCACCACGCCGCCGCGCTGCTCGGGCTAAACGCCTTGAAGCCGCTCGTGCTGTCGGCGGGAGTGTTTCGCCAGCTTGAAGAATCCCGCGTCCCCGCGGCGCTCGCGACGCAAGTGTTGGAACATAGCCTCGCCGTCGGCTGCCTCGCGAAGAAGCTGGCCGAGGCCGAGGGACTCGATCGCGATCAGGCCGACAACGCGATGCTCGCCGGCATCCTGCACGACATCGGCAAGCTGGTCCTCGCCGACTATTTTGGCATGGAGTACGCCCAAGTCTGCATGGCGGCCGAAACCGCTGACCTGCCGCTGCTCAACGCCGAGCTCGACCAGTTCGATGCCTCGCACGCCGACATTGGCGGCTACCTGCTGGGACTCTGGGGCCTGCCGCAGGAGTTGATCGAAGCGGTGGCGCTCCATCACGATCCGAGCGCCCACGAAGGGACTGAGTTCTCGCCCCTGACGGCGGTTCACGTGGCGAACGCCCTCGTGCATGCCACCGTCGAGGGGAACGAAGATCCCGAATCGCTTCGCATGGCGGCGAAGTACGATCGCCGCTACCTTACCCGGCTCCGCTGCGATAGGCGGCTCTCCGATTGGGAAGAGATCGCCATGTCGATGGCGGCGTGCCAGTCGTAGGCGCTCTTATAACCCTCGGCTCCGCCAGGGGGATAGCGCGGTAACACCTACCGGTATGGTAACCGATCCACTGGGGGAGACAGCTTATTCATGTGCCAGCATTCTCGAAATACTTCACGGTTAACGCCTTAACCACAGAGCACACAGAGAACACGGAGGAAGATTTGGGGCATTTGCTCTTTCTCGTCTTCTCTGTGGCCTCTGTGTTCTCAGTGGTCATGGATATTGGCAATTGAATAAATTTCGGAGCCAGGGGCTCAATCCGTCACCGCACGTGATTCAACTTATTCAGCCCGTTATACGCCGCCACCTTGTAGCACTCGGCGAGCGTCGGGAAGTTGAACACGTTGTTAATGAAGAACTCGGCGTCGCCGTTGAGCGCCATCACCGCCTGACCGATGTGAATCAATTCAGTGGCGCCCGTGCCAATGGCGTGAACGCCAAGAATCTTGTGCGTCTCCTGGTGGATCAGCAGCTTCAGCATGCCCGAATCGTCCCCCAGCAGCTTGCCGCGGGCGATCTCACGGTAATGAGCGATCCCTGATTCGTACGGAATTCCCTCGGTCGTGAGTTGCTCTTCCGTCTTGCCGACCATCGAAATCTCCGGCACGGCGTAGATGCCGTACGGAAAGAGGCTCGTGTTGTAGTTGCCGACGTCGCAGACGCCGAAGGCGTGGCAAATGGCCCGGCGACCCTGTTCCATTGCCGTCGACGCGAGCGACGGGAAGCCAATGACGTCGCCGGCGGCGTACACGTAATCGACGTTCGTTTGATATTGCTCGTTGACGATCAGCCGTTCGCGATCGTCGAACTCGATGCCAACCCGGTCGAGCCCGAGCGACTTGCAAACGCCCTGGCGGCCGACGGCGTACAGCAGCGTTTCAGCCCGCAGCGTCTTGCCCGACTCAAGCTGGGCCTGCACCAGATGGCGGAAGCGGCCCGTTTCGATTTCGACTTCCTCGATCTTGCTCACTTTCTCGCCTAGCCGCAGCGTGATCCCCTTCTGCCGCATATGGTACTGAAAAGCGTCGCTGATCTCGCGATCGAGGAACCCCAGCAATCGGTTGCTTCCCTCCACCAGCGTCACGCGCACTCCGAGCGTCGCCATGATGCAGGCGTACTCGGTGCCGATGACGCCGCCGCCGACGACGATCATCGTCTTCGGCAAGTGGTCGAGGCAGACGATTTCGTCACTGGTAAAGATTGTGTGTTCGTTGAACGGCACATGCGACGGCCGCGCCGGCTTGGTGCCGACGGCCAGCAGGAACTTATCAGCGCCGATGACCTCCGTGGCGTCAGCGGTTTGGATTCGCACCTCATGCGGGCCTTCGAATTCGGCCCGGCCCCAAATCAGTTCGACGCCATTCCGTTCGAACTGCTTGCGGATGACTTCCCACTCGTGCCGAATCACCTGCTGCGAAATGGCGGTGAGATCGGCGATGGTGATGTTTTTCTTCACATGGCAGGTGCTGCCGAACAGCCCCCGCTGGTTGGCGCCGGTGAGATACAGGGCCGCCTCGCGGAGCGCCTTCGAGGGAATGGTGCCCGTGTTGATCTGGGCGCCGCCGAGGACGGCGTTCTTCTCGATGATGGCGACGCGCTTGCCGAGCTTAGCCGCCTGGATGGCGCCCTTTTGCCCCGCGGGACCGGTGCCAATGATGATGCAGTCGTAGTGCTTCATGACGTAACGATATCCCCCTCCCTTGAAGGGAGGGGCTAGGGGAGGGATTCCCAGCCCAGGGCTGAAAGGCGCGTCAACAAAGGAAGCCTTCGCCAACGCATCGGGGGAAATCGGCCCTTCCTGCAGCCGACTTCAAGATGGAAAACTTTGCCGTTACTACCGGACGGGCAAGTGGCGGAAAGCCGGCCGGACGTAACGGTTATGCGGAACAAGCCGCCAAGGTGGGAACCAAAGTATACAATGACGGGCCGTCGTCGGTTAGCCGTACCCATCGCTCGCTGCGAGTCGTCATGTCGCTCTTCGAAGCCGCCGAAGCCGAAAACCGCCGTTCCGCGCAACCGCTCGCCGCGCGGATGCGTCCCCGCACGCTCGCCGAGTTCGCCGGACAGCAGCACTTCCTCGGCGAAGGGAAATTATTGCGGCGATTGATCAAGGCCGACCGGTTAACCGCACTCTTGTTCTACGGCCCGCCCGGAACTGGCAAGACGACGCTGGCCCACCTGCTGGCACGCGAGACGCGGGCCCGTTTCCGGCAACTGAACGCCGTCACCAGCGGCGTGAAGGAGTTACGGGCGGTGCTCGACGAAGCCCGCGACGCCCTCTCGGCCGAGGCGACGCGGACGCTGCTCTTCATCGACGAGATCCACCGCTTCAACAAGGCGCAGCAAGACGCCCTGCTCCCCGATGTGGAGGAGGGGGCCGTCATCCTCGTCGGCGCGACGACGGCGAATCCCTTCTTCGCGGTGAACGACGCCCTGGTGAGCCGCTCACGCGTCTTCGAGTTCCAACCCCTCAGCGTCGACGACGTGAAGCAAGTCTTACGGCGGGCGATCGCCGACAAGGATCGCGGCCTCGGCAAGCTGCCGATTGAAGCCGACGAGAATGCGCTGGAGTTCCTCGCCCAGGTGAGCGACGGCGACGCCCGACAGGCCCTCTCGGCCCTGGAAATCGGCGTCCTTTCCTCCGACCAATGCCCTATCCATTTCACCCGCGAACTAGCGGCGGAGAGCGTCCAGCGGAAGGCGATCCAATATGACGCCGACGGCGACTCCCATTACGATTCGATCAGCGCACTGATCAAGTCGATCCGTGGCAGCGACCCCGACGCCGGCATGTACTGGCTCGCGCGGATGCTCGAAGGGGGCGAAGACGTGCGGTTCCTCTGCCGCCGGCTCGTCATCCTGGCCAGCGAAGACGTCGGCAACGCCGATCCCCAGGCCCTGACGCTCGCCGTGGCGACGATGCAGGCGTGCGAATTCGTCGGCTTGCCGGAGTGCCAACTTTCGCTCGCGCAGTGCGTCGCCTATCTGGCCTGCGCCCCAAAATCGAACGCCGCCACCGTCGCCATCGGCGAAGCCCGCGGCGACGTTCGCGAAGGGCGTCTCGTGCCGGTGCCGACGCACCTGCGCGACGGCCATTACGCGGGGGCCAAACGCCTCGGCCACGGCGCGGGATACGAGTACGCCCACGATGCCGAAGGGGGCGTCGCCGCGCAAGACTACCTCGGCGTCGAGCGAGAATATTACCGACCCGTCGACCGCGGTTTTGAAGTCGAATTGGGGGAGAGACTTCAAGTGATTCGCGCCAAACTCCGGCAAGCCCGCGAGTCGTCGCAATCGTAAACGCTCGCATGTTAAAATCTGCAGATTGTGCCAGATTTCCTTGACCAACCCCGCCGATGGGTGGCAAGCTTATGTGGGTTCGTGGCGGACCCTTTTTGACTCAGGCAACTTCACCAAATTCACAGACATTCGGCAGTTGTCCGACGGGAGCTTTCCGATGTTCCGATTCGCGGTTGCAGTTCTATGCGCGGCGCTCGTCGCCGAAATGACGCAGGCCCAACAACCCGCGGCAACGCCGCAGGCCAAACCGGCGGCAGCGCCCGCCACGCCTCCGGCAGCAGCGCCGGCGGCCGACGACACGATCGCCGTGCAGCAGGCGATGGCGGCCTACGTCGAAGCGTTCAATCGCCATGACGCCGAGACGCTGGTCTCGTTCTGGACGCCGACCGGAACCTACGTGAACAAGGAAACGGGCGAGCGTTCGTCAGGCCGCGAAGCGCTGGCGAAAGACTTCGCCAAGGTCTTCACCGCCACGCCGGAAATTCTCCTCTCCGGCGGCGCCGACGAAGTGCGCGTCATCGGCGGCGACACCGCCATTGTCGATGGCGTGACCACCGTGGTGATCCCCAACGCCGAACCGGCCATCTCGGCCTACACCGCGATCTTCGTGAAGCAGGACGGCAAGTGGCTGCTCGATACGGTTCACGAATCCGATTTGCCGACCCCCGTCACGCCGCGCCAGGCCCTCCAGCCGCTCGAATGGATGGTCGGCACATGGCAAGACGAGTCGGACACAGCCACGGTGACGTCGATCATGCGCTGGTCGCCAAGCCAGGCTTTCCTGATTCGCTCGTACGACGTGATCCGCGAAGATGAAGAACCGTTCCAAGGAACTCAGATCATCGGTTGGGATCCCGCGGTGAAGCAGATTCGTTCGTGGGCGTTTAACTCCGACGGTTCGTTCGGCGAAGGAAGCTGGTCGCAAAACGGAGCCGAGTGGATTCTGCGCAAGACCGAAACGCTGGCCGACGGCCGCCTCGCCTCCGGCACGCAAGTGATCACGCAAGTCGACGGCGACACGATTACGGTCCAAACGATCGCCAAGGAAGTCGACGGCGCTCCCGAGCCGACGGCCGACCCCGTGACGATGAAGCGCGTGGCCGAAACCGCCGACGCGGCGGCAGTCCCGGCCGCTGCGGCCCCAGCCACAGGAGCGGCGCAATGAGGAACCTCACCACGTTACTCTTGGCGGCGTGCCTAATTGGGTCGCTGCCTCTGGAACTGGCCACGGCTCGCCCCGGCGGC
>JBGSMO010000053.1:0-17544 GCA_041740115.1 Pirellulales bacterium
ATTCTCATCGACGGTGACGCCGGCGACGAAGTCGGCGCCCAGATGCGCCGCGGGCTGATCGCTGTCGCCGGTGCGGTCGGCGTCAACCTCGGCTTTCGCATGCTCGCCGGCACGATCCTGGTCTTCGGCAGCAGCGGCCCCCACGTCGGCATGGGAATGCGGCGGGGAACGATTGGCGTTTTCGGAACCCCGCGGCCGACGCTTCTCCCCACCTTCAAGTCCGGATACCGCGGCCCGCTGCCGATGTTACGCATGCTCGAAGCGCAGCTCGCGAACGAGTCGTTCGCGCCGGAGAAGCTATCGCAGTTGGCGACAACTGTGGAACTCTTCCACGGCGATCTCCTGCAACTCGGCCGCGGCGAATTGCTGCTCGCGCAGGCTCATACACTGTCATTCTGAGAGGAGCGAAGAATCTAGAATCACGTTCGAACTGCCAGATCCTTCGCTCTGCTCAGGATGACAGCCGAGCGGGCTCCTCACTAGACAACCGCCATCGCCGTAGGCATCATTCAGCGATGATCTCGCTCGACTCTTCGCTCACGCCCCAATCGCTCCTCCCCGCGTGCGAACGCCTCTGGTCGCTCGCCGCGCCGAAGATTCGCCGCATCGCCGAGCGGTTCCCCCACAACGCCCCGTCGCCGGTCATCACCCGCGCGGGACGCTACGAGCCGCAGGGTTGGACCGAGTGGACGCGCGGCTTTCAATACGGCTCGGCGCTGCTCGCGTTCGACGCTACGGGCGATGAATCGCTCCTCGCCATCGGCCGCGACGGCACGCGACGCGACATGGCGTCGCACGTCACCCACTTCGGCGTCCATGACCATGGATTCAATAATGTCAGCACTTACGGCAACATGCGGCGGTTGATCTTTGAAGGGCGTTTGCCGGATGAGGCGAATCAACTCGAATACTACGAACTGGCCCTGAAGGCGTCCGCCGCGGTGCAAGCGGCGCGATGGAGTCCGATTGAAAAGGATGGCGGCCACATTTATTCGTTCAACGGCCCCCACTCGCTCTTCAGCGACACGATGCGTTCGCTCCGCGTCCTCGCACTGGGGCACCAGTTGGGAACGCAAGTTCTCGGCGAAAACGACGCCCCGATCAATCTGCTCGAACGCTTAGTGAAACATGCCCGCGCGAATGCCGAGTACAACGTTTACTACGGCGAGGGGCGCGACGCCTACGACGTTCGTGGCCGCGTCGTCCATGAAAGCATCTTCAATGTGAACGACGGCCGCTATCGTTGCCCGAGTTCGCAGCAAGGCTACTCCCCGTTCACGACATGGACCCGCGGCTTGGCGTGGGTAATGCTGGGTTATGCGGAACAGTTGGAGTTTCTCGACGACGTCAGCGACGCCGATCTGGATCCACACGGCGGGCGCGCGGCGATTGAGGCGATGATGCTTCGCGCGGCGCAGGCGACCTGCGATTTCTTCATCGAGCAGACGCCGACGGACGGGATCTGCTACTGGGACACCGGCGCGCCTGGCCTCGCGAATCTCGGCGACTACCTCAATCGCCCCGCCGATCCGTTCAATACTTACGAACCGGTCGACAGTTCCGCCTCGGCGATCGCTTGCCAGGGGCTGCTCCGCCTCGGGCGACGACTGCAGCAATCGGGCGACCAAGAGGCCGGCGACCGTTTCTGGGCGGCGGGCCTCACGACGCTGCGATCGCTTTTGCATGAGCCGTATCTCGCGAGCGATCCGCAACATGACGGCGTGCTGCTCCACACGATCTACCATCGGCCGCGGAATTGGGATTACACGCCCCAGGGATCCAGCGTGCCGAACGGCGAAGCGTGCATGTGGGGCGACTATCATTTATTGGAGGCGGTGCTCTATGTCGAGCGTCTTGCCCGTGAGCAATCCTACTACGCCTTCCACCTGCCGCTCGCGGCTCAGTGAATATGGTTCAACCGCGAATCACGCGAATCGACGCGAATGAAAACATGTCTCCCTGCTTTTTCTATGAATATTCAGATGCTCAAAACAGTCTCAGATCGTTCATTGCCGCTCTCACTTCAGTGATTCTTAATTCGCGAAGATTCGCGTGATTCGCGGTTTAAACTCTTCCCATTGAACTAGATGAACTCTTTACCAACCAATCGAACCGCATTCGTCACCGGCGGCAGCCGCGGCATTGGTCTTGGCATCGCCCAAGCGCTCGCTGCCGATGGCTGGCGACTGGCGATTAACGGCATACGCGCCGAAAGCGACGTCCGCGAGACGCTCGACGCGCTGAGAGCCAAGTCGCCCGAAACGATCTACGTCCGAGGTGACATTTCGAAAGCCGACGATCGCGCCGCGTGTCTCGAACAAATTCGACGTAAATTCGGTCAACTCAATCTGCTCGCGAACAACGCCGGCATCGCCCCGCGCGTCCGGGCCGACATTCTTGAGGCGACCGAAGAGTCGTTCGACGAAATCTTCGCCGTCAATTTGAAAGGCCCCTACTTTCTGACCCAAGCGGTCGCCAATTGGATGGCTGAGCAGCGACAAGTCGACGCCGCGTTCGACGGCTGCATCATCAACATCTCGTCGATCTCCGCCGAGATCGCGTCGATCAACCGCGGCGATTACTGCATGGCCCGCGCCGGCACGAGCATGGCGACGAAGCTCTGGGCCGTGCGGCTCGCTGAGTTTGGCATCCGCGTCTATGAAATTCGCCCCGGCGTGATCGCCACCGACATGACGGCCGGAGTGAAAGAGAAGTATGATCGGATGATCGCGGAGGGACTCACGCTCGAACCCCGTTGGGGCCGACCGGAAGACATCGGTCGCGCCGTCGCGGCGCTGGCGCGCGGCGAGTTTCCTTACGCGACCGGTCAGGTGGTGAACATCGACGGCGGGATGATGATCGGGCGACTCTGAGTATTGAACCGCGACGGCACGAGTAAGGCACGCCCCATGCCGCTAAATAGTGAAGCAGATCGTAGTGAGTTGAAATGGCAATGGCCTCGCTTTAGCCTACGCACACTGTTGTTGGCAATCGCTGCGTATGCCCTGCTAGTCGGAGGGCTATTGATACTCAGTGAAGAAGAAGACGCAATCGGCCCTGCACTTGGCAGTCTCATCTTGGTTTGGGGTTTCTTTTGTTGGCACGTCGTCCGCCTGAACCAAAATTGGATTGCTCAAAAGTTAACGTTTCGACGTCACTGATCTTTTGAACGGAGAGTTTTGTGACCGACCGATTGACCACGCTTAACCAGCTCATCGACACCGGCGTCATCGCCGTCATTCGCGCCGAATCAGGCGATCAACTCGTCAGCGTCTGCCGCGCCCTCTCAGCAGGCGGCGTTCAGGCGTGTGAAATTACTATGACCACGCCCGGGGCGCTAGATGCGATTGCTCAAGCGAGCCGCGAACTGGGTAAGAACGCGCTCATCGGCGCCGGGTCGGTGCTCGACGCGGCAACAGCGCGGGCGGCGATCCTGGCCGGCGCCCGCTTCATCTTCTCGCCGATCCTGAGCGTCGAAGTGATCGAAATGGCCCACCGCTACGACTGCGTCGCCGTCCCCGGCGCGCTGACGCCGACCGAGATCCTCGCCGCCTGGAGCGCCGGCGCCGACGTCGTGAAGGTTTTCCCGGCGAATCATTTCGGCCCCCAATACTTGCGCGACGTCCACGGCCCGCTGCCGCAGGTAAAGCTCACCCCCACTGGCGGCGTCGATCTGACCACCGCCGCTGATTGGATCAAGGCCGGCGCCGTAGCCATCGGCGTCGGCTCGTCGCTCGTCAAAAAAGATCTCATCATGGCCGGCAATTGGGATGAACTCTCGTCCTTAGCCAAGAAATACGTCGACGTCGTGGCCGCCGCTCGATCGTAGACTTTCATTCGCACCGCAAATCGCCCCGCACATTCTTCGCCGCGCGCAGAATAACCGCTCTTCACTCGCGTCATGCCGCCCGACGCGGCTGCAGCGTTGGTTGGCGTTGCAGTCGCCGCATCTCCAACGTTCGTTTTCGACATGCACGAGCTTCGCAGAGTCGGCACGGTGCGTACACCAATCCCCCGCACTCGGGGCAGCGAGTTGGGCTCGCCAGCGGTCGCCGGGGATGGCTGCGGTCGCCTTCCTCGGCGAACAAGCGGCCGTGATTTCCGCGTTCGCCCTTGGCCATCGCGGCGATGATGCCGCGACTCACTCCTACTCGCTTCGAGATTTCTCGGAATGAGAGTTCGCCGCGGTCCAGTTCCCGGCGAACTTCCATAATCAATGCAGTGGATAGCATCGTTCGTTCCTCATCGAGATGGCGTGGAAAGATTGGAAGAAGCGCAAAGCGACCGTCGTTGCTCTGCAGGAAGCGCATTCGATCGCTAGGCGGCGTCCTGGTCGGCCCAAAAATCTCCTTT
The DNA here is from genome assembly GCA_041740115.1 of Pirellulales bacterium. Lineage (GTDB taxonomy): Bacteria > Planctomycetota > Planctomycetia > Pirellulales > Lacipirellulaceae > Lacipirellula. The sequence goes on from JBGSMO010000053.1 coordinate 4,354, forward strand.
CTCTGGCAGAACTTCGTAGTCGTCGTCGAGGAGCAACGCCTCCCAGTATTCGGCGTCGAGATCCAGGAGCGATTCGTCGTCGCACTCATCGAAGGCTGGATGAAGCGGCGACTCGGGCGGAACGTCGTCCGGCTCGTCGGGACGCTCGAAAGGGAGGATACGATCGTGGGCTCGTTTTTTCGGTGCAGCCATGGGAGTCTCCGGTTTGCAAAAAGAAAGAGGAATTGCGTCGCTGCCGCAGCGAGAGCCATTCGCCCTGCAAGCTGCGACCCGAGCAGAAACCTAACAAATCGCGCGGCCAATAACTATACTCTTGTTCACTATTTTTGCATGTTTTTTGTACCTCGTGAAATGGCCCGATTTGGGGTTGGTCGATGTCGAAAAAATCGGCGCGAAGACGCCCGTCAATGACTGTCTTGCGCTGGAGAGAAAATGCCTCACGCGATCGCGCCTTCGCGCGAAATGAAGAAGGGGACGAACCGGGTTCTAATTTCCAAGCTCGTCCAGCGATGTCCGCAGCATCTCGTACATCCGGCCGTCCGAACGACGGAGCTCGTCGCGCATCGCGCCGTTCAATTGGGCCGCCGCGGCGACGGCTTCTTCGGTGCGTCCGAGCTGTTGATTGACCACGCACAGCCCCGCGAAAACGAACGGCCGCAACGGCGAACCAGGCGACGCCGCCTCGCTGGTCTGCGACAGCGATTGCAGAATCGGCAACGCGTCAGCGTAGTCGGGCGATTGCGAATAGAAGAGATAGTAGCGCACCAGACCGACGTCGGCCAAATCGTAAACGTACTGATCTTCGTTAGGAAAGTAGCGCCGCACCGCCCGCCACGCCTCTTCGCTCGGCGCAATGTTCGCCTGGAAGAGTTGGGCCCACGCGGTGTCGCGTTTCTGCACATTGACGACTGGCTGACCTGCGAGATACGGACGCGGCCTGAGCAGCACGCCCAGCAACAACCCAAACCCCACGGCTCCGAGCAGGAACAGCAGCGCACGACTCGGCTTCCAACGTCGCGGCTGTAGCTGGGCGCTCTCCTTCATCAGCCGACCGAGCTCCGCGGCCGCCCGGCTCCGCGAGTCGGCCGACGCGATCAACTCGGCGAGCGACCACTCTTCGGGCCCGTCGCCCCACCCTTGGGCCGACGCTTCGCCGGCGAGTTTGCGCAGGTCGCCAAGCAGCTCGCCGGCACTCTGGTAACGCTGCTCGGGGCGCTTGGCGATCATGCGATGCACGACGCGAGCCAATCCGCTCGGCACGTCGGAGCGGACGTTCTCGATCGGCTTAGGCGTCGCATTCAGGTGTTGCAGCGCGATCGCCAGCGCCGTGTCGCCGCCATAGGGAGGCGAACCAGCCAGAAGATGGTAGCTCGTGATGCCGAGCGAGTAGACGTCGCTGCGGGCGTCGACCGAGCGACCTTCGATTTGCTCCGGGCTCATGTAGAGGGGCGTCCCCATCGCGACGCCGACTTGCGTGAGCGTCTTCGCGTCGGTGCTTTCCATCCGCGCCAGGCCGAAGTCGGCGACTTTCACCTCGCCCGAATTGCCGAGCAGAATGTTCTCCGGCTTCAAATCGCGGTGCACGATTCCCACTTCCGCCGCCTTGCAGAGGGCAGCCGAAACTTGCCGGAGGATGTCGAGCACCAGCCGCGGATTGAGAGCGGCGTCACGCTTGAGAATTTCGCCGAGGTTTTTGCCGCGGACGTATTCCTGGGCGATGAAGTGGACGCCGCCGGCGTGGCCGACTTCAAAGATCTGTACGATGTTGGCATGCACCAGTGCGGCGGCCGCCCGGGCTTCATGCTGAAAGCGAGCCACATAGTTGGCGTCGCGAGCGAGCGTCGACTGCAACACCTTGAACGCCACCTGCCGGCCGAGCGATTTCTGCTCGGCCAAATAAACCTCCGCCATGCCGCCGGCGCCGAGACGACGCAAGATTCGATAGTCGCCAATTTCGCGACCCGTCAAATCGGCGCTGACCTGGGGGTCGATGCTCATGTCGAACGGTGATCGCTGGGGTCAGCTAGGAAGCAGGAGGGGCGCAAGCCGATCATTCTTCGGCGAACTGGGGAAGCGCGTTCAACACGCGCCGGGTCGCCTCGGACTTGTTCAGCACGTAGAAGTGAATGCCGGGGATGTCCCCTTCGAGCAGTCCGATCGCTTGCTCGATGGCAAAGTCGACGCCGGCGGTGAACTGCCCCTCCGGATCGTCGGCATGCTTCTCCAGCGCCGCGACAAACCGCGGCGGGAGCTTCGCCCCGCAAAGCGACGCGATCCGCTGGATCTGCGCGAGGTTCGTCACCGGCAACAGGCCCGGCACGATCGGAATCTCGATGCCAAGGGCCCGGCAAGTGTCGCGGAAGCGGAAATAGTCGTCGTTGTTGTAGAAGAGTTGCGTGATCACGACGTCGGCGCCGGCGTCGACCTTGCGCTTCAAGTTGTCGAGATCGACGGCGAGACTCGGCGCCTCCTGGTGCCTTTCGGGATAGCCGCCGACGGCGATCCCCATCTGCGGGAAGTCGCGGCGGATGTAGCCGACCAGTTCGTTGGCGTAGGAGAATCCGCCGGCGATCGGCTTGAATGCCGTCTCCCCTTTGGGCGGATCGCCGCGCAGGGCGACGACGTTGTCGACGCCGCGGTCGAGCGCCTTGGCTAGGTATTCGCCAATTTGCGGCGCCGTCAGTCCCACGCAGGTGAGATGCGTGGCCACCGGCACGTCGTACTTGTCACGGACGCCGGCAATGACGTCGAGCGTCCGGTCTTGCGTCGAACCGCCCGCCCCGAACGTGCAGGTAATGTAACTGGGATCGAATTTCACCAACTCGTCGACGTGCTGAAACAGGCTCGTCATCCCCTCGACCGACTTGGGAGGGAAGAGTTCAAAAGAGAGGCCGAAGCGGTTCGGGCCGTAGGCGTCGCGAATGGTCATGGGCGTTGTCTAAATTGCTTCTCGTTTGCATCTCATTCCCACGCTCCGCGTGGGAACGTAAGGACCGACGCTCTGCGTCGTGAGTTCGGGCGTTAGATCCGTAAATGAATGAACAGATTGTGTTTTGCCGCAGAACGGCGGGAAGTACGTTCCCATGCGGAGCGTGGGAACGAGTGGTCCAGCTTGCCTACTTAACTCTAAGCGCCGCAACGGGGTCCCGCAATCGAGCATTCTTCCCCGAACCCGTGAACAGACATTGGCGACCCGGGGCCCGCTTCGGCTATAATGGAAAGTCCTGCCTCGCCGCCCCTGCCCTGTTGCGGATGTCGATTTGACCCACCACGCGACAAACGCCGGCCGTCTCTTCTGCTACGGCGTCGCCGTCGCTCTGGGAACGATTTGGTTTGACGTCATCGGCGGATCCGCTCGCGCCGAGGATTTATCGCCGCGGCCGACGATGGAACACGCCATCGGCCCCTTCGTGCAGGCCTACTGCATTGACTGCCACAGTGGCGACTCGGCGGAAGCGGGACTCGATTTCGACAAGCTGCTGGCCGCCCCCAGCGTCCCCCATCGCCGGCTGCAGTGGGAGCGGGCCGTCCAGCGAATCAAAGCGGGCGCAATGCCGCCTGCCGACATGACGCAGCCCGAAGACGCCGAGCGCGACGCCGCCCTAGCGTGGCTGGGCGAAGAACTGGCCGACCCCGATTGTTCCCAGCCGCAGAACCCGGGCCGCCCGACGCTGCGACGGCTCAATCGCACCGAATACCAAAACACGGTCCGCGATCTGGTCGGCGTCGACTTCGACGCCGCCAAGTTCTTTCCGCGCGACGAGCTGGGCTATGGGTTCGACAACAACGGCGACGTCCTTTCGCTGCCGACGCTGCTGCTGGAGAAGTATCTTCAAGCGGCGGAAGAGATCGCCGCCAAGGCAATCGTCACGCCGGAGTCGATTACCGAACCAAAACAACATTTCGCCTGGGGCGAGCTCCACGGCGGCTCTGCAGCGCGCGGCGTCCGCGGGTTGTTCTCAGGCGGCCGCATCTGGGCCGAGTTGCCGATCCCTGAGGCCGGCGACTACATCGTCCGCGTTAAGGCGTTCGCCTCGCAGATGGGCGACGAGCCGACCAAGATGCGCATCAGTCAGGGCGAGAAGGAACTCGCGATCGTCAACGTCACCGCTGAGCAAAAGGAAGATCCGCAAACCTACGTCGCTCGCTTCCATGGCGAGCCCGGGGTCGCCACCGTCGGAGTGGAGATGACCAACGACGCTTGGAATCCCTTGGCGGAAGATAAAGAGCGGCGCGACCGTAATCTGTTCGTCATTGCCATCGACGTGATTGGCCCCACCGCCGCGTTACTTGCCGAAAAGCTCCCGGAATCGCACCGCCGCTTGCTCGATGGCGCACCATCGCTCGAACAATGGCAGAACAACGATGCTTGGAGCGAACCGACGCGTAGCGTGATCAGCAAGCTGCTCGGCCGCGGCTACCGCCGGCCTGCCTCCGCAGCAGAGATCGATCGCATCGTCGGCCTCGTCGCCGGCGCCCGCGAACGCGGCGATTCGTTCGAACGCGCGATGCAGTTAGCCCTTCAAGCGCTTCTCGTCTCGCCGCAGTTTCTCTTCATTGGGGACGAATCGCCCATTTTGGCGGCGAGCGACGAATCCGCGCCGCAGCCTAACACGCCCGCAACCGCCGCTCATCCGCTCAGCGATTACGAACTCGCAACGCAACTCAGCTATTTCCTCTGGAGTTCGATGCCCGACGACGAGCTTCTGCAACTCGCCGCCGAGGGAAAGCTGCGCGAAAAGATCGATTCGCAAATCGATCGCCTCCTCAACAGCCCGCGGGCCGATCAGCTCATCCGCAACTTCAGCGAGCAGTGGCTCGAAACTCGCAAGCTCGAAACGATGCAGCGGAGCCCGCAACATTTCCCCGAGTTCGACAACGCCCTGCGCGATTCGTTCCGTGAGGAAACGTTCCGCCTCGTCCAAGACGTCGTGCGGAACAACCTCCCACTGACGACGCTCCTCTCGGCGGACTACAGCTTCGTCGACGGACGCCTCGCCAAGCACTACGGCATGGCTGAACCGACCGGCGAAGAATTCGTCCGCGTCGAGTTGCCGGCGGAGCGCCATGCCGGCATCCTCGCCCACGGCAGCGTGTTGTCGGTCACCGCGTTCGAGGATCGCACGTCGCCGGTCCTCCGCGGCAAATGGGTCCTCGATCACTTGCTTGCCGATCCGCCGCCCCCGCCCCCGCCCGACGCCGGCAGCCTCCCCGAAGCGAGCGGCGAGCTAACGCACAAAACGCTCCGCGAGCGATTGGAAGTCCACCGCGCCGATCCGACATGCGCGTCGTGCCACAAGCGAATGGACCCCATCGGCCTCGCGATGGAGAACTTCGACGCTGTCGGCCGTTGGCGCGACATGGAAGGCGACCAGCCGATCGACGCCTCGGGCGAACTTCCCGATGGGCGGAAGTTGAACGGTCCCGCAAGCTTGCGCGACGTGCTGCTGGCCGATTTCGCCCGCGTGCGACGCAGTTTGGCGGAGAGATTGTTGATTTTCGGACTGGGACGAGGTTTGGAACCGTATGATACTTGTGCGGTGAACGAGATCGTCGCCGCCGCCGAGGCCAACGGTGATACGTTCGCTAGCATGGTGCGCGCGGTGGTGAAGACGACGCCGTTCCAGCAGCGCATCGATGCGGCTGAGTGAATGGGTGAATAAGTGAGTAGGTGAGTAGGTAGCGCCTCACTCAGCAAACGCCAACCAATAGCCGGACCGCCGCGCGGTCCGGTCGGGCGCCAAAAAAGATCCAAGCAACGAGGCGATGAAGATGGGCAACCTTCCCTCCATGCAACGCCGAACCTTCCTCCGCGGCCTCGGCGCGGCGCTCGCAGTCCCCTTCATGGAAAGCGCGCTCCCCCGCTCCGCGTGGGCCTCGGCCGTCAACGCCGGCAAGCCGCCGCTGCGGATGGCGTTCCTGTTCATCCCGAACGGCGCCCACATGCCAGATTGGACCCCGGCGACCGAAGGCGCCGACTTCGTCCTCCCCAAAACGCTCGAACCGCTCGCCGCCGTCCGCCAAAAGATACAGGTTCTCAGCGGACTCTCCCATGCTCAAGGCTTCGCGCTCGGCGACGGCGCCGGCGATCACGCCCGTTCGGCCGCGACGTTCCTCACCGGCGTTCATCCCGTGAAAACCGACGGCAAGGGGATCAAGGCCGGCATCTCGGTCGACCAGGTCGCCGCGGAGCAACTCGGCAAGATGACGCGTTTCGCCTCGCTGGAGCTCGGCATCGAAGAGGGCCGTCTCGCCGGCGGCTGCGACAGCGGCTACAGCTGCGCCTACTCGAACAACATCTCCTGGCGTTCGCCCACCACTCCCGCCGGCAAAGAGGTCAATCCGCGGCAACTGTTCGACCGCATGTTCGGCGGCGGCAGCGAGGACGATCGCACCCAGTCGCGGGCCAAGCGCGATCTGGAGCGTAAGAGCATTCTCGACCTCGTCCAACAAGACGCCCGCGGCTTGCGGCGCTCGCTCGCCAAGAGCGACGCCCAGAAGCTCGACCAGTATCTCGAAGGCGTTCGGGAAATCGAAAAACGGATCGACAGCCCCAACGATGAGTTATACGTCGACGACCGCATGACCCGTCCCCGCGGCGTGCCGAAGGACTATGCCAAGCACACGGGACTCATGGGCGACCTGCTCGCGGTGGCGCTGCAAACCGATATGACGCGCGTCGCCTCCTGGATGTTCGCCAACGAGGGAAGCGATCGTTCGTATCAGATGATTGAAGTGGCCGAAGGGCATCACTCTCTCTCGCACCATCAAGGCAACGCCGACAAACAGGCGAAGATCGCCAAGATCAATCGCTACCACATGGAGCAGTTCGCCCACTTCCTCGGCCGGCTCGACGCGGTTCGCGAGGCCGACGGCACGACGCTCCTGGACAACACGATGATCGTTTACGGCAGCGGCCTCGGCGACGGCAATCGCCACAACCACGACGACCTGCCGATCATCCTCGCCGGCGGCGCCTCGGCCGGCCTCATCGGCGGCCGGCACCTAAAGTACGACAACGGCACGCCGCTGATGAATCTCTATCTCAAGATGCTCCACGCCGCCGATGTGCAGGTCGATGCCGTCGGCGATAGTACCGGCCCGCTCGCCAAGATCGATGTCGCGTAGCGCTTTCTCGAATTGCGCGTTTCCTGAAGTAACGCTGTGGCTTTAGGCATCATTATGCCAACGCCGGGCGGCTTTTTCGTGGAAGCGAGCCAGTCCGTCGGCCGATAACTCTTCCCTGCTTCGCGTGGGAACGCGATTAGGCAACCCCGCGGCGGAATATTCAGTCGCATCCGCCGCAAACTGCGGTATAATCCGCTATTGCGGGCAGCGGCGGCCTGCTAGCGTTGCGATTTCCCACCCGATTTTGGCGGCTACTCCACGAAGGAAAACGCCCCCCATGAGCCAAACCGAGATTCCTAGCTCCGCGGCCAACATCACTCGGGCCAACTGGTCGGAGATCACTCCCCAGCATTTATACGACAAGTGCATGGCCTTGGCTCGCAACTTGTGGTGGAGTTGGCACCCCGAGGTGGTGAATCTCTTCCGCGACCTCGACCCGGTCCGCTGGCGGCAGATCGACCACAACCCGATCGCGCTCCTCGCCGAGATGACGCCCGATCAGGTGGCGGAGCGCGCTTCGGAGATGGTGCTCTACACCCGCATCAATCAGGCCCATCGCCGGCTGAAAGATTATCTCGCCAACACCCGCACGACCTGGGGCGCCCGCGAGGCCGGCGTCCTTGGCGCCATGCCGGTCGCCTACTTCTCCGCGGAGTTCGGCATTCACGAGTCGGTGCCGATCTACAGCGGCGGCCTCGGCGTCCTCTCGGGCGACCACATCAAAAGCGCCAGCGGCCTCGGCATTCCACTCGTGGCGATCGGGCTATTCTACGATCAGGGTTATTTCAAGCAGCATCTAAACGACGAAGGTTGGCAAAATGAGGAGTACCTCGACACCAAGGTCGAGAACCTCCCGATGGAGCCGGCTCGCGATCCCAACGGCAAGCCAATCACCGTCGAGATTGAAACGACGCACGGCAAGCTCCTCGCCAAGGTCTGGCTGATGCATGTCGGCCGCGTCCATCTCTACTTGCTCGACTGCGACGTCGAAGGCAACAGCCCCGAAGATCGCGGCCTCACGTCGCGGCTCTACGGCGGCGACGTCCGGACCCGCATTCGCCAGGAACTGGTCCTGGGCATTGGCGGCGTGAAAGCCCTCCGGGCGCTCGGCATCAAGCCCGGCGTCTATCACCTTAACGAAGGCCACAGCGGGTTCGCCCCGCTGGAAGTCATTCGCGAGCGGATGCACGAAGATGGGCTCTCGTTCGACGAGGCCCTCCGCGAAGTCGCCGCGCACACCGTCTTCACAACCCACACGCCGGTGCCGGCCGGTCACGACCGCTTCGACGGCGGCATGATCGAAGAGCATCTCGGCCCGCTGCGGCAGAAGCTCGGCATCTCGTACGAGCAACTGATGGGCCTCGGCCGCGTCGAACCGCAGAACGAGGGCGAATCGTTCTGCATGACCGTCATCGGCCTGAAGCTCTCGCGTCGCGCCAACGCCGTTAGCTCGCTCCACGGTCACGTCTCGCGCCGCATGTGGGCCCACCTCTGGCCGTGGCGCGTCGAAGAAGAAATCCCGATCGGCCACATCACCAACGGCGTCCACATTCCGACGTGGCTCGCCTACCCGATGGTCCAGCTCTACGACAAGTATCTCGGCACCGAATGGCACACCCGCATGGGCGAGCCCGACATCTGGCAAAAGATCTACGCCGTCGATCCGGGCGAGTTATGGGAAACGCACAACGCGCTCAAGAGCAGGCTGCTGGAGTTCGTCCGCCGCCGCGTGAGCCGCCAGTCGCGACGCCGCAACGAAGATCCGGCGATCATCGAAGCGGCCCGTACCGTGCTTGATCCCAACGCGCTAACGATCGGTTTCGCTCGCCGGTTCGCTACCTACAAACGGGCCGATTTGTTCCTCCGCAGCATCGACCAAATGGCCGATCTGCTCGACGACCCGAATCGTCCTGTGCAGTTGATTTTCGCCGGCAAGGCCCATCCGGCCGACGAGCCGGGCAAGAAGCTGATTCAGAAAATCGCCAACCTGCGGCATGACCCGCGGTTCGCCGGTCGAGTCGTCTTCATCGAAGATTACGACATCAACGTCGCCCGCCACATGGTGCAGGGCGTCGACGTGTGGCTCAACAACCCGCGGCGGCCGCTGGAAGCCTCCGGCACGAGCGGCCAGAAGGCGGTGCTCAACGGCGGTCTCAATTTCTCGGTGCTCGACGGTTGGTGGGCCGAAGCCTACAACGGCATGAACGGCTTCTCGATCGGCGGCGGCGTCGCCCATGCCGACGTCGAGATCAACGACGCCCGCGACGGCGAAGATCTCATCCGCGTGCTGTCGGAGGAGATCATCCCGTTGTTCTACCTCCGCGACGCCGACGGCCTGCCGCACGAGTGGATCGCCCGGATGACGAACTCGATCGCGACGCTCGCCGCCCGCTTCAGTGCCCATCGCATGGTGACCGACTACGTTCAAAAAGCGTACCTCGTCGCCGCCGGCGGCGTGAGCAGCGACATGAGCGTCCGCTAAACGCGTCTCGACGCGTTGCATAGCAGATGACTCACTAGCCGGAGGGCCACCGCCCTCCGGGTCGGCGACGCGTTGGACGCTGCATCCCGGACCGCGTGGCGGTTCGGCTAGCCGTTTTCCTGCGTGCGGACCGAATCATCATGCCCACTGTCATCCGCTCCCCCCACGACGCCGCCCTCGCCGAGCTCTGCGGCGAGCTGGCCGCAGGGGCGGAGCGGCTCGACGAATCAGGCGACTGGCCCGCCGAGCAGCTGAAGCTGTTCGCCGACTACGGCGTCTACGAGTGGTTCGCTGGCCCCGAGTGGGGGGGCCAGGCGTGGGACCAGGAGTCGATCCTCCGCGGCTACCTCGCCCTCAGCGGCGCCTGCCTCACGACCTCGTTCATCCAAACGCAGCGCGACGGCGCCTGCCGCCGAATCGAGTCGTCGACGAACCAGTCGCTCAAAGAACGGCTGCTCCCTGGCCTCACCAGCGGCGAGCTCTTCGCCACCGTCGGCATCTCGCACCTCACCACGAGCCGACGACACGTTGCGAAGCCAGTCCTCCAAGCGCGAAGAGTCGACGGCGGCTTCCTCCTCGACGGTTTCAGCCCCTGGGTCACCGGCGCCGACCACGCTGATTATGTCGTCCTCGGCGCCACGCTGATGAACGGCGACGCACCCACGAGCGAGCAACTCCTCGCCGCCGTGCCGAGCACGCTCCCCGGCGTCAGCACGCCGCCGCCGGCGAAGCTCGTCGGCCTCTCGGCCAGCCACACCGGCCAGTTCAAACTCGAAAACGTCTTCGTCGGCGAGGAGTGGCTCATCGCCGGCCCCGTCGAAAACGTGATGTCGGCGGGCAAAGGGGCCGGCACCGGCGGCCTCGGTACCTCGACGCTCGCACTGGGACTCGCGAAGGCGGCGATCGACTTCATCTCCAGCGAAGCGATCAAACGGCCCGAGCTCGAACCGCCGCGCGACGGCCTTCTCCGCGAGTGGGAAGAACTCGAAGCGTCGCTCTTCGCCGCGATCCGCAATGAGCCGCGGTGCACGAACGACGAGCTTCGCGGCGGCGCCAACAGCCTCGTCCTCCGCGCCACTCAAGCCTCCCTCGCCGCCGCCAAGGGCGCCGGCTTCGTCGTCGGCCACCCCGCAGGTCGCTGGTGCCGCGAAGCCCTCTTCTTCCTCGTCTGGAGCTGCCCGCAGCCCGTCGTCTCCGCCCACCTCTGCGAACTGGCGGGAATCCTCGACTAGGCCGAAAGACCTAACCGCCAAGGACGCCAAAAGCGCCAAGAAAATGCGGGGGGATCGAACCACGACGGACACGACGGAAATACTCAGTCCACCCTTGTATTTGTCATTCTTTGCGCCTCTGCGCCATTGCGTGAGATCTTTTAAGGAAAAAGTGTCTCACGCGAAGGCGCGAAGGGAATTGAGCAATACCGTCTTTCCTTGGCGCTCTTGGCGTCCTTGGCGGTTAAATGTCTTCCCCTTCGTGCCCCCTTCGTGCCTTCGTGTCTTGGTGGTTAGAATTCTTAGATGAACCCCACCGATCCCATCGTCGTCTGGCACAACCAAGCCGTCACCCGCGCTGATCGCGAGCAGCAGAACGGCCATCGCGGCTGCGTCGTCTGGTTCACCGGCCTCAGCGGCTGCGGCAAAAGCACCGTCGCCAACGTCGTCGACCATAAGCTCTTCGAGCGCGGCGTCCGCACCTATCTGCTCGACGGCGACAACGTTCGCCACGGCCTCAACGCGACGCCGCAGATGCTAGCAGAGCGCTACGGCGAGGAATTCGGCCAGCGCTTCGGCCTCGGCTTCGGTCAGCAAGATCGCGAAGAGAATATCCGCCGCGTCGGCTCCGTGGCGCAACTAATGTGCGACGCTGGGCTCGTCACCCTGACGGCGTTCGTCAGTCCCTATCGTTCCGACCGAGACGCCGTGCGGGCGACGCTCGCGCCGGGCGACTTCATCGAGGTGTTCGTCGACGCCCCATTGGAGGTATGCGAGTCGCGCGATCCGAAGGGGCTCTATCAAAAGGCGCGGGCTGGGCAAATTAAGAACTTTACGGGCATCGACGCTCCCTACGAGGCGCCGATCGAACCGCAGCTGGTGCTGAAGTCGGCTGAGTTCAGCCCAGCGGCGCTCGCCGAAGAGGTGTTGCGCTATTTGACTGAAGCCGGAAAGCTAAACGTCGCTTGAGGTTCGATGCAGGATGGTGTCGTGAGCCTTTTGCGACTGGCATCGTTCCACTGAAGGCAGTCCCTCTAGTGGCAAAAGGCTCTCGACACCGTTTCCTCGTGCAAGCAGTCTCAAAACGTCCGAACTTCTGTTGACGTTTCTCCATCAATCGGACTAGATTGAGCCGGCGGGCGACGGCTCCACTTCCGCGACGACCCACCTTGATCTCCCTCCCGGCCGTCCGCCCCCCGAAGGAACTGGCTGGCTTCTGCGATCAGCGGCGCATGGAATGCGTCATCTTCACGGCACGCAGTTGGAATTGCCGAGAAGGCGATGGAACGAGCAACGTTGTTAGCGCGCGGTCGCACATGAAGGCGTCCGCGAGATCGCAAGGAGGTTAGTCGATGATCAAAATCAGCGGGCGGAGTTCCAATCGAATCGCCGGCGACGAACTGCTGACGCGCAAAGCGGCCCAGCGCGACGACGAATCGCGCGTCGCGGCGACGCTACAGACGACGCTCGGCGACTCGGAAGCTACCGGGCCCTTCACGAAGCGCCCGCAGACGCCGCGGCTGACGATCCACAAGCCGGCCGATGTCCGCCTCGACGAAGTCGCCGACGAAATCTTCCGCTCGCTCGAAACGCAGCTGACCGGCCGCATTCGGGACCTTGCGGTCACCGTTGAACAGGGTCAATTCGTCCTTCGCGGCGTCTCGCGCTCGTACCATGTGAAGCAGATCGCCCAGCACCTGGCGATGACCGCGATGGACACCCGCCTGCTTGGGCGCCTGGTCAACGAGATCGAAGTCCACACGATCCGCTAAGTTTTGGCCCCTCTCGTGGGCATGCTCTCCAAGCACTTCCGGACTGGCCGCTCAAGCGACCAGTCCAGCCCCGCCGAGCCACTACGCCTCAACGAACATCTCGTCGTTGCCCTCGCGGGCGCGATCGGCAATCGGTCGAAGCGCCGCCGTCAACTCCGCCTCGCCGCTTAAAAAGCTCAACTCGACGCCGACCGCCCGCAACGCTGCCCCGCCGATCGCCGGCACGCGCAGCTTCACCAGATCCTTGCGAGTGCAGACGGCGAACCGGGCCCCCGACTCGCGGATCAGCCCCGCGAGTTCCTCGACGTTCTCCCGCGAGTAGTCGTGGTGGTCCGGGAACTCTCGCCACCGCTCCACACGGCAGCCGAGCCCTTCGATCGTATGCCGAAACCCCGCGGGATTTCCAATGCCGCAGAACGCGACGACCTGCTGATCACGCAGTCCCTCCAGCGGATAAACGGCCCCGGCCGAGTCGACGAGCGACGCTGGCCGATGCTCGACCTCTGCCCACGCGGCCTCAGGAACCAGCCGAGCCACCCGCGCTCGAACTTCCTCGCGCGCCGCCGCGTCGATCATGTCGGCCCGACTCAGCACAACG